>SICG01000017.1 GCA_009691525.1 Candidatus Latescibacterota bacterium | reverse complement strand
CTGAGCAGGGGGAATTGGCCCTGCAGGTGCCCCGTGACCGGGAAGGTAGTTTTGCCCCCCAGATCGTGCCCAAGGGGGAGCGTCGCTTACCTGGTTTCGATGAGAAGATCATTTCGCCTATGCCCGGGGGATGAGCGTTGCCGAGATCCAGGGGCACCTCGAGGAGTTGTATGGGGCCGAGGTTTCTCCCGGGCTGTCTCATGCGCTGCTTGCTGGCTCTGGAGCGTATGATTGGCCGTGGCGGCGCTGTTAGCCCTTCTTTTCTGCCCGGCGGGCCCGGCGGCGCTCGATGAGCAAGAGGAAGGCCGGCATGGAGAGGATGGCGGTGAAGAGGCAGGTGAATTCCCCGATATTGGCCATCCAGCCAAAGGAGGTGAGGGCCGCGTTCTGGGCGATGATCAGGGCGCAGTAACCGATGATGGTGGTCAGTGAGCACAGGGCCACGGCCCCGCCCGAGCGGCGGATGACAAAACCCACGGAGCCGGGACCTTCGAGCCGGTAGCGCTGGTAGATGTTGACGGCGTAGTCCACCCCGATGCCGATGGTGATGGGGATAACCACGAAGTTAAAGAAATTGAGCTTGATATCGAAGAGGGCCATGCCCCCGCCCATCATCACCACCCCCGCTAGCAGCGAGGCCATCACTACCAGTGAGGCCTTCAGGTTGCGAAAGCTGATCAGCAGGAGCAGCATCACGCCCAGGATGGAGCCGGCGGCGGCGCGCGGGGCGTCGTGGGCTACGGCCTCGAGCATGTCGGCGAAGATCACCGGCTCGCCCGAGGTGTAGATGGTTTCGCCCGAGGGCAGGGCGGTGGTGCGCACGCTCTGGGCAAAACGAATCACCCGCCTGCCGTCCCACAGCCCGGCGCCCGGCCTGGGGAATACGTAGACAATCAGGCCCTTCTTGCCGTCCAACTCCTCGTAGTTGTGGGTCATCATCGGCGGCAGATCGTCGACGCCGATGGGCTTGAGCTGGGCGATCTCGCCGCGGATCTGCTCCACCTTTTTCCGTTGGTCGTCGGGGAGCAGGGAGACGGTGTGGTCTTCGAGCAGCGCGCGCAACTCCTGCAGCACCCCCATCTTCGCCTCCTGGTCCCTGGGCAAGGAGGCCACCAGGGTTTTGCAGGTGTCGATGATACGGTCTTCTGCCGGCTCGGCATCGCGCTTGCGCAGCACTTCGCGCTGGATGGCCGCGACCTGGTCGAGACGGTCGGCGACGATCACCACCGGCGACAGGGATTCCCCGAAGATGGCGTTGACCCTGCTCTTAAGGACCTCGGCCTCGGTCTTCTGCCGGCTCTTTTGGAGCAGCTTGGAGAAATCGTACTCGAAGGAGTTGGGGATGAACCAGATGATCAGCCCCACCGAGGCGACGAGCATCGCCGTCGAGACCGCCGCTATGGTGCGCGCATGGTGTTCCACCAGGTACGCGGAGGGTCCCACGATCACCCCTTGGGTGCTGTGTATACCTCGGCGGCGCAACAGATACTGCACGCCCCAGACGATCAGGCCCACCAGCAGCGCGACTGCGGTAGTTTCCGCGTAGTCCAGGGACACAACCCAACGGCAGATGGCCCAGGCCGCCCCGGCCCCGACCAGGGGCCGGCGCGGCGGTACACTGCCCCAACCCTTCTCCTTCAGGAAGATCCGCTCGTAAAGCACCACGCAGGCAGGCAGCACCGTGAAGGAGGCCAGCCAGCACAGGGCCATGCCAAAGCCACCGATGAAGCCGAACTGGTTGAAACCCTTGAAGGCGGTGGCCATCAGCGCGCCAAAGGACACGCAGGTAGCCAACGAGGCGGTGGCAGTGGCTTTGATGGTGTTGCGTATCGAGGAGGCCAGGGCCGCATCCGTTTCCACGCCGGCGCGGCGCTCCTCCTGGTAGCGGGCCATAAAGATGATGCCGTAGTTGATGCCGTTGCCCACGATGATGGAGGCCAGAAAGGCGGTCTGCGAGTTGAGGTAGCCAATGTGGAAATGGGCCAGGGCAAAGGTCCAGACCACGCCCATGCTCACGGTGATGCCCAGGCAGACGAAGGCGCCGGCGGTGCGGTAGAAGGCATAGACGGCGAGGGCGACCAGCATCACCGTGAAGGCGGTGGTGGAGACGATGTCGTCGGTGAGCGATTGGTACTGGTCGATAGTGGTGCGGTACTTGCCGGTCAGCCCCACCTTCATCGAAGGGTGGTAGGAAGAAGGTTTGAGGTCGGCGATCTCTTTTTCTACCGCCTTGACCAGTTTGCGCGAGAAGTCGATGCCGGTGGCGGTCCCGTAGGGTTTGACCAGGATGGCCAACAGCCGGCCTTCTTCGCCGACAAAATAGCCGTCGGGGTATTTTTCGAGCTTGGTCCGCTTCTTCTCGTACTTCTGCTCGATGTCCGACAAGTCGAACTGGGCGGAGAGATCCGGGGCATCGTCCTCCAACTCGAGGTCTACAGCAAGGGGGGAGCGTTTCCACTTCTCGTCCTTGATGCGCTCCTTGACCCGGTTGCGGATCTCCTGCAGGTCTGACAGATCTACGTAGAGGTACTTGTTCTTCTCGTAGAAATCCTTCTGTTCGTCCACCTTGTATTCGACATAACGCACATAGTTGGGCGGCAGGTTCTGCTTGAGCCGGGGGACCAGATCCTCGGCAAAACGTTCGGAGGCCTTCAAGTCGTCGCATTCAACGGCCACCACGAGGTTGCCTAAGCCCCCTACCCGGCCCACCAAGCGGTGCAGATCCTGGACGCTGCGGAAGGACTCGGGGAGCAGCTCCTCGAAGTTGCTGCGCAGTTCGAGGCGGGAGGCGTAGAAGGCGGTGCCGGTCGAAAGGGCGCAGGCGAGCAGAAAGACCAGGACAGGCTGCCGGCTCAGGAAAGCGGCGTAGCGGTTCAGGAATGAAGACATGGGGCGCTGGTCATCTTTCTCCTAGTCCAAGGCGCAGCACCACGGCGCGACTGCGGCGCAGGTCGGTCAGTGGATCTGGCAACTGGGGGTGTAATTCGAGGCTGATGGGGCCTTGATAGTTCACTTCTCCCAGGGTCGTCCAGGTGCGGCGCAGGGTTTCTTCGGTGAGGACGCCGTCCAGCAGACCTAGATGCTGGTCGCGGCGGCCGTCGTTGTCGTCCAAATGTACATAACCCAGACGCGCGCCGGCGCGGTGGATGAGGGCGGCCGGGTCTTCCCCGGAGATCTGGGCGTGGCCCAGGTCGAAGAGCAGGTAGAGATTGGGGTGGCCGATCTTTTCGATGAAGTCGAGGGTGGCTGCGGCCGTGGGCAGGCTGCGGCCGGGGAAGTGCTCGATCGCTAGCCTGAGGCCCAGGCTCTGGGCCTGTTCGGCCAAGCGCTCCAGGGCGCGGGCGTAGCGTTCCAGCGCTGCAGGGCTCCCGTCCATGCCCGGCACCACGTAGGCGGTGGCAGCCCCCAGCTCGCGGGCGTGATGCAGGCCGGCGACCAGCTGGGAGAAGGCCTGGGCCGCTACCGGTGCGTCGGCGCAGTCGAGGGGTACCTCCGGAAAGGCAATGGCCACACAGGGGACGGTCAGCTCCAGGTCTGCCAGGCATTGGCGCGCCTGGGGCGAGCGCAGGGCCTGAGGGCGTACATCGACGTAGTGGAACCCCAGTTCGGCGAGCTGGTCCAGGTTCTTTTCTTCGGGACCAGAGAGGGCCCAGGCGCAACAGGAGAGGATCACGGGAGGTTCCTTTCGCGGGGTGCGCGGCGCACCCAGACGTGTACCTGCGCCAGGGTGGGCAGGCGTTGGTGAGGAACGGCGCTGAGTTTTTGGCGCACGGCCTCAGCCGAGAGCTGGCCCAACGCTTCGACCGAGTGGATGCCGGCCCGCAACAACAGATTTCCGTACTCGGCGCCGATGCCCTGGTGCAGATAGAGCCCGGCAGTGCGGCGCAGCTCGGCCAGCTGCTGGGGCGCCAGTTCTCCCTCCAGTTGTTGCCACAACTTCGCCCCCTGCCAGCCCTCCAGATCGGTCAGATAGCGCACCTGGTGGGTCTCTAGCAGGGCCCGCACGCCGGGCTCCAGGCCGTCGATGAATTCGAGGCGCGGGGTCACCGAGGTGGTGGTCTGGCGGTCCATGTAGTAATGGGTCAGCCCGCAGCCGAGGGCAGCCAACAAGAAGAGGACCCCTTTGAGGGCCGGGGCTGAGGGCTGGAGTTGCTGCGCGCGGTACGCGCCAAAGGCCGGGGCCAAGCCGCGCCAGACCAGGGCGCGGTAGAGCACCGCGCACTCCACGGCAAAAGGGGGGAAACCGAGAAAGCCGGCCAGGGGCATCTCGAATAGTTTGAGCTGGTCGAAGAAGGGCACGGTGTAGATCCACTTGGCCCGCGCCCAGAAGTTGAGGGATTCCCAGAATAAGCCGGCGATCAGGCCCGCCAGCAACAAGCGCAGGCAGGGTCCATACTCCCCTCTCTCGAACTGAAGCAGCAGATCGTCGATGCCCCGGCGGTAGTTGGTGGGTGCGGTGATCAACACCAGGGCCAGCCACACTAGCGGAAAGAAATAGGCGGGCCAGATCAGGGGAAGGGCCAGACAACCCAGGCCGGCCAGCTGGAGGTTGCGCAGGCCGGCACTGGTGAAACGCAGGGGCTTGCCCCGGCGCTGGGCAGCCACCCCGTACAGGCCCAGATAGTGGTCGATCCAGAAGATGCCTGGGAAGACGGTGGCAAAGGCAACCACCGAGCCCAGGAAGCTGAGGAGGGGGTTGTCGGCGACAAAAACATAGTACCAATTCTGAAGGCGGAGATTGACCAGTTCAAAGAAGTACCAAGACACCGCCGACCAGAAGAGCAGGGCCAGGAAGCCCGGCAGGCCGCAGGTGGCGATCAGGGAACGGCCCTGGCGGCGGCGGATCAGTTGGTCGAAGGTGAGGATCAGCCCGTACCAGGCGAACTGGTAGAAGAAGGTGGCAAAGGGTTCTACCCGGCCCAGCATCAGGGCAAAACTGAGGGCGATGAAGGCCGGCCCGGCCAGGAGCAGGATCATCGCGATCTGGCTGCCCTCAGCGGACCGCGGTTGCTGTCGTGGATGGGCACCGGGGCGCAGAGTTCCACCAGGTCGGGCAGGTCGAACTCGCGCAGCAGGCCAAAACAGAAGAGGGGCGCGGCGCTGGCATAGGCCACCGGCCAGTCGATGAGCCGGCCCAGGGAGTCCATCAGCGAGGCGGTGGTGAGGGCTTTGACCTTGTCGGGTTCGAACGCGGCGGCCAGCAGGCCCACGACGGGCATCACCTGACCGATGGCCCGCAGGTGCAGGGCGGGCTGACGCCAGCGGCGGCCGGCCCAACCCAGCAGGGCCAGCACCTGGCCCACCTGAATGCCCAGGGCGCGCTGGCCGGCGGTGGAGATCAACATGTGGTGCTGCCAGGAACAGGCTGCTTCGCCAGTGCCAAAGACGTCGGCCACCAGGGTGCGCCGGCCGGCCGCCAGGGCCTGGGCGGCCCAGGCCCTGGCGCTGCGCCGGCCCCCGTCGGTCAGGATCAGTTCCACCCCCCTGGCCCCAGCGGGGGTTAGCTCAGTGACCGGCAAGGTCCAGACCCCGTCCAGCGAGAGCAGGTACTGGCGGATCTCCACCCCCTGCGCCTGGCGGACGGAACCGCGTTGTTGCGCTTCGACGCGCTGGTACGCGGGCAGGCAGAGCAGTTCCTGCAGGCGCTTTCGGGCCTTTGCCGGGCTCAGTGGCGGGCGGCGGGCATGGGCGGCGCGCACCTGCCGCAGGGTCTGCTGGGCCAGGGAGAGCAGGGTGGCGTTGTTGTCGGGCAGGCCCGCGTTTAACTCGGCTTCGCTGCGCAGTTCTTCTTTCCAGGGCAGATCATCGGCCGGGGTGTCGAGGCCGAAGTGGCGGTTGAGGAACTGGTAGAACTGGCTGCGGTTGTCGGCCTCGTAGTTGTGGGTGCCCGGGTCCACATTGTCGTGGAAAGCCAGTTGGTCGGGGGCATCCAGGAGCGCGAAGTACGGTTTGGCCGGCAGGTACACAGATTTGCGGGCCCGCCGGGTCTGGAAGCAGCAGTCATCGTGGCGGTTGTAGGTCAGCAGGGTGGGCCGCGGGGCGAAGAGGGCGGTGAGGGTGTCGAAGTCGGCGACGGTACACAGGTCGGCCGGCACCTGCTCCAAATCGCCGATATCCTCGATGCAGCCAGTGCGTTGCCACACCGGGGTGTACCCGGCCACCGGCGCGATGGCCCGCACCCGTTCGTCCAGGGCCGAGAGCAGGGCGGTCTGCCAGCCCCCGCCGGAGAGGCCAGTCATGGCCACCCGCTCGGGGTCGGTGTGGGGATGGGCCAGCAGCACGTCCAGGCTGCGCTTCATCAGCAGGTAGAAGACCCCGGCCCCGGCCACCCCGCACAGGTCGAGCAGGCCGATGCGGTTGTGGTCGGCGTCGGCGCGCAATTCACCCATGCCGATGAACTCGGTGCTGAGGGCCAGCACGCCGCGTTTGGCTAGGTTGAGGCAGCGGGCCTGCTTGTAGTCCATGGCCTTGCCGCCGGGGTGATGGCCATTGGGATTGAGCACCGCCGGCACCTTGCCCCGCAGCTTGGTCGGCTCATAGAGCAGGGCCGGCACCCACATCCCCGGGTACCCTTCGTAGCGCAGCTTGCGGATGCGGTACCCCTTGCCGGTCTCGATCACCCCTCGCCACTCGACCCTGGGTTGGGCTTCCAGCAGTTTGGGGTCGTGACCCCGGAAGAGGAGTTCGAGCAGTTGCCGGCGGGTTTGAGCGGCGCTTCGCAGCCAGACCTCGCGGGAGGGGGGCGCTCCAAGGTGGGGGAGTTGCCTGCTCAGGAAGGTGAGCAGTTCCCGATGCGGTTTCACGCCGAGGAGCTTCTGGCTGAGGGCGCGTTGCATGGATGGTCTCCAGTGGATAAAGGTTTAAAAATAATACCCACCGGGGGGGGTAGGGGCAAGACGGGCCAGATCGACATGCCTGGGGCCGAAACCTATATTAGCTCAAAAAGGCGATGGCATGCTGACGATCTACCTGATCCGCCACGGCGAGGTACACAACCCTAAGGGCATCATCTACGGCCATCTGCCCGGCTATGGGTTGAGTCATAAGGGCAGGGAGCAGCTGGTCCAGGCCGCCGGCCTGTTGGAAGAGCAGGGTCCTTTCCAGGCCCTCTATGTCTCCCCGCTGCAGCGGGCCCAGGAATCGGCCCAGATCCTGGGCGAACATCTGGGCCTGGGCCTGTCCACTGAGCCCCTCATCGTCGAGACCGGGGTGGGAGGGTACCAGGGCCAGCTCTTCTCGGCGCTGCCCCGCCCGTACATGACCGAGGAAGCCACCGTCCCAGGTATCGAGTGCGCCGCTTCGATACGGCGGCGTTTCTTGTCCTGGGTTAGGGCAATGCTCGAACGCCATGCAGGTGGGCAACTCATCGCCGTCTCGCACCGCGACCCCATCGCGGTGAGCCTGCTGTACTGGATGGGTATGGGTCTGGACGAACTGCCCGAATTCCCTCTCGAACCGGGTGGGGTCTACCAGGTGCGCCTGGAAACCGCTGACCGCGCGGCGCAGGTGGAGGCCCTGGGCTAGTGCGGGACCGGGCGCGGTGGGCAGCGCTGGTGGCGCTGGCTGCGGGGCTGCGGCTGTGGGCCCTGGGCTTTGGCCTTCCTTCCTGGCTCCATCCCGACGAGTATAGTTCAGTACTCTTCCCCCTCAATTTCTTCGGCGGGGACCTGAATCCGCACTTCTTCACCTACCCCACGCTCCATTATTATCTGCTGGGCTTGGTGTACGGCGGGTATTTCCTGCTCCAGAAAATCGCCGGTGCTGGCCTTTCGCTCGAACAGTTCCTGGCGCTCCACTATTTCTGGGACCAGGCCGAACTGATGTACCTGGCCCGCCTGCAAAGTGCCCTCTTTGGCGTTGGGACTATCGTCTGGACTTGGGCGCTGGCCACCCGGGTGTACGGGAGGCGGGCGGCCTGGCCGGCAGCGGCGCTGTTGGCCGTGTGCAGCCTGCACGTGCGGCAGAGCCACCTGGCCGGAGTGGATGTGGAGTTGTGCTTTTGGTTTGTCGGGGCGGTGTGGGCTGCAGTGCGCCTGACCGAGCGGGAGGCACCCTTAGCGTATGCGCTGGCCGGGGCGCTAGTGGGGCTGGCGGCGACCACCAAATATCCTGGGGCTCTGGCCGGTACTGCGGTGGCGGTGGCCCATCTGACGGCCGGCCGGCCGCTGTGGGACAGGAAGCTGTGGGGTGCTGGGGGAATGGCCTTGGCATGTTTTGTCCTGGGTTCGCCCTACGTAGTACTGGACTGGCATACCTTCAGCCAAGGATTCCTCTCGCAGGTGGGCCATCTGGAGGCCGGGCACGGACAGGACCTGGGCCTGGGGTGGTGGTATCATCTCAAAATCAGCCTGCCCATCGGTCTGGGCTGGCTGGGTATGTTCTTGGCGGCGACTGGTGCGGTGCTGGCCCTCAAGGAACGAAGACCCGCTGAGCTGACCGTGATGGCTGCGGTATTGGCCTTCTATCTGGTCATGGGTTCGGGGCATACGGTATTCGTCCGTTATGTCCTGCCCCTGCTGCCTTTGCTCGCGGTGCTGGCAGCAGGGGTGTTGGCCCGGACACCAAAGGACCAACACCTGGCTCTGGCTCTGGTCTTGGTCTGCGCCCAGCCGCTCTACACTTCCTGGCGCACCCTCCAGTTGCTGACTACTCCCGACACTCGGGTGCAGGCGCGCGCATGGATCGAGGAGCAGGTTCCCGAAGGGGCAGCGATCGGCAATTTTGGTGGTTGGGCCGGGGATGTAAAAGTGCGCACCTTTGAGGGGTTGTGGTTGCAGATCTTCTACTTTCAGGCGTCTATTGGCCAGGAGGCGATGCAACGAGCCATTCTCTTCCTCGAGAGCCAGCCGAGAAGAGAACCCTTTTATACCTATGGTATCCAGCGGACCAATATCGAGGCTGCCGCCGGGAGCATCGAAGAGATTGAACGCCTCGAACCTGAATTTGTGGTACTGCACCGCCACCCGTTGGAATATTCGCGTATCGACTCCACCTTTGCCCTGGAGCTGGGGGAGATCGCCGAGTTGCAGACCCGCTTTGTCCCGCCAGGCCTGGAGCAGGAAACACCTCAGTACGATCCACTCGACGCCTTCTACGTGCCGCTGAGCGAATTTGGCGTGCTGGCGCAGCCGGGCCCCGAAGTGGAGATCTGGAGGGTGAAAGAGGTGCCCCGGTCCCAGGGAGGGCGCTTGGCTGTGCGAAGCCTCTTCGCTAGAGGATACGCAACCGGCGCTGCTATGTTTGCGCGTGGTTCGGAGGAGCTGGCCATCAAGCTGGCTATCCGAGCCCTAGAATTGGACCCAGAATGCTCCGAAGCCTATTTCGTCCTGGCTTTTCTCCACCAGCAGGCTGGCCGGCGGGAAGAAGCGGTGACCCTCTACGACAAGTGTCTGCAGCTCCAGCCGGAGAACGCCACCAGCTATCACAACCTGGCAGTCCTCTATCAGGAGCTCGGCCAGCCAGACCAGGTCGAGCAACTGCTGCGCGAGGCGCTGCGCCTCGCGCCCTGGAAACGCTCCTCCTACGCCACGCTGGCCCAGTGCTACCAGCGGCAGCACCGGCCCGCACCGGTGTTAGAGATCTACACCCAGCAACTGGAGCATTTCCCGGACGGGGGTTTTGCGTACGAGGCCCTGGGCGGATTCTGGGAAACGGGCGGCCAATTGGAACGGGCCGCAGAGATTTACCGCAGGGGACTGGAGCGAGCTGCCCGGCATGAACCCCTCTATCTGCGCCTGGCGCAACTCTACTTGCGGAAGGCGCGTCCCCAGCAGGCGGCAGCGATCTGCGAGCAATGGCTGCGACTCAAACCCGGGCAGGCCGAGGCGCACCGATTGCTGGCCTATGCCTGCCGAAGCCTGGGGCAGACAGCTAAAGCCAGAACCCACGCCAGTGAGGCGCTGCACCTGGCGCCGAGCACCGATCCCGAATTGGCGCAATGGCTGGTTGGCCAGTAGCGGAACACCACTGGGCTGCGAGGGACGGTAGGTCAGCGTTGAACTGGAGGAAGGGTGAGGGGAACCGGGGCCGGCCCCCCTCCACGGCATCTGGTCTTCACTGCTTGCGCTTGAGTACCGGCAGGCCGTTTTTGCTCTCGGAAATTTCGTAGCCTTCGGGCACGCTGTCGAGCGCGCCATCCTTGGCTTCGCGGGCAAAAAAGTAAATGGTCTGGGTGTTGCCGTTCTTCAAGGTGGTGGTTCTGGCGTGCAGGATATAGGAACTGCCGCGGGAATTGGTAAAGGAAAAGGCCATGTGCGACTCCTTTCTGGATGCTGGATGAATATAGAAAATACCGAAAAAGGGCGTTTAATGCCAAATGGCGGCCCTTGACGGGTGTTGCCGCCTTTGCTATCTCTGGAGCGACTAGAAGCTGTTTTGCAACCAATAGGAAGCGTATGGAACGGATGGAATCAACCGACAATCCCTTCGGCGGCACCGTGGTCAAGCCAGAGGCGCTCAACCCCGATCCGGAGGTTTTCTCCTCTCAGCTCTACCACTCGCTGGACGGGTGGCGTGCACTGGGCCTCAAGGTGGTGTGGTTGGAGGTCCCCATCGCCAAAGTGCGGCTCATCCCCGTCGCCGCGGAGGCGGGATTCGTCTTCCACCATAGTGGCGAAGACTACCTGATGCTCATCTGCCGGCTGCAGGAGGGCGCCTTTGTCCCGCGCCACGCCTCGCACTATATCGGCGCTGGCGGGGTGGTGTTCAACGACCGCAGGGAACTGCTGGTGGTCAGCGAGAAGTACCACCAGTCCAGCACCAACCCGCCCCGTTTCAAGCTGCCCGGGGGGGCCCTGCACGAGGGTGAACACCTGGTGGAGGGGGTGATCCGCGAGGTGCTGGAGGAGACCGGGGTGCAAACCCAGTTCGATGCCCTGGTCTGCTTCCGCCACTGGCACGGGTACCGCTACGGGAAGTCCGACATCTACTTCGTTTGCCGGTTGCACCCCCTCAGTGCAGAGATCTCGATGCAGGAGGAGGAGATTGAGCACTGCCTGTGGATGCCGGTGGAGGAGTACCTGGCCCACGGCAATGTGCACTCCTTCAACAAGAGCATCGTGCAGGCCGCCCTCAACAGCCCCGGCATCGTGCCCGCCCCCATCGAAGGGTACACCGATCCTTCGCGGTACGAATTCTTCATGCCCAGGGACGGGCATTCGGCCTGAGGATTACTTCCTGAGGTCTTTGAGCGCCTCTGATTAGGTGCTCGGCTGCGCCAACGTCGATTGAGGAGTACTGCTATGGCCGATATGGCCGATAAAGTGGTCCGCTGGGGCATCCTCAGCACTGCGGCGATTGCCGCGCGGGCCTTTATCCCCGCCCTCAGGCAGACCCAGAGAGGCCAATTGATGGCCGTGGCCAGCCGCAGTCAGGAGAAGGGAGCGCTCTTCGCCCGACAGCACGACATTCCGTTGATCTTCGGCGACTACGCCAGCCTGCTGGCCAGCGACCAGATCGACGCGGTGTACAATCCGCTGCCCAATGCCCTGCACGCCGAGTGGACAGCCCTGGCCGCCCGACACGGCAAACAGGTTTTTTGCGAAAAGCCCCTGGCCCTCAACCCCGCCCAAGCCCGGCAGATGGTGGAGGCCTGCCGGCAGGCGGGGGTGCTGCTCTTCGAGGCCTTTGTCTTCCTCTACCACCCCCAGACCCTGAAGCTGCGCCAGTTGCTGGAGGAGGGCGCCATCGGCCCCCTCGTGCAAGTGCAGGCGCAGATGACCTTCCCCCTGGTCCGCCCCACCGACAATATCCGCATGAACAAGGAACTGGGCGGCGGTAGCCTCATGGATGTGGGTTGTTATCCCATCACCTTTGCCCGTTTCGCTTTTGGCGCCGAGCCTCTTTCAGTGCAGGCCGCCTGCCGTATGGACCCGGACTACGGGGTGGATACCCGGGCGGGCATCCTGCTCAACTTTGACGGTGAGCGTTTTGCGACTTTGCAGACGGGTTTCGACGCGCCCGGAGGCCAGGGGGCGGTGTTATTTGGCGAAAAAGGCTACCTTGAAGTGCCCAAGCCCTACCACCCCGGCGAGCACAGCCAGATCGTGTTGCACCGGGGTGATAAGGAAGAGATTTTCTCTTTTGACACCGGCACCATGCCTTTTGCCCCGGCCCTCGAACACTTTCACGCCTGCATCCTAGACGGGACTACTCCTATCGCCACCGCTGCCAGCGCCGACGGTACCCTCGAGATCATCGAAGCGGTGCGGGAATCCTCTCGTTCGGGCCGACGCGTCGAGTTATCTGCCGGCTGATCGCTAGTTGGTCAGCGGCCCAACCGTTTTAACACCTCTCTGTTTACCAGGTGCTCGGGGACGCGGCCTTCCAGGCAGTCGACGATGGACTGGGCGGCCATCAGGGCCATGTGTTTGCGGGCCGCCAGGGTTTTGGAGCCCGCATGCGGGGTGGCCACTACTTGTTCCATGCGCACCAATTCCAGCGAAACCCCAGTGGGCGGTTCGCTGGCCTGGCAGTCCAGGCCGGCCCCGGCTAGCTGACCGCTCCTGAGGGCGGCGATCAGGGCCGGCTCGTCCACCAATCCCCCGCGCGCAGTGTTGATCAGGTAACTGCCCCGCTTCATGGCGGCCAGGAAGCGGGCGTTCACCAGATTTTGGTTCTCGAGGGAGAGCGGGGTGTGCAGGGTGACGGCATCGGCCTGGGCGAGCAACTCCTCCAGCGAGGCCGGGGTGGCACCCATCTCCTTCAGGTGCGCCTCTGCCACCCAAGGATCGCAGACCAGCACCCGCATTTTGAAGCCCAGGGCCCGGCGCACCACCTCGGCGCCGATGCGGCCGCAGCCCACCAGCCCCAGGGTCATGGCAGACAGATCCTCGCCCATGGCCACCTCGTAGCCGCCCTCCTTGATGAGGTGGTCGCCAGCGGCGGTCTGGCGCACCAGGGTCAAAAGCAGGGCAAAGGCCAGGTCGGCCACAGCGTCGGCCATGGCCCCTGGGGTGTTGGTGACCATGATCCCCCGCGCGGTACACTCCTCCAGATCCACCTTGTCGAAGCCCACCCCGTTGCGGGCGACGATCTTGAGACTGTCGGCCTGGTCCAGGGTGTGGGCGGCAATACGCTCGCTGCCGGCCAGCAGGGCGTGTATGCCCGGCAGGCTGGCGCGGGTCTGCTCGTCGGGCCAGCCTGGGTGGGGCGGGCGGTACGTCAAGTCGAGGTTGGCTTTTTCGAGCAGCTGGAGGGCGGCGTGGGCAAACTCAATCTCGCAGCTGGTGAAGACGCGGGCTTTGGACATGGATTCTCCTCAGGCGCCAAAGTGAGTGTGGGCGTAGCGGGCAAAAGGGGTGGCCACGCCCATTTGCGCGGCGATTTCTTCGAGGGATTGCTGGTGCTCGACGTTGATGGGGATGCCCTCGCGGGTGTATTCCTGCTGGCGCTGCTGCTCCAGGCCGCCCGGTAGTTCGGCCCGCTCATACCCAGGCAGGGGTTTCATGCGGCGGGCGTCGCCGATATAGCGGTCCATCTCCTTTTTGAATTCGTCCACCGGCATGAAGCGCTTCACGTCGAAGAGGACGATGAAGGCACCCTGATTCGACTCCCATTTGGAGAGGGGGGCCTGGACCTCGGGTTTGTAGATGCCGGCCAGGATGCCGCCCAGGGCCTGGAACAAGGCGGCCAGGCCCAGGCCCTTGAAAAAGGTGGCCGGAAACTGCTGGAAGAGTTCCTCGGTGTAGGGCAGGAAGTAGGCGCCCATGTCGAGGACCAGGGGGGGCTGCGTCCCGGCGGGGATGGCGATGCTCATCGGCGAGCCTCCGCCGGCGAAGAGCACCGGGGCGTTGGGATCTGGGAGATAGCGGTGTGAGGAAATCGCGAGGCCAATGAGGTCGTGATCGAGGGCCATACGCGAGTACTTGCTGGCCGCCCCAAAGTGAAAATGATTGCGGGTGGTCAGCGCCGCCAGCCCGTGCTCTTTGGCCTGGGCGATGGCCCACTGGGTGCCGTGGTAAGAGGGGAAATGGCCCATGCCTCCGTCGCCGTCGAGCACCTGGGTGGTGTCGGTCTGGCTGATGGGGCGCAGCACCGGACGGGGATTGACCCGGCCTTCCAACATCATCCGGACGTACCCGCGGGTCTGTTGGGTGCCGTGGCTGAAGACCCCGCGCAGGTCGGTGAGTACCAGCAGGTGGGCGATCAACTCGGCGTCGGTGCGCGAGGTGCCGGCTTGCTCAAATAGGGCGGCGACCAGGGTCCGCAACTCCTCGGGGGGCACACGAATGCCGCTGGCGGGCGGGACATTGGTGGGTGAACCAGCCATGCAGGACCTCATTGAGATAGTGGACTGAAGGGGTGCGCCGTTGTAGATTTGACCGGCGAAAGGTTCAAATAACAGGGGACCACAGGAGTACGTCAAGGGAGATCTGGCATGTACGATCTGATCCTCTCAGGGGCCACGGTCATCGACCCGGTGCAGGGTATCAACGGGATGCGGGAGGTGGCCATCGCTCAGGGTAAAATCGCGGCCATCGAGTCCCGCATTGAGGGCCCGGCCCGCCAGCGCCTCGACCTGAGCGGCCGCATCCTCACCCCCGGTTGGATCGATATCCACGCCCACATCTATCCGGGGGCCACCACCTGGGGCATCCAGGCCGATGCCCTGTGCCTGGCCACGGGGGTGACCACCATCGTCGATGCCGGCTCCGTGGGCTGGGCCAACTTCATTGGTTTTCACGACCACGTCGCCGCCCGCTCGCGCACCCGCATGCTGGCCTTTGTGCATATCAGCGGCATCGGTCTGACCTATGGTCCCCTGGGGGAGATGGAGGATCTGCGCTACGCCGATCCCGAGTGCACCGCCTTTGTGATCCACCACTGGAGCGAGGTGTGTGTGGGGGTCAAGGTACGGCAGGGGGCCGCCCAGATCGGGCCCAACGGCGTGGAACCCTTGCGCCTGGCGGTGAAGGCCGCCGAATTCGCCCAGGTGCCGGTCATGGTCCATATCGGAGCCGGCCCACCGCTGCCCCAGATCCTCGACCTGATGCGGGGGGGGGACATCATCACCCATTGTTACCAGGGCCACGGGGGTGGTATCCTCGGCGAAGACGGCAAGGTGCTCGACCAGGTACACCAGGCTCGGGACCGGGGGGTGGTCTTCGACCTGGGCCACGGCGGGGGCAGCTTCCGGTACTCGGTGGCCAAAGAGGCCCTGGCCCAGGGTTTCGCCTCCGATGCCATCAGCACGGACTGGCATGCCCACAGTCTCGATTCCACGGTATTCAGCCTGCCCGAGACCGCTTCCAAACTGCTCAACCTGGGCATTCCTCTGGAGGAGATCGTGCGGCAGACCACCAGCAGTCCGGCCGCAGCCATCGGCCGCAGTGCAGACCTGGGCAGCCTGCAGGTGGGGCGAGTGGCGGACCTGGCGGCTTTTGTGGTGCGGGAGGGGGAGTTTTCCTTTATGGACGTACACGGCCAGTGCGAACAGGGCCGACACCGCATCGACCCGGTGCTGACCGTGCGGGAGGGCCGGGTGTACTGGCCCGATGATTTGCACGCTGAATTGGCGGAGGCGCGGGTGAAAGCCAGGCAGATCAGAGCCCTCACCGGCAAGGACTTTGCCGCGCTAGGCTGGAAACCGGGAACCTGAGATGCGACGACTCCCTGCCTGGTGCTGGTTTCTGGTGGTCCTGGCCGGCTGCGCCGGCCCCATGCGCCTGGGCGTGACGGTTCCCCAGCGGGAACTGCAGCGGCGGCTCGAGACCCGCTTTCCCTTCAAGACCCGGGTATTGCTCTTTGACGTGAACCTGAGTTCCCCGGTTCTGACCCTGGAGCCGGCCTCGGAGCGGGTGGGCCTGAGCCTGGCCCTGAAAGCGGGCATGGCAGGGGTGGAGTACCAGGGCCAGGTGGCGATGGACAGCGGCATCGCCTACCAGGCCAAGAGTGGGGCGCTGGTGCTGGTGGCACCCAGGTTGTTGCGCTTTCAGTTGGACGAGGTGCCCGAGGTTCTCTGCCGGCAGGTGGGAAAGCTGGTGGGCCCGCTGGTGGCCGCGTACCTGGACAGCCTGCCCGTCTATCAGCTGAAAGAAGGGCAGTCCCGGCGCCGGCTCAAGGGACTGCGCATCGAAAAAGACCAGGTGAGGGCTGAGTTGGGCTTCTAGTTACCCGGAGACGGCGATGTTCCAGAACACCGATGACCTGCGTATTGCCGGGCTGAAGCCGCTCATTCCCCCGGCCATCCTGATGGAGGAACTGCCCCTCAGTGAAAAGGCCTCGGCCACGGTGGCCCAGGCCCGACCCCAGGCAGCGGCCATCCTCCGGGGCGAGGACCAGCGCCTGCTGGTGGTGGTAGGGCCCTGTTCCATCCACGATCCGGTCGCGGCTCTGGAATACGGGGAGAAACTGCAGACCTGTGCTGCGCGCCTGGGGGACGAGCTGTTGATCTTCATGCGCGTCTATTTCGAGAAACCGCGCACCACCGTGGGGTGGAAGGGCCTGATCAACGACCCCCGCCTGGACGGCAGCTTTGCCATCAACCAGGGGCTGCGCCTGGGGCGGGGGCTGCTGCTGGACCTGGCCGAACGCGGCCTGCCCGTCGGCGCCGAATTCCTCGACACCATTACCCCGCAGTTCATCGCCGATCTGGTCTCGTGGGGGGCCATCGGCGCGCGCACCACCGAAAGCCAGGTGCACCGCGAACTGGCCTCTGGTCTTTCCATGCCGGTGGGTTTCAAGAATGGCACCGACGGCAATGTGCAGGTGGCCATCGACGCGATGAAAGCGGCCCGCCATGCCCACCACTTCCTCTCGGTGACCAAACAGGGCATTGCCGCCATTGTGGCCACCACCGGCAACGACTGTTGCCACGTGATCCTGCGCGGGGGCAAGAGTGGCCCCAACTTCGACCTCCAGACGGTCCGTTCCGTGTCCCAATCCCTGCAGCAGGCCGGCCTGCTGCACCGGCTGATGATCGACTGCAGCCACGGCAACAGCGACAAGGACTACACGCGGCAGGCCCTGGTGGCCCGCAGCATTGCCGAGCAGCTGGCCGAGGGTGCCGACGAAGTGTGCGGCGTGATGATCGAGAGCCACCTGAAGGAAGGGCGTCAGGACCAGGTCGCGGGCCAGCCCCTGGTCTACGGGCAGAGCATCACCGACGCCTGTATATCATGGGAGAGGACCGTGCCGGTGCTGGAGGAATTGGCGCTGGCAGTGCGGCGGCGGCAGAGAAAAACTACCTAGTGGGCGTGGTCGTCCTGGGCGGCCAACTGGGCCATGCGGGCGGCTAGTTCTTCGGGCTGCACCAGGCCCTTTTCCAGGGCCAGGTGTTCCAGGGATTCGAGCCAGCGCTCGTAGTAGCCTTCCGTTTCACCCTGTTCTTCCCCGGCGGCGATCTGCGCTGCCAGTTCCCGGCTGAATTCCCCCCACGCGTAGATCCCCCGCTCACTGAGGGCCACGGCCAGGCCAAAGGCCCGCGCCTCCCAGGGGGCGGTGAAGAGCAGTTCGCCATTCTGGCGCGGCAGGTCCAGTTCGTCGAGACGTGTTTCGGGATGGCGGTCCATTTCAGGGCGCCTGTACCTGGGCCACGCCGATCATGGCGTCGCGGGTGACCAGAGTCGCCAGGGCATTTTCGTCCAGCCCTTCGGCGCCGGCCGGCCGTTGGGGCAGGACCATGTAGCGCACCTCCGAATTGCTGTCCCACACCCGCACCTTCACCTCGGCCGGCAGGTCGAGGCCGAACTCCCGCAGCACGACGCGCGGTTCCCGGACCACCCGCGAGCGATAGGCGTAGGACTTGTACCAGGCCGGCGGCAGGCCCAGTACCGGCCAGGGGTAGCAGGAGCAGAGGGTGCACACCACCACGTTGTGCACCTGGGGGGTGTTTTCCAGGACTACCATCTGGGCACCCTGCCGGCCGGTGAAGCCCAGGTCGGCGATGGCAGCGGTGCCGTCCGCTAACAGATGTTTTTTGTATTGGGGATCGGTCCAGGCGCGGGCCACCACCTTGGCTCCGTTGAGCGGCCCGATGTCCTCTTCGTAGGTGCGCACCACCGCGTCGATGGTGTCGGTGCTGAGCAGGCCCTTTTCCACCAAGAGGGATTCGAGGGCGCGGGTGCGCAGGGCGGCGGGGGATTCGTGGTCGTGATGATGGTCGTGATGAGGATGGCTCATCCGGCAGTCTCCAGGTAGCTCTCCCACATATCCAGGTGCACGGTACTTGCAGGTTCAGCGGATTCGCCCCACAGGTCCCGGGCGGCAAAACGCACGGCATAGAGGGGCTGTACCCGCGCACCGCTGCCGGCGGGGGCTTCGTCCTCAAAGTCCTGGCAGCCATAGTAGCTGACCACTACGCCCTTTTTTCCGCGTGCATAGCGGGGCAGGCGGGTATGGCCGGGCGGGTGGAAGTG
This sequence comes from Candidatus Latescibacterota bacterium, assembly GCA_009691525.1. Lineage (GTDB taxonomy): Bacteria > Latescibacterota > UBA2968 > UBA8231 > UBA8231 > SICG01. The sequence continues at coordinate 24,347 of SICG01000017.1, read as the reverse complement.
GCGGGTGGACACGGAATCGCCGATATGGAAGCGCGGTTCGGCCTCTGCCTCGCGCTGCAGGGGTTGAGGGGTCCGCAGCCGTCCGAGGGCTTGCCTGGCCCGGGCAGGATCCTCGCGCCGGGGCAGGGGTGCGGTGGGTTCCTGGCTCAGGAGCTTTTCGCGCGCCTGCAACTCCTCTTCGGTCAGGGCGCCGTTGGCCAGGAGGATCTGGGTCCAGGCGTGCAGCCACTTCTCGTAGTAAGAGGAGTTGAGATATTGGCCCGGTTCCATCCTTTCGATGTGCTGGCGCAGATTGCCCGGATCGGCCAGCCGGGTGCTCACGCGCATGGCGTAGAGCCGCCCCTCCCAGGCTTCGTGGAAGACCGGTTCGTTCGCCTCGCGCGGCACCGGGCCAAAGCCGTGCATGCCGCCCATGTCGTGGATGCCGTCCATCTCAGGACGCCTGGGGGTGGGCCAGGATGGCGATCTTGCGGACCTCGTTCCCGTCCAGGCGGTAATTGGTCGACAGGGCCTGGATGCCCTCCCCCAGGCGCTCCAGGGGCAGGCGGTGGGAGACCAACTGGTCGAAGGGATAGCGGCCCGATTCGAGGATGGGCCGGCCGCGCACAAAGTGGGACAGCGAACTGCCCCAGACCCCGACCAGGGTGATGTGGTTGCGGACAAAGTGATAGTGGGGATTGAGGGTGATGTCCCCGGCATTGGTGAAGTGGCCGCCCTCGACATAGGTGCCTCCCCGGCGGAGCATCTGGATACCCTCGGGAATGGACTGGGGAACGCCAGTGCATTCGAACACCGCATCCGCCCCGTACCCGCCGGGCGTGGCGGCTTTCACCAGGGCGATGCGCTCGGCCGGATCGGAGACTTTTTCGATGTCGATGGTCAGGTCAGCGCCGAACTGCCTGGCCAACTCCAGCCGCGAGGCCGGCGCCCCGACGACGATGGTCTGATGGGCCCCGGCTTCGCGCGCCGCCGCCAGGCTGAAGATGCCGATGGCGCCGGCCCCCTGGATGACGACGCTGGCACCGATGCGGAGATTGGCGCGGTCGGCGAAGTGCAGGCCCACGGTGAAGGGTTCGAGCAGCACGGCGATTTCCGGGGCCACATGCATCTTGAGGAAGGTGGAGCGGGGATAGTCGAGCAGGACGTATTCAGAGAATCCTCCCTGGAAATGGGGGGCCTGGTCCAGTGCGGGGCGGAAGCCGTAGGCCACGCCCTGTACACACAGGCCCGGCTCCCGCAGCACGGCGCAGAAATAACAGGTGCCGCAGGCCACACCCGGGACCACGGCGACCAGGTCGCCTTCGGCCACGGGTTCGCCCATGGAGTCGGCGCTAACCCCTTTGCCCAGGCGCTCGACCCGCCCGATGATCTCGTGCCCCAGGACCAGGGGGAAGCGGGTGTTGGGAAAGTGCCCATGAAAGATGTGCACATCGGTTCCGCATAGGCCGCACATGGTTTGGCGCACCAGGACCTCCCCTGGTCCGGGTTCGGGGACCGGGGCTTCGCCAATAGCGAATTGCCCGCGAGCCTGATCCAGAATAGCCGCTCTGCCCATGCGTGCCATAATCAATCTCTCCTGTTTGGCAAATACAATACCGCGCCGGGGTGCAGGGATCAAGCTATATTTGAGGCCACCGATGAAGACACACATCGAGATCAGGACCGGCGCTGCCGGCGACTTGGGATTTGTCGGCGGGGAGAGCGTCGACCTGGTAGTGACCTCGCCGCCCTATCCCATGATCGAGATGTGGGACGCGGTATTCGCCGACCAGGACCAAGGCATTGCCACGGCACTGGTGGAGGGGAAGGGCGCCTGTGCTTTCGAGCGCATGCACGCGCTATTGGACCAGGTGTGGGCCGAACTCTTCCGGGTACTCAAGCCGGGCGGTCTGGCCTGCATCAATATCGGCGATGCCACCCGCACCCTGCAGGGCGAGTTCCAACTCTGGCCCAATCACGCCCGCATCCTTGCGGCCCTGATGCGCCTGGGTTTTGCGACCCTGCCCGATATCCTCTGGCGCAAGCCGACCAACGCCCCCAGCAAGTTCATGGGTTCGGGCATGTTGCCGGCCGGGGCGTACGTCACCTACGAACACGAGTACATCCTGATCGCCCGCAAAGGGAACCGGCGGGTCTTTGCCACCGAGAAGGAGCGCCGGCGGGGAAGCGCCTATTTCTGGGAGGAACGAAACCTCTGGTTCTCGGACCTGTGGTCCGACCTCAAGGGCGTATCCCAGGAGTTGGAGGCCGACGAGACCCGGCGCCGCAGCGCCGCCTTCCCCTTTGAGCTGGCCCACCGTCTCATCTGCATGTTCTCGCTCCGCGGGGATGTGGTCCTCGATCCTTTCCTGGGGACCGGCACCACGTTGCTGGCCGCCGCCACTGCCGGCCGCAATGCCATCGGGGTCGATTTGGATCCGGCCTGTTGCCAGGTGGCCCGCCGCGCCCTGGCGACGGTGGTGAATCTGGGCAATGCCTTCAACCGCGCCCGGCTCCAGCGACATCTGGAATTCGTCGGCGGGCGGGTGGGGGCCGGCAAGCTGCCCAAACACACCAACCAGCCCCACGGCTTTCCGGTGGTCACCGCGCAGGAAGCGGCGCTGTGGCTGGACCAACTGCTGGGCATCGCGCAGTTGGATGAGACCCGTTTCGAACTGGAATACGCCGGGAGGCCCCTTTGTCTGTGAGTCCCTATCGAAATCTGTTATTGCTTTTCGCCTGTGAGTCCTGCACCCGCACAGCCAGCGTGCTGATGTTGACGGTCATGGCTCTGGTGGGCAGGGACCTGGCTCCCCGGCCGGAACTGGCCACCCTGCCCCTGGCCCTGGTGCCGGTGGCCACCCTGCTGACCACGGTGCCAGCGGCCCGGCTCATGCGCCGGCGGGGCCGCCGTCTGGGTTTCTCGCTGGGGGCAGCCCTGGGTGCCCTGGGCGCGGGTCTGGCCCTGGCCGGGGTGTTAAACGCGGCGTTCTGGGTCCTGTGCCTGGGTGCCATCGGGGTGGGCGCAGCCGGTGGTTTTGCCACCTACTACCGCTTTGCCGCTGCCGAGGCGGTGGATACTCCGCTCAAGAGTCGGGCCATCTCGCTGGTAATGGGCGGGGGGATCGTGGCGGCGATCCTGGGGTCGCGGTTGGCAGTGTCGTCGCGGGAATGGCTGGGGGACAATGCCTTTGCCGGCCCTTTTGCTTGCATCCTGCTGGTACACTTGGTGAGCCTGGGGGTCCTGTTCCTGGTGCGCCTGCCCCTGCCCTCGGCCGAGGAGCAGGCCCGCGAGGGGCGGCCGCTCTGGCAGATTGCCCGGCAGCCGGCCTGTCTGCTGGCCCTGGCCGGGGCCGTGCTCAGCTGGGGGATCATGTCCCTGCTGATGAACGCCACGCCCTTGTGCATGGGCCGGCACCATCACGCCTTTGCCGACACCGCCCAGGTGATCCAGTGGCACGTGCTGGGCATGTACGTGCCGGCCTTCTTCACCGGCCACCTGATCGGCCGCTTCGGCGAGATCTGGGTGATGCTGGCCGGGTTGGTGCTGCTGCTGGGGGCGGCGCTGGTGGGGCTGAGCGGCATGGAGCTGGAGTACTTCCTGGTTGGTTTGACCCTGCTGGGGGTGGGTTGGAATTTCCTCTTTGTCAGCGCCACCGCCCTCCTGACCACCACCTACGAGCCCTGGGAGCGGACCCGGGTGCAGGCGCTCAACGACTTTGCCGTCTTCGGGGCCCTGGTGCTGAGCACCCTGGCCTCGGGACCCTTGGAGGAGCACCTAGGCTGGGAAGCCCTCAATCGGAGTACCATCCCGGTGTTGCTGGGTGCGATGGCCGTGGTGGTCTGGTTTGGACTGCGGCAGCGGCTCAGGCCAGCGGAGCCCAGAACCGTTCGGTCTTCAGGCTGATGTGTTCGGGGTTGCGGGCCACGCTCAGGGTCTGCCAGTGAGGGGGAAAGAGGCGGCGGTAATTGGTCCAGCCGAAGCGGCGGTCGACCAGCAGGACCACGCCCCGGTCCTCGGGGGAGCGGATCACCCGCCCTGCCGCCTGCAGCACTCGATTCATGCCGGGATAGGTATAGGAGAAGTCGAAGCCGGCCAGTTCCTGCTCGTCGTAGTAGGCGCGCACCAATTCGCGCTCCAGGCAGATCTGGGGCAGGCCCACACCCACCACGATGGCCCCCACCAGACGTTCGCCCACCAGATCGATGCCCTCGCCGAAGATACCGCCCATCACCGCAAAGCCCACTAGGGTGTCGGGGTTCTCGGCGTCGAAGACTGCCAGGAACTCCTCCCGCTGGCGTTCGGCCATGCCAGTGCTCTGCACCAGGATCTCCACATCGGGGTGGGCGGTGTGGAAACGGGTGGCCACCTCCTGCAGGTACTGGTAGGAGGGGAAGAAGGCCAGGTAGTTGCCGCGGTGCTGGCTGATGAGGGCGGCGATGGATTCGGCCACCTGGCCGAAACTCTGGCTGCGGCCTTTGTAGGAGGTGTCGAGGTGGTCGGCCAGCAGCAGCTGGAAGTGTTCGGCGGGGAAGGGGGATTCCAGATCGAGCAGGGCGTCGCTCTCTTCGCCGCCCAACACCTGCCGGAAGTAGTCGAGTGGGGTGAGCGTGGCTGAGAAGAAGACCGCCGAGATGCCGCGCCGCAGGGCCTCGCGCAACTGGGGGGCCGGGTCCATGCAGAAGAGCTTGAGGCGCAGGTCTTTGAGGTTGGGCTCGGCGTAGGTGGCGTAGTTGGGCCCAAAGAGATCGGCGATGCGCTGGAAGCCCAGGACCTCGAAGTAGAGTTCGATCAACTCCTCGCGGTACGGGGCATTTAGGTCGCGGATCAGCGCCTGCTCGGCTTTCTCCATAAAATTGGGCAGCAGGGGCATCAGGTCGTGGGGCAGTTCGCGCTCCACCCAGGGCTGGCCCAGTTCGGCGCAGCGCCGGCCCGCCTCGGTCAGGCAGTCCTCCAGCTCCTTGAGGGCGCGTTTGAGGCCGGGGCGCTCCTTCTTGAGGCGCCGCCGCAGCCCCCCGATCTGGAGCTTGCTCAGTTCGGCCGAAAACATCTCCCGCGCCCGGTCCACCAGGTTGTGGGCCTCGTCGATGAGAAAGGCGTATGCGCCGCCTTCCTCCAGGAAGAAGCGCTTGAGATAGGCGCGCGGGTCGAATACATAGTTGTAGTCGCAGATAATGACATCGGCCCACAGCGACATATCCAGCGACAACTCAAAGGGGCAGACCCGATGTTTGCGCGCCACCTCCTCGACCTGGGCCCGGGGGATGGCGTCGTGCTGGAACAATTCCCCCAATGCGCCCTCGATGCGGTCGTAGTATCCCAGGGCGTACTCGCATTGTTGCACGTCGCAGGGATGGCCCTCGGTGGCGTTGAAGCAGATGCGCTCGCGGGCGGTGAGAGTCAGGCTCTTGCACTTGAGGCCAGCCCCGCGCAGATCGCCGACGGCCTTTTCGGCAATACCCCGGCCACTGGTCTTGGCGGTAAGGTAGAAGATTTTGGCCACATGGCCGGCCCCCAGGGCCTTGATGGCGGGGAGGAGCGTAGAGATCGTCTTGCCGATGCCGGTGGGGGCCTGGGCGAAAAGGTGGCCCTGGCCCTCGATGGCGCGGAAGGCGGCGCTCATCAGGTTCTTCTGGCCCCGCCGGAAGCTGTCAAAGGGGAATTGCAGTTGCTGGATGGAGCGATCGCGTTCGCCGCACCAGGCCAGGTAGTGTTTCATCCAGCGCAGGTACCGGTCGAGCAGGGTCTGGAAGAAGCGTTCGAGTTCCGGGGCCTCGCAGGTGCGGCACTCCTCCTTGAGCTGGCCTGAGTCCAGGTTCACGTAGGTGAGTTGAACCTGGATCTGCTCCACCTCGTGCTGGACGGCAAAGAAGTGGGCGTAGATCTTGGCCTGGGCCCAGTGGTGGGGGTTTTCCTCCAACTCGTCGAGGGCGGCGTAGGTGGTCTTGATCTCCTCGATGAGGACCTGGTCTTCCTCGATGAGCAGGCCGTCGATGCGGCCGCTGATCACCAGAGCCATCTCGTCGAACTCCACCAGCAGCGAGATGGGCACCTCGCTTTGGTACGCGGCGGGACGGGAGCGCTGCACCTGCTGGTGGCCACGGGTGCCTTCGGCGGCCCGGTCGGTGCTGCCGAAGCCGCCCTTTTCCAGATTGCCGGAGCGCAGGGCAAAGGCGACCAGGTCGCGCACGGAGAGTTTGAGCAGTTGGGGTTCCATAGGCGTTGGTAGGGGCAAATATAAGCATTATCTTTGGACCGGCTTATCGAGAGGAGAGAAAGATGGCAGAGGAATCGACGAGCATCGTGATGGGCGTTATCGGCGGGTCGGGGGTGTATCAGATGGAGGGGGCCGAGGTGGTGCGCGAGCATTCGCTGGGCACACCTTTTGGCCGGCCCTCGGATGTGGTGGTCGAGACGAAGGTCAGCGGGCGGCAGGTGTTCTTTTTGCCGCGCCACGGGCGGGGGCACCGGCTCCTGCCCTCGGAGGTGAACTACCGGGCCAATATCCATGCCCTCAAACAATTGGGGGTGACCCACGTGCTGGCAGTCAGCGCGGTGGGCATCATGAAGGAGCATATCAAACCGGGCGATATGGTGGTGCCCGACCAGCTTTTCGACCGCACCCGCGGCGTACGGGCATCCACCTTTTTCGGTGAGGGCATCGCCGGCCACGTGGGGTTCGCCGACCCCTTCTGTGAGGAGCTGCGCCAGGTGGTGGCCCAGGCGGCGCGAGCCAAAGGGGCCACGGTGCACGAGGGTGGGGTTTACATCTGCATGGAGGGGCCGCAGTTCTCCACCCGCGCTGAATCGCACTTCTACCGGCGCGAGGTGGACGCGGCGGTGATCGGCATGACCGCCCTGCCCGAGGCCAAACTGGCGCGGGAGGCGGAGCTGTGTTACGCCCTGCTGGCCATGGGCACGGACTACGACTGCTGGCACGAGACCGAGGAGGATGTCTCGGTAGAGGCCGTGTTGGGCATCCTAAAGGCGAATGCGGCTCTGGCCAACGCTGCGGTGGCCGAGGTGGCACGCCTGCTGCCGGCCAGCTCGGACTGCGCCTGCCTGAGCGCCGCCCGCTTCGCCATCATCACCGCGCGCGAGGCGATCTCGGCGAGCGTGAAGGAGCGGCTGGGGGCGTTGTACGGGAAGTATTTCTGAGAGAGGAGAAGTGCTCTGATGCCGAGGATTTGTCTGCTGGTGCTGGTCGCGGCGCTGCTGGCCTGCAGCGGGCGGCCCGAAAGGAGTGCCCCTTCACCAGGGGGACTGAAGGACGTGCCGCGCAACCGCACCCTGATCATGGATTGCATCGAGCCCAATACCTGCGCCGGCCAGATCGTCGACTACGATGCCTTCAACCCCTTTGTGCCGGGGGGCATCTCCCGCATCGGGTACAATTTCCTCTACGAGCCACTGTTCTTCTTCAACGCCTACCAGGAAAACACTCAGCCGATCCCTTGGATCGGCGAGAGTTATCACTTCAACAACGATTATACCCAGGTCGAAATCCAGATCCGCCGCGGCGTGAAGTGGAGCGATGGCGAACCCTGGACTGCGCGCGACCTGGTCTTCACTATCAATATGCTCAAGGCCAACGCCCCGGAACTGCTGTATTCGACGGAGATGGTCACCTGGGTGAAGGAGGCGGTGGCCGTCGACGACTATCACGCCCGCATCCTCCTCACCGCCCCCAATCCCCGGTTTCTCTACAACTATTTCATCCACAGCGGCGACCAGGGACTGCCCATAGTGCCGGCCCATATCTGGGAGGGCCAGGACCCGACGATCTTTTCCAACTTCGACATGGCCAAGGGTTGGCCGGTGATCACCGGCCCCTACTACCTGGCCCTTTCGGAGCCGGCCCAGCGCATCTGGGACCTGAGGCCGGATTGGTGGGCAGCCCAACTGGGATTTCAGCCGCTGCCCCAGGTGGAGCGCCTGATATACCTGCCGTACATGGAGGAGACCAAGCGGGTCCAGAACCTGATCGCCAATAACCTCGACACCAGCGCCGAGTTGCGGCCCTCCAACATCACCACGGTGCTGGAGCAGAATCCCCAGGTGACGACCTGGACCGGTCGCCAGCCGCCGTACAGCTATATCACCTGGTGGCCTATCTCCCTGGGGTTCAACGACCTGGAGGAACCCTTCAGCGACCCGGAAATCCGCCGGGCTGTCGGGTACGCCATCGACCGGCAGCAACTGGTGGAGGTGGGCTGGCAGAAATCGGGGGACTGGACGGTGCTGCCCCTGCCCGACGTGCCGCAGATGAAGAAGTATTTTTCCCCCGGCCTCGAACTGGCGGCCCGCCACGAGGTGGGGGTCTTCGATTTGGAGAAAAGCGCCCAGATCCTGCGCCGCAAGGGCTGGACCCGGGAGGGGGAGGGGTACTGGCAGAAGGAGGGCAAACCCTTCACCCTGATGATCGACATCTTCTCCCATTTCCAGGACCTGACCCCGGTGCTGGTGGCCCAGCTCAAGAAAGCCGGCTTCGACGCCTCCTTCCGGATGACGGCCGATTATTCCACCCGGGTGGCGCAGGGCACGGCCCGCGCCTTTCTCTTCGGCAACTTCAGTTCGCTGCGCGATCCCTACTTTGTGCTGAGTCAGTACCATAGCCGTTTCGTGCGGCCCACCGGCGAGGCGGCCGATCAGTACTGGCGCTGGAAAAATGCGCGGTTCGACGCGCTGATCGACCGCATGGCCCAGGTCCCCGAAGAGTCGCCGGAGATGATGGAACTGTACCGGCAGATCATGGATGTCTGGCTGGCAGAACTGCCCTCCATTCCGTTAGTCCAATGGCCCCACCGTATCGCCCACAACCAGACCTACTGGACCAACTGGCCCTCGGCGGAGAATCCCTACATCAACAGCGCGTACTGGAGCCGGACCTGGCTGCTGGTGCTGCTCAACCTGAAGCCGGCCCAGCCCTGAGAGTGGAGGCCGACAATGGCCAGTCCCAAGATCATAGCTGCGGCCCCCAGGCTCTTCGTCGATTTCAGGGACGTGGAGCGCCGCGAGAACATCACCCACCAGTACCATCAGGCCCAGAAACACGGCTCCCATCCGGTGCTGCGGCAGGAGGCCCCCTGGGAGCAAAACCCGGGCATGACCGCTTCGGTGATCTATGATGTGGAGGAGAAGCTCTTCAAGGCCTGGTACATGGCCGGCTTCTACGCCCCTGGCGAGGCCCATGTGCAGTGTTTGGCCCTCTCCGAGGACGGCATCCACTGGTGGCGGCCGGCCCTGAGGCAGCACGAGGCCCTGGGCTCGAAGGAAAACAACATCGTCATCCCGGCTTCTCATCACGAAGGACAGGATCACTTCGAGACCGTACTCAAGGACCCGGCCGACCTTGACCCGGCCCGGCGGTACAAGGCCATCGGCTGGTCCAGCTACGATTGGGACGGGCCGCTGTCCGGCATCTACACCGCCACCTCCCCCGACGGGCTGGTGTGGAACCACACCCCGGAGCCGGTTTTCCACTATCACCCGCGGCCCGGCACCGGGGACCTGGGGCCGGTGGGCGACGCCCAGTCGATGATGGTGGATACCAACAGAAAGCGTTACGCGGCCTTTTTGCGGGGTGGGACCAGCCGGCTCCTGAGCTGGAGCGAGGACTTTGTCGACTGGACGCCGCCCCGGCCTTTTCTGACTGCCTTACACAACGAGGAGGGCTTGTACAACAACACCGGGTTCGTGTACGGGGACCAGTACCTGGGTATCCTCACCCATTTCGACAAAGGGCCGCTGGCCCAGACCCAAACCTTGAGGTTGTTGAGCAGTCGAGACGGGGAGAGCTGGGCGCGCATTCCGGGCGAACCGTTGGTCCCGCTGGGTCAGATCGGCGAATGGGACCGCTTCCAGTTGCTGCTCACCGGGGCGCCGCCCATCCGGGTAGGCGACCGGCTCTTCATCTACTACCGGGGCACGGCGCGCCGGCACAACAAGGTGTCCGCCGAATACGATCCGCGTATCGCCCCGGACCAGGACCCGCGCTCCATGGCCATTGGCCTGGTGACCTTGCGGGTCGATGGTTTTGCCTCGGTGAGCGCCAGCTACGAGGGGGGGCAGTTGACGACGAAGCTGTTGCGGGCCGGCGGGGATGGGTTGTCGCTGAACCTGAAGGCAGACTACGGGCAGGTATTCGTCGAGTGCCTCGACGAGGAGAGCCGGGTGATTCCGGGGTATGGCAAAGAGGACTGCGTGCCGGTGCAGGTAGATGCGGTGGCGGCGCCGGTGCGCTGGCAGTCGCAACCCAACCTAGGATCGCTGCGCGAGCGGTCCTTCAAGCTGCGTTTCCACCTGCACAACGCTCGGCTCTATTCCTATTGCTGCGTCTAGTAGCGGCGAGGAGCGATCCCTTCGCTCATTCTCGCCGGCCATCCCTGGCCGGCTCCGAGGTCTGTCCTCCGGGGCGCAGTCCTGCGCCCCTTGGAGGACCGAAATCCGCTCAGGGACCACTCCCCACCGCCATCCGCCGCTACTTCTTCTTTCCCTTCTTGATCTTCTCCATTCGCCGCAGGGTGTGGTCGTTCTGCACCGCCTCGTAGACCTTGGCGAATTCGCGGCTGCTGTCATCCTCCCATACATCGAGATTGGAACCGGCCTCGGCGATGGGCATGGCGTCGCGCGGATAGATCCCGCACAGGGCTTCCTTGCTGCAGCCGTAGTAGGTGACCTCGCCGCTGGCCCGCGAGTAGCGGTACACGTGGCGCGGCGGGTCCACCCAGGAATAATCCACGGTGTATTTTTTCATCGCCTTCAGGTCCACTTCGATGCCTAAGCCCGGGGTTTCGGGCACGCGGTAGTAGCCGCCCCGCAATTCGATGGGCTGGGTGATCAGCTGGCTGGCCCAGATGTTCATGCAGGTGATGGCTGGCCACTTGGCCTGGCGGTGTACCGCCCCCATATGGGCGGCCCAAGTGGTGGTGATGCCCGTGCCCACCAGCTGCAGCCAGAAGGGTTTGTTGGCCACATCGGCGGCGATGGCCTGCCGCTGCAGTCCGTAGGCGCCGCCTCCGACCACGAACCCGTCTGTAACATCCTGGGTGAGGGCGGTCATGATCGGCGGGTCGCCCCAGTGCTGGGCCACGGGCCGGTCGATGCGGTCGCGGATATGGCGGTTGCCGGCCACGTCTCCATGGGGGATGGGGGTTTCGATCATCGCCACCTGCGCATACTGCTCCAGGGTTTTGATGAAGTCGACGGCATTGGCGGCGTTGTCGAGGGTGGCGTTGAAGTCGAAGTCGAGTTTGAACTGGGGCGGCACCTTGGCGATGATGGCGCGCACGGCGGCGTGCAGGTCGTACCAGGTGCGGGCCTTGAGTTTGGCGCTCATGTACCCTTGCGCGGCGGCGTCGGCGCACTGGATGGCCCAGTCCTTGGGCGGCATGTCCATGGCCCACCACGAAAGCGGGCACCACTCCCGCACCTTGGCCCCCAGCAGGCGGTACGCGGGCGTGCCCAGGGCCTTGCCCACCGCGTCGAAGAGGGCCATCTGCACCCCGGCACCCAGATTGTCCTCCCAGAGCAGGTCGCCGGGGGAGCGCCCGACGATGCGTTCGGCGATGTTCTCTGGAACCTTGGCCCAGGTGTAGTTGGGGATGGTCTCGCCCCAGCCGACCACGCCGTTGTTGAGGGTGATCTTGCAGAGTTGCACGATGTGCCAGTGGGGCAGCCAGTACTTGAGGTGCTGATCGGTGTGGGGGGTGAAGGGCACGTGCAGGTTGGTGGTTTCGACGCTCCTGATCTTCATGGGGCTTCCTTTCTGTCTGATGGGGGTACTGTGTTGGGCGTCGGGGAATGACCCGCTCCGGCCTTTCCCCAGGCGCAAATCTGCTGCGTCGGGTCATAGCCCACGCCGGCTTTCCCCCAGGCGCGTCCTGCCCACCCGCTCGCTTCGCTCCGCTACCCGGCCACACCACCACGCGGACTTCCCTACCCTGCCACTCCCCGGGGAAAGCCTTTGGGGCTATTGCCCCGCCGCTCGCATTTGCCCTGCTATTTGATCAACACCATCCGCCGGCGCAGGGTGAGGGTGCTGGTGCGCAACTCGTATAGATAGATTCCCGAGGCGCGGTCGCCGCTCCAGGTGATGTCGTGTGCGCCGGCGGTCTGCCACTGATCCACCAACTCGTCCACCAATTGGCCCGCCAGGTTGTATACTTGCAGGCGCACGGGCCCTGGGGTAGCCAGTTGATAGGGAAGATGGGTGCCGGCGTTGAAGGGGTTGGGGTAGGCCGGGCCCAGGGCGGTCTGCACCGGGGTCGAGGCCTGGTCCAGGGCGACGGCGGTGGGCAGGGCAAAGGGGGCGATGGCTTGGCGGTACGCGCGGTAGTCGAAGAGATGATCGGCGTCCCACCAGAAGAGCACCCCCTCAAAGCCGGCCTGCTGTACCTTGGAAAAAACGGCGATCATCGCTTCCTGCAGGGCTTGCTGGCCTTGCGGGCTACCCAGGCCCCATTCGGTGATGCGCAGTTGGCGGTCGCCCAGGCCGGCTTTGGCAAAATCGGCGCGGGTGGTCTTGAGCGGGTGCCAGGGGTTGATGGCCACGTCATAGACGTGGAAGCTGACGACCTCGGTGAGGGGATGGCCGACCCTCTTCTCTAGGCGCAGGGTATTCTCGATGGCGCTGCGGTCATCGGCCCAGCCCACCGTGACCTGGGCCTGGGGTGCGGCCAGGGCAATGCCCTCGCGCAGGGCGATAAGGAACTGGTCCACATCGGCCACCCGCGCCGGGGTGGAGGAGAGTTTGGCCGCGCCGGTGTGTTGGTCGCGCTGAACACGCACATGGCCCTCAGGTCCCAGGGCCTCCAGCAGGGGCACCACCGCTGCGCCGCTGGCCACCACCACCTTGCCGGCCCGCCGCTCCACATAACTGGCCGCCGGCCACTGGCCCTGCCGGAGACTGGCCAGGGCCTTGGCCACCGGGAAGGCGAGGAACTCGGGCTCGTTCATCAAGTTGAGGGTGATACGGGGGTGCTGGCCCAGGCGGGCCAGGGCCGGGGCCAGGGCCGCCACCAAATCCCGGCGGGCCTCGGGATCGAGGATGAAGGCCGGGGTGTCACCGCCCACCTCGGGGTGATCGGGATCGGCAGGCTGGCGGTCGGCAATGCGGAAGTCGGTGAGCACCACATCGGCGCCCAAACTGCGCCCCCTGGCCTGGGCTTGGGCGTGGCTGGAGTCCAGTTCGGCCAGGAAGATCTCGAGGGAGGGCATCACAAAGGGGTCCAGCACCAGGGTGCCATCCTCGCCGCGCTGGACGATGCTGCGGAAGTCAAAGCCAAAGTCGAAGCTGAGGCGTTCCTCGCCGGCCTCTACGGCTTGGGCCAGGGCCTGGCGCAGGACCGCGCGGCCCCCGGGGGAGACAAAGCCTTCGGTGCCCTGGCCTCCGGGCGACCAGGGGTTGCGACCAAAGTCGTGGCCGATCCGCGCCCCTTCCACCCAACTGTAGTGATGGCCGGAGTACGTGGAGATATCCTGAGCCAAGACGAGATGGACGCCCGGAACCAGGAGGTGGACGCACAGGATCAGCGGAAAGAGACGGAGGTGTTGTCGTCGGGGAGCGACCCACTCCAGCCTTTCCCCAGGCGCGTCCTTCGGCCCTCGCTCACTTCGCTCCGCTACCCAACCCCCGGCCACGCGGACTTCCCTTCCCGACCCCCCGGGAAAGGCCTCGGGGTCATCTCCCCGCCGCAATGCCACACCCATTATCGTCGCCGTGATAGAGAAATAGGTTTTCGGTATCTTCTACGGACACCCGATGCTGTGAAAATAGGGGCTGCACCAATTCATGGAAATACGCCTGTTCGCCGAGCGCATCCTCTTTGGCAATACCCTCGAGGACAAACTGCTCTCTCTGGATCAGTACCAGGATGAGGCGCCGGGCCGGGCCATGGCAGTGCCGGCGGCGCCGGGTCGGCCTGCGGCTCTGGCCCTGGACCAGTACCACCAGCGGCAGCGGGTGCGCTTTGCCGAGTTGCGCCACTTCCACACCGAGAAGGAGCGGGGCCTGGTACTCCACTTCTTCGCCAACCACGAGTTGCTGGCCCTCGAATTGATGGCCCTGGCGCTGCTGCGTTTCCCCGAGGCGCCCGACAAGTTCCGGCGCGGCCTGGTGCAGACCCTCAGGGATGAGCAGGAGCACGTGCGCCTGTACCTGGCGCGACTGGCCCAGGTGGGGGTGGAGTTCGGGCAGATCCCGGTGAGCGATTTCTTCTGGCGGGCCATTGCCCCCTCGCCCAGTCCGCTGGATTTTGTTGCCCGCCTCAGCCTCACGTTGGAACAGGCCAACCTCGACTACGCCCGCCACTACGCCGCCGCGTACCAACAACTGGGGGACGAGGACACGGCGCGTATCCTGGGCCGCATCTATCGCGACGAGATCGGCCACGTCAAACACGGGCTGGTGTGGTTCAACCGCTGGCGCGATCCGGCCCTTTCGGAATGGGAGGCGTACCAGGAGGTATTGTCGATGCCCCTCACCCCCAGCCGGGCCAAGGGCATCGGCTTCAATCGCGAGGGCCGCCAACAGGCCGGCCTGTCCGAGGCCTTCATCGACGAGTTGGAGTTCTATACTCGCTCCAGGGGGCGTTGTCCTTCGGTGTACTGGTTCGATCCCTCCTGTGAGAGTCAGGTGATCCGTCCCGGTTTCACCCCTTCGCAACCCGTGCAGCAACTGACCCGGGACCTGGCGCTCCTGCCGCTCTTTCTGTGTGCCCCGGACGATGTGGTGCTGGTGCCCCAGCGGCCTTCCCTGGAATTCCTGCGATCCTTGAGCCGGGCGGGTGTAGCCATCCCGGAACTGGTGGAGCACCCGCCTGGCAGTCCGCTGAGCGGCGAACTGGCCCAACGCAAGCTGCACAGCCTGCGGCCCTGGGGTTGGAGCCCGCAGGTGGAGCGCATCGCTGCGCCTTTGCACGACCAACTGTCGGCACCGCAGGTATGGCAGGCGGAATGGCGGCCGCTCTACTCCAAGGCCTGGAGCGCAGCGGCCCTGTGCGACTTTCTGCGCCTAGATGATGAAGAATGGTTAGCCGACGCACTGGTAGTGGGTTGGGCCTGCGCCAATATGGAGGAGGTCGGCGAACAATTGGCGCGCCGCGCCGGCGAGGGCTGGGACCAGGTAGTGGTGAAAGGGGCCTTTGGCGCGGCCGGCCAGAGCCAGGTGCGCCTGGACCCGGCCGAGCCCAGGGCGGACCAGTTGGCGCAGGTGGCCCGGTTGCTGGAGATGCAGGGGGAGGTGGTGGTGGAGCCTTGGTTGGACAAACTGGTGGATCTCTCGGCCCAACTGGAAATCGGTGCTCCCGGCCCGGCCCGGTTGCTGGGCTGGACCCGGTTCTTCACCGACACCCGCGGCCAGTACCGCGGCTCCTTGGTCAGCCAGCCGCTGTCCGGTCTGGATCAGGAACTGCGGCGTTTCCTCTGTGGGGAGGGCCGCGATCAGCGCCGGCTCTGGCGGTTCTTCGAAACCTTGGCCGAGTTCGTGGCCGGACGCCTGGCCGCGTCGGGGTACACCGGGCCGGTGGGGGTGGACGCCCTGGTATTTCGCCAGCAGGGCCGGTTGCGGCTCAAACCTATAGTGGAGATCAATCCCCGTTTCACCATGGGTCGGGTGGCCCTGGGCCTGGCCCGGCGGGTAAACGCTTCGCGCACGGCCCTGTGGCTGATCCTCAACCGCCGCGAAGTGGAGAGCGCTGGTCTTGGTAACCTGGCCTCCTTTGCCGCACACCTGGAGCAGCGCTTCCCCATGGAGATGAAAGGCGAGCATATCTCGCGGGGCGTTCTGTTCACCACCGATCCTGCCCAGGCCCAGGCCTTTGCCACTCTGCTCCTGGTGGGGGAGTCGCTGGAGGAATGCAAAGCATACTTTGCCGGCCTGCCGGGAAAGGCGGGCGAGTGGATGAAGTATTGTTGATCGCCGATAGGGCGAGAAGGAGGTCTCCATGGATCAACCCAGCCTGAAAGCCCTGGCCATCAGCCCGGGCAAACTCTCGCCCGGATTCAGTCCGGGCCGCCGGCAGTATACCGTGTATGTTCCCCATAGCGTCGCTGCGGTATCCCTCACCGCTGAGGCCGGCGACCCAGGTGTGGCGCTACGGGTCAACGAGACGCCCGCGACTAGCGGCCAGCCCTCCAGCCCGGTGCCCCTGCAGGTGGGGCGCAACGTGCTGCGGGTGGAGCCGGGCGGGTACGAGGTGAAGGTGGTCCGCGCCCATTCCACCCCCACCTGGGTGCGGGTGCAGGAACATGCCCCCTGGTCGGCGCGGGACTCGGCCGGGGAGGTGGTCTTCAGGGAGCGCATGTGGCTTTTGGGCGGGTACACCCCAGGCCTGGGGGGCGACGTGTGGAGTTCGGCAGATGGGGTGGAGTGGCGCCAGGAAGGGGAGATTCCCTCCCAGAGCGGCATCAACATTCCGGTGAACTGGGTGTACGAGGGGCGGATGTGGGTGGCCGACAACGAGGGCACCCTCTTTGCCTCGGCTGATGGGGCAGACTGGGAAAAGGTGAACGACCAGACCCCGTGGAAGGGGCGGTACGCCGCGGGCGGAGCGGTTTTTGCCGGCCGCATGTGGGTGCTGGGCGGCAAGAGCAACGGGGCATTGCACAACGACGTGTGGTCTTCGACTGACGGCGCGGAATGGACTCTGGAGACCGCCAAGGCGCCCTGGTCTCCCCGGCAGGTCTTTGGCATGCTGGCGGTGCATCGCGACCAACTGTGGCTGGTGGGCGGGGGGATCACCACTTACCATCCTTTCAAGGCGTACCGCGAGGTTTGGCGCTCCCCGGACGGCAGGAACTGGACCCAGGTGGTGGGCGAGGCGCCCTGGCCAGGGCGGATCTGGAGCACGGCCCTGAGCTACGGAAACCGGCTCTGGCTGCTGGGCGGGTTTCGCGCCGAACCCACCTGGAACAACTTTGCTGACACCTGGTACTCGGCCGACGGGGTGCACTGGCGGGAATTGGCCTGTCCCGAAGGCTGGTCAGCCCGGCACGAATTGTCGGCTTACGTCTTCAGCGGTAAATTGTGGGTGGTGGGGGGCAATTCCTGGCCGCTGACCAATGATGTGTGGTGCCTGGAGATTCCCGGGTTGTGTTTCCTCAGCTCCCCGGTGGTCGAAGAATTTGTCGGCGCCCAATACCGCTACCCGGCCCGTGCCGACTTCAACCAGAGTGGTGGGTCGCTGCGCTACCGACTGGTGAGAGGTCCTGGGTGGTTGCAGGTGGATGCCGGGTCCGGGCTGGTCTGGGGAACGCCGGAAGAGGTGGGAGAGGTGGAGGTGGAGATCGAAGCCGATGACGAGCAGGGGGAGACGGTCAGCCAGCGTTATACACTGCATGTCCTGCCGGTGCCCTGACACCGGAACCCTCGCTTGTACCCAGCGTCGGCAAGGACAACATGCAACCAGCCTATCAAAGGAGAAGAATCTTGGAAAACGAATTGCTGGACCGCAGAGCTTTTGCCCTCAGGTCAGCGCAGGTGGTGCTGAGCGGCTCGCTGCTGACCCTGGTGCTCGAAAGCTGCGCGGAGGCGCCGACGGCGGCCTCTAGCGAGGCCGAAGACCCTGCGGCCAAAACGGCCGTCACCACCCTCACCCTGGACCTGAACGCCAAGACCAATGCGGCGCTGAAAAAGGTGGGCGGTGCGGTGAAGGTGACCCAGAACGGGGCCAAGTTGATCGTGGTCCGGTCGAGCACCTCCACCTATACGGCATTTTCTTCGACCTGTACTCACAGCGGCTGCCAGGTGCCGGTGCCCAATGCCAGCGGGGTCATCGTCTGCCCCTGCCACGGCTCCAGGTACGACGCCACCGGCAAGGTGACCAAGGGACCGGCCAAAAAGGACCTGCCCAAGGCGCAGGTGGTGTTGCAGGGGACAAATCTGAAGATCACGGCCTGAACGAGTGGCGTCGCCCCGATCCTCTCCCCAGCAAAGGATAGTGGTCATCTCCCCGCCGCTAAACGGTTCCTCTTTCGAGGAGCGCCTGCAACTCCGGGGGTAGGGCGGGGCGGCCCTGGATCAGGCCGGTGCCGATGGCTTTGGCCTGCAGCACCAGGCGTTGGTCGGGGAGGCGGTAGATCTCCTGCAAAAAGGCAAAGCGCAGCCGACTCTCGCGCTCCAGCCGCAGGCGCACCACAAAGCGATCGCCGCTGCGCAGGGGAGATCGGTAATCCAGCTCGCAGCGGGTCAGCACCAGGTCCCAGCCCTGTTGGTGCAGGCCGGCGAAATCCAGCCCCAGGCTTTTGAGGTACTCGTGCCGGGTGTGCTCCAGGTAGTTGAGGTACACCGCGTTGTTGACCACCCCCTGCAGGTCGCACTCGTAGTCGCGCACGCCCAGTTCCAGCTCAAAACAGTACTTCCCTCCGCTCATCGCCTCCTCCTTCTCCCGATGGATAGCACTCGGGAAAATTGATATATTGGGGCCGCCACGCCAACCCCCAGGAGTCCTATGAGCCTCGCCGAAGAGATCACCCAACTGGTCGAAGAGACCCCCTTTGTCGACACCCACGAACACCTGCTGGAGGAATCCACCCGCCTGAAGGGTCCGGAGAAGGCTGCCCGGCCCGAACGGGCGCTCAAGGATTTCAGTGTGTTGCTGAGCCACTACGCCGACGCGGATCTGGTGGTGGCTGGCCTGCCGCCGGCCGACTACCAGCAATTCTTCCGCCCGGACCTCTCCCCCAAGGACAAGTGGAAACTGGTGGGCAAGTACTACGAGCGGGCCCGGCATACCGGTTATCTCCAGAATGTGCGCGAGTCGGTGCGTATGCTCTACGGGATCGACGATCTGAGTGCCGACACCGTGCAGGAGGTCTCGGACCGGGTCGCTGCCCTGATCAAGCCGGGATATTATCAACACGTGCTCAAAGAGGTCGCCCTGGTTGAGCACTGCCAGGTCAACTCTCTGGAAGAGGGCCTCTTCATGGAGACCGCCCAGCCGGAGTTGCTGTGTCAGGACCTGAGTTTCGTGCGCCTCAGCACCGGGCTGGACCTGCCCTACGTGGCCAAACTAGCGAATCGCGAGGTGCGCTCTCTACAAGATTGGCACCAGGTCATCGACTGGTGTTTTGCCACCTACGGCCCACGGGCCATCGCGGTCAAGAACCAGAGCGCGTACGGTCGCAAGCTGGATTACGCCCAGGTGAGCGCCCAGGAGGCGGCCCCGCTCTTCGAGCAGTACCTGCGCGATCCGGCCAAGCTGAATGAAGCCGGGCACAAGGCCATCCAGGACCACCTCTTCCACTACTGCGTGCGCAAAGCCACCGAGTACAAACTGCCGGTCAAGTTGCACACCGGGTACTACGCCGGCCACAGCAACATGCCCTTGCACCGGCTACGCCACAATGCCGGCGATATGTGCGAGTTGCTGCGCCAGCACCCGGACACCCCCTTTGTGATCATGCACATCACCTATCCGTACCAGGACGAGGCCATTGCCATCGCCAAGCACTATGCCAACGCGTACATCGATATGTGCTGGGCCTGGATCATCAACCCGCTGGCTGGGGTGCGCTTTGTGAAGGAATTCCTGATGGCGGTGCCGGCCAACAAACTGCTCACCTTTGGCGGGGACTACATGCCCGTGGAGTTGGTGCCCGGCCACGCGCGCATTGCCCGGCGCGGCTTGGCCCAGGTCCTCAACGAGCTGGTGGCCGAGGGCTGGCTGACCCCCAGGGAGGTGCCGGTGCTGGTGGAGCGGCTGATGCGGGGCAATGCGCGGGAATTGTTCGACTACGAAGGCACCCTGGCCAACTGGAAACGCTGACGACTGTCAACGAGGAGAACGAGATGTTCAAGATATCGGTGTGGCACGGCGATCTGTCCGACAGCTATCTAAAAAAAGTGACCCAACTGGGCGTCGATTGCCTGGACTTTGGCAACGGCGGGTACTTCCCCGGGGTGAAGGAGCAGGGGTACCCCGACCTGGACGCGCTGCTCAAGATCAAAAAGAAGCTGAGCTCCTACGGCCTGGAGATCAACCGGGTCACCCTGCCAGATCTGACCGAGAAATTTGTCCAGGGCCGCAAGGCCGGCGACAAGGAGCTAGCCAATTCCTGCGAGGCCCTGCGGGTCTTTGGTGAGGCCGGCCTGCCCATTGCCCGGCAGCGCTTCGAGGGGGATACCTTCCCCCAGCAGATGCGGGCGTACCGGTCGACGCATCGGGGTGGGTACCGCTCGCGGGGGGAGACCCTGGCCCGCCCGCAGGTCGCCATCCCCTCTCCCGAGGAGCTGGAAAAGTGGTGGGAGCGCTTCTCCCTGGCCTACAGCCAGCTGGTGCCCATCGCCGAGCAGTGCGGGGTGAAGCTGGCCATCCACCCTTCGGACACTCCCAATGTGGAAACCCCCCTGGGTGGCCTGGGGTATCACCGGGTCATCGACGCCTTTCCCAGCCGCAGTGTGGGGTACCTGTACTGCTGCGGCACCCGGGCCGAGGCCGGCGGCCCCGGCCTGGTCCTCGACGAGTTGCACAACTACGGTCGCAAGGGCCGTATCTTCATGATCCACCTGCGCAACGTGCGCGGCAGCCTGGCCACGGCTGGTGCCTTCGAGGAGGTGCTGCTCGACGACGGCGACCTGAACCCCTTCAAGATCCTGCTCGAACTCAAGCGGGTGGGTTTCTCCGGCTGTATCAATCCGGATCACATCCCCGCCATCGAGGGGGACGGCCCCCTGGTGGAGCAGGGGTTGGCCTATTCGGTGGGGTATCTCAAGGCCCTGCTGGCGGCCCTGGCCACTCTTTGAAAAGGCGCTAGAAATGAAAAAGATCGCCGCCATCATCACCGAGTACCGGGCCCTTTCCCACGCCGATGTGATCGTCACCAAATTCCTCAAGGGGTTTCCCACCGATGAGGGGCTGCAGAAGCCGCGGGTGGAAGTCGCCTCCATGTACATCGATCAGTTCCCCGGGGTGGCCGGCGCCTCGATGTGGGAAAGCGCGGATATTGGCCGCGGCATTGCCGCCGAACACGGGGTGCCCATTTATCCCAGCATCGTCAAGGCGCTCACTCTGGGTGGAGACCAACTGGCAGTGGACGGCGTGCTGCTCATCGGCGAACACGGGGACTATGCCTGGAACGAGAAAGAGCAGCACCTCTTCCCGCGCAAGTATTTCATGGAGCAGATCTGCGGGGTGATGTCCACCAGCGGCCGGGCCGCCCCCATCTTCAACGACAAACACCTGTCCTATAACTGGCCCGACATCAAGTGGATGTACGACCGGGCCAAAGAACTGGGGGCTCCCTTCATGGCCGGTTCCACCATCCCGCTGTGCTGGCGCAATCCCTGGCTGGAGCACGAGCTGGAAACCTCCATCAGCGAAGCCATTGCCATCGGCTTTTCGGGGCTGGACATCTACGGTTTCCACACCCTGGAAGGGCTGCAGTGTATGGTGGAGCGCCGCAAAGGGGGCGAGACCGGGGTCAAAGCCGTGACCTGTCTGGAGGGAGAAGCGGTGTGGCAGGCGGCGCGCGAGGGGCGCTGGTCGCGCGAATTGGCCGAGGCCGCCTGCGCCTGCATCGAGAACAAACCTGCCGGCACCATGGAAGAGCACTGCAAGACTCCGACGGTCTTTTTGCTCGAGTACTGCGACGGGACCAAAGGCGCGATCCTGATGCTCAATGGGTACGTGACCGATCTGGCCTATGCGGCGCGGGTGGGAACCCAGGTGCAGGCCACCGAGATCTACGCGCAGGGCCATGGGGGTCCGGTGGGATCCTACTCCCACTTCAGCTACCTGAGCCTCAACCTCGAGGAGATGTTCCTCAGCGGCCGGCCCACCTACCCGGTGGAGCGCACCGTGCTGACCAGTGGGGTGCTGGAGGCGGCCCTCACTTCGCGCCACGAGGGCTACCGCCGGGTGGAGACCCCCTGGCTGCAGTTCTCCTACCAGTCCTACGATTCGTTCCGCTGGCGGCCCACCGGCCCCCGGCCCACCGGCTCCTGCCTGGACCCCTGGCCACCCCAATGAGGGCTGGTCTCCGGCGCGGCGCGGTGCCACCTGCTGACCGAAAGGGATTTGCGATGAGGGTGTGGTTGTTCTTGTTGGTCCTGGGTCTGGGGGTGGGGCCGATCTCTGCCCAGACCCCGCTGCCGGCCCAGGTGGTCAGCGGCGACCCGAGCGTGGTCGGCCTCGATGCCAGGCTGGAGCAGGTCTTTGGGGAGGGGTTCGCTACCGGAGGGGTGGCGGTGGCCACGGATGGGGCGGTCTACTTCAGCGACATTACCACCACCAGCCGCTCGGGTATGCAGGCCGGCTTTATCTGGCGCTTCGACCCCATCACCCGCAAGGTCACGCTTTTCCGCTCGCCCAGCGGCATGGCCGACGGCCTCAGGTTCGACAGCCAGGGCCGGCTCCTCGCCGCCGAGGGGGCCGACTACGGGGGCCGGTGCCTGACCCGCACCGACATGAAAACCGGCAAAGCCGAGATCATCGCCGGACTTTTTGAGGGCAAGCCGCTCAACTCCCCCAACGACCTGACCATCGATGCCCGGGGCCGCATCTACTTCAGCGACCCGCGCTACGCGGGTCACGAGGCCGTGGAGCAGCCGGTGATGGGCGTGTACCGCTTGGACCTGGACGGCTCCATACACCGCCTCATCACCGATGCAGGCAAACCCAACGGACTGTGTATCTCGCCCGACCAGCGGACCCTCTACGTGGTCAGCAACGACAACGGCACCACGGCGATGGACCAAGGGCCGGCCGGGTTGCCCCTGCACAAGGGGCGCATGGCCCTGCTGGCGTACAATCTCCTGCCCGACGGCATAGCCAAATTCCGCGAGGTGCTCTTCGACTACTACCCCCAGGATGGCCCCGACGGACTGGCGGTGGACGTGGAGGGCAACCTCTACGTGGCGGTGCGCGATGCCATCCGTCCCGGCATTTACGTGTATTCGCCCAGGGGGCAGGACCTGTCCTACATTCCCACCCCGGAACTGCCCAGCAACGTGGCCTTTGGCCGGGGCGCCGATCTCCGCACCCTCTATATCACCGCCGGAGGCAAGCTGTACCGGATCAAGGTGAAAAAGGACGGGTACCAGTTGCCGCAGTTGCCGTGAAGCGGCGGGGAGCGGCCCATTCCGGCCTTTCTCAAGGCGCGTCCCGCCGCACCCCAACGTATGGCGTGCGGCGTCGAATGAACTGAGCCACCCGACAGCCCAGCCCCCGCAACACCATAGGGTGTTGCGCCCCCTCGCTCGCTGTCGCTCCTCTACCCCGCATCCCCGCCACGCGGACTTCCCTCCCCGGCCACTTCCCGAGAAAGACCTCCAGGGCCATCTCCCCACCGCGATACCGCGACGCTGTTGGTCAGGACTGCTCGAGCGGATAGCCTGCTTCCTTCCAGCCGCGTATGCCCCCGTCCATCGAGATAACGCGGGTATAACCCATCCTTTGTAGGGATTCCGCCGCCAGCGCCGAACGGTAGCCGCCCCCGCAGTACAGGACGATCTCCGCGTCCAAGTCGGGGATGGCTCCTTCGATATCCCGCTCGATGATGCCCTTGCCCAGATGGGTGGCTCCGGGCAGGTGACCGGTTTGCCATTCGCTCTCCTCCCGCACGTCCACCAGGTGAAATTCTTCACCCAGGTCCAACCGCGCCTTAATCTGTTGGACGGTGGTTTCCTCGATGTGGCGCCGGGCCTCGTCGACGTTTCTGAGAAAACGCTCTGAATGATTCATCTATTTAACCTATTGTTGTTATGTTATTTATATTCCATAATGGCGGGCTGGACTGCTCCCCATCATTTGATGGGTCAGATCAATTTTTGGTATATCTCAAGAGAGAATATATATCATAAGATCCAGTTTCGGACGAATAGAAGGAGTGTATACCCATGAAAAATATCACCAGGGCATTCCTCATCGCAGTCTGTCTTTTCGGGCAAGGGGCATTTGCACAAGGCCCTCCACCTCCGGTCCTCGTGTCCCCGGCGGATATGACCTATATCCCGAAAAACCTCGACTTCCAGTTTAAGTGGAAGGCCGTGCCCGGAGCCCAGGAATATAAGGTCTGGTGGAGTGGCGACGGCATCAACTGGCAGTCCGTCAGCAATGCGGGGAACACCTTGGCCTGGAAGCTGACGGAAAACTATCCGGCAGGGGTGCCCTTCAGGTGGAAGGTGCAGGCGCTGGTGAGCGGGATCTATTCTGCGGACAGCCCGGTCTGGCGGGTCTACGACGTGCCGGGCACCGTGCCGAACCTCACCGCTCCGGCGGATCTGAGTTATATCCCCGCCGGCAATACGGCCTGGACTTATACCTGGAATGCGGTGGCAGGGGCGACGGAATACGAGGTGCAGGAAAGTGTAAACGGGGGCTCGATTTGGACCAAACGCACGGTGTTCACCAATTCTGCGGTGGCGCCT
>SICG01000016.1 GCA_009691525.1 Candidatus Latescibacterota bacterium | reverse complement strand
GCCTGGGCCGCCAGCCTTTCCAGCAGCACCAGGTCCCGCTGGGTGCAGCGGTGCTGTTTGCTGCGCACCGAGAGGGTGCCCAATACCCGATCCCCTAATTTGAGGGGCGCTACGGCACCGGTGCCGCCGATCGTCTGCATGGAGGCCGCCAGCAAGGCCAGGGTCTCCGGCCGCAGACTCGGGTCGACGAGGTTTTCGTCCTGCTCATAGAGCACCGACACTCCAGAGATCAAGATTTGTCCGGACAACCCCTCGCCCGGCTGCAGCTTGATCTGCCGGAATACCTCCCATTTGTGGCCGACCTGGGCGCGGGGCACCAGCACCTTTTCCAACTCGTCATAAAGAAAAAGGACGACCCACTCAGCGGAGACCAGCCGCGCCGCCTCCCCCACTACCACCTGAAATACCTCCTCCAGGCCGCTGGCGCCGGCCACCACCGCAATGGCGGCCGAGAGCACCTTGGCTTCCTGGGCCCGGCGCTCCAGCGCCCGCAACTCGTCCAGGCGGCCAAACCCCTCGGAGCACAGGGCGGCCATCTCCTGCAGCAATGAGAGATCGCCGGCCGCAAAAGCGTCGGGCTGCGTGCTGCTGAGGGCCAGGGTGCCGTGGGGAAAGGGGATGTCCACCACGGAGCGGCGGCCGCTCTTGCCCAGCCTGGCAATTTCTCCATAGGGATCGTCGGTCTGCAGGTCGCGCCGATACACCAGTTTCTGCTGCTTCCAGATGGCTAAGAGCGGCAGGCCTTCGAGGTTGGTATAGGTGTGCTGGCCCCATCCTCCTGCCGTGGTGCGAAAATGCGTTGTCGCCGCAGGCGGCGAGGTCTGTGCGTCGATCAGGTTGATGGCGAAAAAATCGAAGCGCAGGCCCAGGCGGCTCAGGCAGTCGCAGATCACCCACAGGAGGGGCCCCAGGTCCAGGGTGCTGTGCATTTTCCTGATCTCAGTGCGGATCTGCTCAAAAATATCCAGCTTCAGTTCGCGCTGCTGTCGGGCGCGGAGCGACGAAGATTTTCTGGGGCTCATTGGCGGTTGGTGAGCAAGGGGGAAGTGGAGCCGGTGCGGATATTGTGTAATTTAAGCACGACGGAGGCTGCTATCCACCAACGGTTTACGCGGCGCCGAGCGCCGTCCTATCCCCACAGGAGAACAAACTATGTCAGACGAGCTGCTGCTCTTGGAAGAGGCCTTCGGCGCCGAACCTATCGGGCTCAAGACCAATGCCGTGCGCTGGCTGCAGAAGCAGGTGATGCGGCAATCGCTGACCCTGCCCCGCCAGTTTGCCACCCGCGCCGAGTGGGAAGACTTCCGCACCCGTCTGCGGGCCGACCTGCCGGGGGTGATCGGCCTGCCCGCTTTTCCGCCCCTGGGAGAGAGTCTGGTGCGGGCCCGCCTTCAGGTAGGAGAGCACGCCTGGTGCGAAAGGGTGGACGTGGCTGTGGACGAGGATTACGCCATCCCCACCTTTGTCTTCAGCCCCCTGGCCCCGGCCACCGCCGCCCGGCCGGCCCTGGTGTGGAACCCCGGCTGGCCCGAGGACAAGTGGAAGCCGGCCTACCAGCATTTTGCCCTGCGCATGGTGTGCCACGGCTTTGTGGTGCTCATCCCCGACCACGCCCCCTTTGGCGAGACCACCACCCAGGATCACAAGACCACCACCGCCATGACCGCGGTGATGGGCATGGGTCAGGTGCTGGGCATCAGCCAGTTGGCCCTGCGTTCGGCCGAGACCCGCCGTTGCGGCGAGTACCTGCGCGCCCGCCCCGACGTGGACCCGGCCCGGGTGGCGGTGGCTGGCCTGTGCCAGGGCGGCATGGACACTTGGATGTCGGCTCCACTGGACGAAGGTTTCTGTGCTGCCGCGCCCCTGTGTTCGGCCTCCACCTTTGCCGTGCATATGTTCGAGATGGCCTCGTATTTCGCCAACGGCGACTCCTCGCCCTTCCCCTTTGGCATCCTCAAGGTCTGCGACGTGGAGCACTTACACGCCGCCATCGCCCCCCGGCCCCTGCTGGTGCGGGCCAACCTGCCCGACCAGTGGTGGCCGGTCAGTGCTTTTGCCCGCATCGAGGCTCTCACCCGCCAGATCTACCGACTCTACGGGGCCGAGGACCGGGTCGACTTTCGCGCCGAGACCCATGAGCACAACCTCACCGGCCCCTTTGCCGATGCCTTGGAGCGGTTTCTGTTGAAGTGGGTCTGATGGGGGGATCAAAACGCCACAAATCCCCCGCAGACCGGGATACACTGGCCGGTCACGTAATCTGATAGATCCGTGACCAGAAACTCCACCACCCGGGCGCAGTCCTCGGGGGTACCCAGCCGGCGCAGGGGGATTTGTGCCTCCAGGCGGGCGCGGGTTTCGGGGTCGTTGCGGCCCTGGGCGATGGCGCGGGAGGAGAGGATGAGGCCAGGGGCGATGCAGTTGACCTGGATACTGCAGGGTCCTAGTTCAGCGGCCAGGACCCGGGTGTACTGGATGATGCCGGCCTTGGCGACCTTGTAGGGCATGCCGCCCCCGTCGCGGCCGCTCCACATCCCGGCCTGGGAGGCCACATTGACGATCTTGCCCGAGCGGGCCTGTTTCATGGGCCGGCTGGCGGCCTGGCAGCAGAGAATGGTGCCGGTCAGGTTGAGGTCCATGATGTAGCGGTAGTGGCTCTCGGAAGCCAGGCTGGCCGCCTGCTCTTCGTGGGAGCGCAGGTTGCCCCCCGCGTTGGTGACCAGGATGTCCAGCCGCCCAAAGGTGTCGAGGGTCCGCTCCACCATCTGGTCCACTGCCTGCTGGTCAGTCACGTCGGCCTCGACGCCCAGGGCGCGGCGGCCCAGGGCCTCTACCTCGGCCATCACCGTGGGGGCGTTTAATTCTTCCCCGTACTCGCGTGCCGCGTTCAAATCGATATCGTTGATTACCACATCGGCGCCCAGGCCGGCCAGGTGCAACACGTAGGCCCGCCCCAGGCCGCGGGCCCCGCCGGTGACCAGGGCCACCTTGCCTTCGAGTTTCATGCGCTCGTTCCTCCTGATAGAAGTGGGCCTAAAGATAACATCTCCTAAAGGCGTCGGGGAGTGACTCACTCTGATCTTTCCCAAGGCGTTGCTCTGTCGGGCCGGAGGTGCCCTTGCAGTGTCTCCCAAGGCGCGTCCTACACCCCCGCTCGCTTCGCTCCGCTACCCGACCCCCCTCCACGCGGACTTCCCTTCCCCGCCACTCCCCGAGAAAGGTCTCCAGGGTCATCTCCCCGCCGCAGTTCATCCTCCGCCACAAGTGGACGGAGGGGCAGAGCGCGTGTAGATTTGGAAAGATGAAGCTCTTCCGCTCCCTCTTTCTCATCCTGGTGCTGGCCGCCTGCGGCTCCTGCGAGTCGCGGCCCGAAACGCCCACGGCCACGCCCCCGGTGGGGACGCGGCCAATCCCCACCTATAGCTACAAGGTGCTCAACGTCTACCCGCACGACCCGGAGGCTTTCACTCAGGGCCTGGTCTATGTGGACGGCACTTTGTATGAAGGCACGGGTCTGGAGGGCAGGTCCAGCCTGCGCCGGGTGGATCTGGAAACGGGCGAGGTGCTCCAGCAGTACGATCTGCCGGCGCAGTACTTCGGCGAGGGCATCGCGGTGCTGGGGCAGCGGATCTTCCAGTTGACCTGGCGTTCACACGTGGGGTTTGTGTATGGGCGGGCCAAGTTCGACCAGCAGGGGGAATTCCCCTATGCCACCGAGGGTTGGGGCCTCACCCATGACGGCAAACACTTGATCATGAGCGACGGCACTGCCACCCTCTACTTTCTCGATCCGGACAAGCTCAGCCAGACCAGCAACGTGGAGGTGCGCGACGAGCGGGGGCCGGTGAGCCGGCTCAACGAACTGGAGTACGTCGAAGGCGAAGTCTACGCCAATCTTTGGCAGACCGACCGCATCGTTCGCATCGCGCCCAAGACCGGGCAGGTGCTGGGGTGGATAGACCTGCGCGACCTGCTCTCCCCTGCCGACCGGGTGCGGCAGGTGGATGTGCTCAACGGCATTGCCTACGACGCGGCCGGCAAGCGGCTCTTCGTCACTGGCAAGTGGTGGCCCAAACTCTTCGAAATCGCCCTGGTGCCCCAGGGGAGTTGACTTCTGCCATCCCCCGGGTATATTTTTAAAATGATGCTCAACCGATCCGCCAAACGCTCCCTCCTTTTGGCCCTGCTGGTCACCCTGCTGGCCGGCGCCCTGCTGGGCGTCTCCTGCCACCTGTCCTGGGCCGACCACAGCCACGAGCCCTCCTCCTGCGCGGTCTGCACCTGGTTCCACTTCAAGGGCTGGGTCACCGCCGCGCTGGTGCTGCTGGTCTGCTTCGTTCTGCAGCGCATTTTCAGTGTTCTCGTGCTGGGCACCTCCTCCTGCTGCCTACCGCTTCATTCCGCCCGCGCTCCACCCTGCCGCTGAGTTCTCCGCCCATTTACCGCTGATCGCCGGTCCTGCCGGGCGCTAGCATTGCGCCTGGTCGGGGTTCCGTTTGTCTAAAACAACTTCACCAGGAGAACCCTATGCGCAGCGCCATGCGCCTTATTGCGGCTTTGGCTTTCCAAATGGTGCTCTTAAACGCGGCCTTTGCCCAGGGCCAGGGGCAGACCACGGCCACCGGCCTGTCGCGGGCCTTCAATCCGGCCATCAGTGCCAACGGCCTTTTCCTGGGGAGTTATACCGCTGGCGAAGAGCAAGGGGCCGAGCCCGGCACCGGCATACACCTCCAGGAGATGGAGGTGCAACTCACCTCGTTTGTGGACGCCTACCTCAAGGCCGACCTGATCCTGGCCTTGCCCGGAGGAGAAGGGATCGAGGTGGAGGAGGGCTTCGTCACCACCCAGGGCTTGCCCTACAACCTCACCCTGAAGGCGGGTAAGTTCTATGCCGACCTGGGCCGGCACAATCTGCTGCACACCCACGCCTTCCCCTTCATCGATCCGCCCCTGGTCCTGGAACGCCTCTTGGGAGAAGAGGGGCTCAACGAGACCGGACTGGGGCTCAGCGCCCTGCTGCCGGTGCCCTGGTACGCCGAGTTGAGCGGCCAGGTGTTTAACGGCGACAACGAACTTTTCGCCAGCCCCCGGGGCCGGGATCTGCTCTATGTGGGGCACCTGAAAAACTTCTGGGACCTGGGTGCCGCCACCACCCTGGAACTGGGCAGTTCGTGGGCGGGGGGCGACAACCAGGACCAGGAAATGAGCAGCCTGGTCGGGGCCGACCTCACCCTGAAGTGGCGGCCGCCCCGCCGGTCCCTGTACCGCGGCTTGGTCTGGCAGTCCGAGTACCTCCGCGCCCGCCGCGGTCTGCCCGTGGGAGCGGAGAAGCAGGGCGGGCTCTACACCCTGCTGCAGTATCAGTTCGCCCGCCGCTGGTGGGCCGAGGGCCGCTACGACCTGTTCGGGTTGCCCCGGATTGCGGGAGAGGAGCGAGAGCACCGCTACAGTGGACTGCTGGCCTTTGTGCCCAGCGAATTTTCGTCCCTGCGCTTTCAGTACCGCCGTTTGAAGACAGGGGCAGGAGGCGAGAACCAGGTGCTGGCCCAGCTCAATTTCACCATCGGTTCCCATCCGGCGCATCGCTACTAACCGAGGAAAAAAGAGATGAGACGAATCTTTTTTGCGCTGGTGGTGGCCGTGGGGTTTGTCCTTGCTGGCAGGGCCGAGGCCAAGAAAATACACGTGGTGACCACCACCCCGGACCTGGCGGCCATTGCCCGGGCCGTGGGTGGGGAACGGGTGGAGGTGAAGGCCATCGCCAGAGGGGATCAGGACCCCCACTATCTGGAGGCCAAGCCCAGTTATATGAGTCTGGTCAACAAGGCGGATTTGCTGATCTACAACGGCCTGGAGTTGGAAATAGGCTGGCTGCCCCTGCTGATACAGGGCGGCCGCAACCCCAAAGTCTTGTCCGGCCAACCGGGCAACCTGGAGGCTTCGGCCGGCATTTCGGTCCTGGAATTGCCCTCCGGAGAGGTGGACCGCTCACAGGGAGACGTACATCCCCTGGGCAATCCCCACTACACCCTGGACCCGCGCAACGGGCTGGTCATTGCCCAGACCATCGCCACCCGGTTGCAGGCCCTCGACCCGGGTGATGCGCAGACCTTCTCCCGCAATCTGAAACAGTTCGAGCAGGACCTGCAGCAGCATCTAGCCCAGTGGGAAATGCGCGCCAAAGATCTCAGAGGTCGCCGGGTGGTGACCTACCACAAAAACTTGGAGTACCTGGCCAACTGGCTAGGACTGGTCGTCGCCGACTACCTCGAGGACAAACCCGGGGTGCCGCCCAGCCCGCGCCACATCGCCGAGTTGGTGGGGCACATGAAGCGCGATAACCTAGCGGTGATCCTGTACGCGAACTTCCAGGAGGCGATGGCGCCCGAGCGGGTAGCGTCCCAGGCCAACGCCCTGGCCCTGGCTCTGCCGATCTCGGTGGGCGGGGAACCGGGGATCATCACCTATGCCGACCTCTTCGAGACCATCCTGGGCTGTCTCGAAAAAGGCTTCGGAGGGTTTTGAGCCATGCACGACTTTCTGATCTTCATGGCCGCTCCTTTTGCTGCCTGCCTGGTGATGGTGGGCATCCACGCATATCTGGGTATACATGTGCTGGCGCGGGGGGTGATCTTCGTGGACCTGGCTCTGGCCCAGATCGCGGCCCTGGGCCGCACCCTGGCCTTTCTGGCCGGGTACGAGTTAGATAGCTGGGAAGCATATTTACTGTCGCTGGCCGCCGCCTTCATCGGGGCGGCGGTCTTCTCGCTGACCCGGCTGCGGCAGCGGCAGATCCCGCAGGAGGCGGTGATCGGCATTGCCTACGCCGTGGCCGCCGCCGCCGGGGTGCTGGCCATTGACCGGGCCCCACACGGGGCCGAGCATCTCAAAGACCTGCTAGTGGGTTCCATCCTCTGGGTGGGCTGGGACCAGGTGCTCGAAATCACCGGGCTCTATCTGGTCATCGGTGTTTTCCACTGGTTCTTCCGCGAGCGCTTCCTGCTCATTTCCCTCGACGAGGGGGAGGCAGTGCGGCGGGGGTGGTCGGTGCGCTTCTGGGACTTTATCTTCTACGCGTCCTTTGGCCTGGTGATCACCCGGTCGGTCCAGATCGCCGGCGTATTGTTAGTCTTCTCCTTTTTGATCGTGCCGGCGGTCTGCGGCACCCTGCTGGCCCAGCGCCTGAGCTGGCGGCTGGGGATAGGCTGGGCCGTGGGGTTCGTGGTCAGCGCCATCGGCTGCAGCCTCTCCTACGTCGGGGACCTGCCCACCGGCGCGGCGGTGGTCTGCACCTTTGGGGTGGTGTTGATGGTCCTGGGTCTGGGGCGGGCGAGCTGGCATTTACTGACGAAGGAGAAAGGCACCTAGATGCTGTTGTTGGGGATACTCTTGTGCTGGGCCCTGCCGCTCCACGCCCTCACCCTGGAGGCGGAACACGCCCTGCTCTCCCAGGTCTACGCGGCTCTGGGGCAGACCGAGTCCGGCACAACGCCGGCCCAGCCTTTTTGCGCCACGCCTTTCCTGTTAGAGGCCCACGCGGCCCTGGGGGCCGAGGGCCGGCAGCGGCTGGCCAAGGCCCTGCAGCGGCCCGCCCTTCCCAGGGAGTACCGCAGTCCCTCAGGCCACTTCCGCATCCACTACGACCTGAGCGGCCGCAATACAGTGGACTCGACTGATGGTGACGGCAACCGGGTCCCCGACTACATCGACACCGTGGCGGTCACCCTCGACCGCGTCTGGGAGCTGGAGGTGGGCCAACTGGGGTACCAGGCCCCGCCAGTCGACGGGGGGGCCGGTGGGGGCGACGAGTACGACGTGTACATCGTCCAGTTGGGATCTGGCGGGGCGTACGGCTACACCTATCCGGAGCAGGGAGGCACCCGCTCGTCCAGCTACATGGAGCTGGACAACGACTATACGGACGCCATCTACACCCAGACCCGCGAGCTGGAAGCCCTGCATGTCACCGTGGCCCACGAGTTTTTCCACGCGGTACAGTTTGGGTACTACCAGGGCAGCGATGGGGTGTGGTGGCAGGAGGCCAGCAGCACCTGGATGGAGGAAGTGGCGTACCCCGAGGTGAACGATTACCTCCAATACCTGTCCGGCTTTCTGCGCCAGCCCGAAAAGTCCCTGGACAGCGGCAGCAGCTTTTCGTCCGACTACCATATCTACGGGTCCTGCCTCTTCGCCCATTTTCTCGACCAGCGTTTCGGGCGCGGCCTGATCCGGGCCATCTGGGAGGAGTTGGGTCGCCGCGGCAGCGCCGGCCTGGAGCACTTCGACCGGGCCATCCGCCAGGAGGGGGCTGGCGGGCTGGGGGGGGCCATGGGTGAGTTTGCGGTGTGGAATTATTTCACCGGCAGCCGTTACCGGCTTCACCCGCGCTACCCGGACGGGGACCAGTACCCCCAGGTGCCGCCGACGCGCCTGAACACCCTGGCCAAGGTGGCGGTGGCGGACAGCGGCGAGGTGGATCACCTGGGCAGCGCCTACGTGTTGCTGGAGCCGCGCCTGCAGCCGGGGGGTGTGGTGATCGAGGCGCAAACCGAAGGGGGGCAATGGAGCCGGCAGGTGTTGCTGATCTCGCGCGACAGCGTGGAGGTCCGGCCTTTGGCCGGGGGGTCGCTGCGCCTTGCGGGTTGGGACCGTTACGACGAGGTAGTACTGGTGCTGGCCGAGATCGAGCAAAGCGGCAATGGCTACGGGTACACCGTCACGGCCGAATACGACCCCGACCTGATCGACGAGCCCGTTCCTCAGAATTCCGCTCTGGCCCAGAACTATCCCAACCCTTTCTATTTAGGCCGGCAGGAGCACACGGCCATCTCCTTTAACCTGAGCCAGCCCAGCACCAGCACCACCCTGTTCATCTTTTCTGTCGAGGGTCAGCTGGTCCGGCGTAAATACCTGGGGGTGCGTGCGGCGCGTTCCCATACCGAAGTGTGGGACGGGGCTAATGAAGAGGGGCAGCCAGTGGGGTCGGGGGTCTATTATTATGTCTTGCAGGGCCACGGTTTCACGGCTTCCCGCGCCCTGGCAGTGGTGCGGGAGCAATAGACTCTACAGCGCAGAGGAGGCAAGGTGACAGGTCTCGAACATCCCTATCAGGAACTGAGCGGCGGCAGCTGGATGAAGGGCAATCTCCACACCCACACCACCAGCAGCGACGGCCAGCGGCCCCACCAGGAAGTCATCGACGACTATGCCCGCCGGGGGTACGGATTTCTAATGATCTCGGATCACGACATCCACACGTCGGAGCGCGACTACCGCGCTTTTGACCGCCGCGGCCTGATCCTGATTCCGGGCAACGAGATCAGCGCCCAGGGGCCGCACATGTTACACGTGGGCGCCACCGACCTGGTGCCGCCCCATGTCGACCGGCAACAGGTCATCGACGAGGTGGGAGCCAAGGGTGGCTTTGCGGTTTTCAACCATCCCAACTGGCACGCCAACTTCAACCACTGCCCCCAGGAATTGCTGGAGCGCTGCCAGGGCTACGTGGGCCTGGAGATCTACAACGGAGTCATCTGCCGGCTCGATGGCAGCCCTTATGCCACCAATCGCTGGGACATCCTATTGACCAAGGGACGCCGGCTCTGGGGTTTTGCCAACGACGACAGCCATGCAGCCACTGGCGACGTGGGACTGGGGTGGAACATGGTCTATGTGCAGGAGCCCACCGCCGCCGGAGTGGTGGAGGCGTTGCGCCAGGGGCAGTTCTACGCTTCCACCGGGGTGGTGATCAGCCGTATCGAGGTGGAGGGCCGGCGCATCCTGCTGGAGACCGAAAACGCCGCCCGCATCGTGGCTCTGGGCCACGGGGCCAAACGCTTCGCCCAGGTGGACGCCGCCCGCATCGAGGTGGAGGTGCCGGCCGAACTGCGCTATGCCCGCTTCGAATGTTGGGGCACGGGTGAGGCCTTTGCCTGGACCCAGCCCTTCTTCAGTGCCTGAATATGGTTCTACTGCTGGCGCTGGTATTGTTGAGCCTGGCTCCGGCCGGGGCAGACACCCCGTTGCCGGGGGATTTCAACCAGGACCAGCAACTGGACCAGGCCGACCTACAGCTGTTGCGGGCTGCCCTGGGCAGCGCGGATTCGCGTTATGATCTGAACGGGGACAGCCGGGTCGACCTATGCGACTTCTTTCGGTGGGTCGACCAGCTGGAGGCCCACCCACCCCAGCCTGCTACCCCCCCCTACTACGCGATCAGCTCCACACAGCAGATCACGGTGGTCTCCCTGACTTGGTACACCTTGGAGGTACACAACAGCAATCCTTTCGGCATCTCCTCCCTGCGCCTGGCTGGCCAGGCAGTGGACTTTGCCCATCCGTCCCTACCCCTGGGAGACTGGGAGTGGTTCTGGTTCAGCGATCCGGCCCAACCCCAGGGGCAGGCCAGGATCAAGCTGATGGAGCAGACCTGGCAGCCCCCCGAGGTGGAGCGCAGAGAGGAAGAGGTGGTGCTCCGCTACCGTCGGCAGAACGTGCTCCGCAGGGGCGTGGAGGTGGAGGTGGCCTATCACCTGGACGCCCGCCGCCCCGAATTCACCGTGGAATACACCGTCCGCAACCATTCGGGTCAATTCCTGATCAGCCCCTACATGATGGTGGGCTTCCCCGGATTCGCCAATCAGCAATGGGTGGAGGAAGTGTCCACCGCCGAAAAGGTGCGTCGGCCGACGCGCCCCTTTGCCAATTTTCTGGCCGAAGCGAAGGCCCGCAAGGTGGCCGATTACCTGCTGCTGCGCCAGGACTGGGATCCGCAGACCCAGACGCCCGAGGCGCTGAGGGGTGCGGTGGTGCTGCGTGCGGGAGAAAAGGGATACACCCTGACCACCACCCTGACCGCCGCCGCCGGTCTGAAGGGGGCCTATATCGCCCATACTAACAAGCCCCTCTATTTGACCAGCCATCTCTACGCTTTTTTCCAGAGCCTGGGCGAGGGACAGAGCCGGAGTGTGGCGGTGCATTATGCGCTGTCGAGGGGCAAATAACCGGAGGCGTGCATGAAAAAAGTCTTATTCGACGACTTGTACTTATGGTCGGTGTTCAACGAGACCCGCCAGCTGGATTTCAACGGCCATCTCTGGGTGCGGCCCGAGGGCAATGTGCTGATCGATCCGGTGATGATGATCCCCTCCGACTTGGAGCAGTTGGAGCGCCTGGGAGGGGCGGCCTGGATCGCGATCACCAACGCCGACCACGAGCGCCAGGCCGCCTTTTTCCGCGAGCGCACCGGGGCCAAAGTCCTGGCCCACGTCCTCGACGCCGGCAGCCTGGTCGTGCCCGTGGAGCGCAGCTTCGCCGACGGGGAGGAGATGGTACCGGGCCTGGTGGCCCTGCACCTGCACCACGGCAAGAGCCCCGGCGAAGTGGCCCTGTACTGGCCGCAGAAGAAGCTGGTGCTGGCCGGCGACCTGGTGGTGGGCGCGCCAGTGGGCCGGATCAGCCTGCTGATGGACGAGAAATTGCAAGATCCGCCGCGGGCCGCCCTCGAGCTGCGCAAGTTACTGGCCCTGGATTTTGTCCACCTGCTGGTGGGCGACGGCCACGCCATCTTGCACCAGGGCCGCGAACGCCTGCTCGAATGCCTGGAGGAGCGGCGAGATTGCTTTATCAACAAGATCAATGTGGACGAAATCGATTGGCAGCCGGTGGCGCGGACCGGCCGGATCAGTTCAGCGGGAAGACCGGCTGGATATCAATGGGACGACAAGGACATCGACCCCCTCATCGGCGGCCGTGACCTGGGGTACCGACTTATCCGCCTGCCGCCGGGACAGTCCACCTTTCCACTGCACTTCCACCACGCAGTCGAAGAGATGGGCTATGTGATGGAAGGGCAATGCACCCTGGTCTCGCCGCGCGGGAATTTCCCGGTGCGCCAGGGCGACTTCATCGCCTTTCCGCCGGGGCCGCGCGGGGCGCACAAGTTCAAGAACGAGGGGAGCGCCTCCTGCGTGCTCTTGGTGCTGGCCAATGTGCTGCCCGACGACGTGGGCGAGTACCCGGATTCGCAAAAGGTCTTCCCCGGGGTCGCCGGGGCCATCTTCCGCAAAAAAGACGCCGTGGGTTATTGGGAGGGAGAATAGGGGCGCACCTCTGTGTGCGCCCTTCCCGCGCGCGGTGGGCATTATCCTGAAAAGAGGGTCTATGACTAGCCTGATCGCGGTACATCCAGATTTCGATCGCATCTGGCCCTTTGCCGCCGACCATTTCCGGCACTTGTGGCAGCAACAGGGAGAGGTGGAATTCGTGCGTGTGGGAGACGGGGACCAGCGCCCGCTGCGCCAAATCGCTAGCCAGCCGGACCGCATCCAGCGCCTGGCCTGCCTGGGAGTGCGCGTGGAGTTGGAGTGCCTGCGGGCTTGCGCCTCCCTGCGCGGGGCCACCTTTCAGGGGGGGTACAGCGGCAACCTCGACCGGGAATGCCGGGATCATCTAGCGCAGGCCGGGGTGCGGATCTACCACCACCCCAGCGAGGGGTTCTGGAGCCAGACCGTGGCCGAATACGGCCTGGCTCTCACCTTGTGCGGCCTGCGCCGCATCCCGCAACTCCATCATCAAATCCTCACTTCGCTGGCGCCCTGGGACTACGAGCCGCCCGGCGGTCTGGGCCGCCCGGGGGCGCGGGGCCAGCAGTTTGGCGACGACGTGCGTTTTACCAGCGGCACCCTGGCCGGCAAACGGGTGCGGGTGGTGGGGGCCGGCAACATCGCCAGCCGCTACGCCAGCTTTGCCCACTTTTTGGGCGCTGAGGTGGCGGCCTGGGACCCCTTTGCCTCCGAGCCCTGTTTCCACCGCGCCGGGGCCCGCCGCGAGTGGCACCTGGAGCGGCTGGTCAGCGACGCCGAGATCTTTGCCCCCATGGTGCCCCTCACCGATTCCACCCGCGATCTGGTCAAAGCCCACCACATCGACGCCCTGCCCAAGGGCTGCCTGGTGGTGCTGGTGACCCGGGCCCGCATCTGCGACACCCAGGCCCTGCGCCGGCGGGTGCTGGCCGACGAACTGAGCCTGGCCGCCGATGTGTGGGAGGTGGAGCCCGTACCCCTGGACGATCCACTGCTGGGCCGGCCCAACGTGGTCCATACCCCCCACAACGCCGGTCGCACTATCGACGCCAACCGCGCCTGGGCGGAGAAGTTGGCGGAACAGTTTCTGCCCCCCGTTTGAGGGGGTAACTCCTTGTCAAAAAGAAGGTGCGGCGGTATTCTTAGGTGAGTTTATCTTCTTTTTTGACAGGAGTGTACCCGTGAAAAGTCTGCACGCCCTCGACGCGGTCCAGCAACAGCGCAACCAGGCCCTGCTCGGTGCGGCCCGCCACCTCAAGGACGAAAGCATTACCTCCCAGGTCCTGCCCCTGCAACTGGACGTCGCCACCCTGGAGCAGTTGAGCATAGAGCAGGTCCATGCCCTGGAGGCGCTGCAGATCGAGGCGGCCCGCATCGCCATCCGCTCCTTGGCCTCACTGGCCAAGATCAACGAGCTGGACCACCTGGGCGGTGGCCTGGAGCTCATCCCCCCCCTGCTGATGAGCCTGGCGGTGAGCGACTACGAGCGGGTCGAGTACACCATCGAGCATGCCCACGCCAGCATCGGCTATTTCTCTTGCCTGGCTGCCCTGGGTTTTGTCGATACCCAATTGGTGGTCGATGGGTTCCGCCGCGGGCTGGATATCCCCGGCCACGTGTCGTGGCTGCCGGGGGGCACCCAGCTCAACGGTGGCCGCCTGGGGGTGATGGTGCCAGTGGCCGTGGGCCAGGCCCTGGGCAAACGCGCTTTCTACGGCGAGGGCAGCTGGGTGTTGACCCACTGCGGGGACGCCGGCTGGATCTCGGGCCAGGCCCTCAACGGCTTTAATGGGGCCTCCCTGCACGGGGCGCCCATCACCTTTGTGATGCATCGCAACGGCATCCAGCTTTCGGGGTCTACCCGCAGCATCATGGACCGCGACCCGCGCCG
This sequence comes from Candidatus Latescibacterota bacterium, assembly GCA_009691525.1. GTDB lineage: Bacteria > Latescibacterota > UBA2968 > UBA8231 > UBA8231 > SICG01. The sequence continues at coordinate 28,745 of SICG01000016.1, read as the reverse complement.
CATCATCGGGGCCCTGGGCATCGAGATTCTAGAAATCCCCACCCTGCTCGACACCGCGGCCCTGTACCAGGCCTATCGCCAGGCCTTTGCCCTGGCCCAGGAGGGCAAACCCTCGCTGATCTATCCGGTGGGCTGGAGTTCCAAGGGCGCGGACAAGATCACCCTCAAGACTTTTGGCCAGCGCTATGGCATCCTGCCCCAGTTGGAGGCCTTTGCCGGCAAACACCAAGTCGCCATGGATCAGGAGGTGTGGGTCCCCGGCTCGCTGATGAGCTTCAGGGACGTGATCCCCATGATCGAGTGTGTCTTCCTGGTGAATCAGCTCCCAGGGGGCGAAGGCCACCACGACGGCCATATGAAAGGCCGCAAGGAAGAGGAAGTCCTGGCCGGTCCCCTGCTCCAGCAGAGCCCGGCCCAGCAGCAGGCCCTCGAAGCCCTGCGCCGTCAGTCGCCCAGGATCGTGGTCACCCAGCCCCGGCCGGCGCCGGGTACCCCAAATCTGGTCCTGCCCGGCGAGGCCCTGGAGGCGGTGAAGCTGCCGGCCGCCGGCACCAAGGCCAGCCCCCGGGCCGGTTCCGAAGCCGGGTACGAGGCGGTGGCCAAGGCCTTCCCCCAGCGGTTTTTTGTGGTCAGCTGCGATCTAGATGTCTCCACCCGCCTGGCCAAGGCCGGGGTGCTGTTGCCCAAGGGCCACCGCTTTGAGATGAGCATCGAGGAGCAGGCCGCCGTCCTGATGGCCGACGGGTTGGCCATGAGCACCCGCCAGCCGCAGCTGAATGTGGTCTCCACTTTTGCCGCCTTCTTCGAGGGTATCGCCCGCGAGGGCTTTGAATTGTGGCGGTACCAGCGCAACCTCAACGGCATCAACGAGGGGCTCAACGTCACCTTCCACCTCTCCCACGTGGGCGCCTGCACCGGCCGCGACCACTTCTCGGGCTGGAGCCTAGACTGGATCAATATCGGCCTGACCTATCTACCCTACCTGCGGCGCTTCTACGCCCCGGCCGATGCCCGCGCCGCCTTTCTGGCGGTGCGCGACCTGGCGGCCCACTACGGGGGCCACGTGTTGGCCATCCCCCGCGACAACCTGCCGGTGCTGGAGCAGCAGGACGGCTCTGGCCCCCTGTGGGAGGCCCACGCCGCCTGGGAGGAAACCACCCTGTACCGGACCCATGCCGGCGCCCGGCGGGCCATCCTGGCGCTGGGCGCCCCGGCCTTCCTGGCCGGCGAGGCTGCGGCCCAGCTGGCGGGCGAAGGGCTGCCGGTGGATGTGTACATCGCCAACAGCCTGCCCCTGCCCCACGGAATGCTGGAAAAGTGGATAGCTCGTTATGATCAGGGGCTGGTCACCATCGAGGATGGGCTGATCGGCACGCCCGACAGCGGCCTGCAGGGTTTTGCCGGTCTGGTGGCCAGCGCGGCCCAGGGCGGGGTACCCCTGGCCCATCTGGGCATCACTGATCCGCGCATCGCCCCCGCCGAAGGCTTCCCCGAAATCTGGGACTATTTCGGGCTCACCGGCCAGGCATTGGTCGAGGCCGTTAAGGGATTGTCCTAGGGGCGCATGGCCATGAGCCCCTACAGGCCCTAATCAACCAGCGATCATCTCATAAGGAGTGTGTTCTGTATGTCGAAATTCATCGGTTTTATTTTACTCGCCCTCCTCACCAGCTGTGCCTCCAAGGGAGGCAACCCCCAACTCCTCTCCAATCCAGGTCATCCCAAGATGAACGAACAGGCACCGGCAACTTTCAAGGTCGAATTTAAGACCAGCGTCGGCAGTTTTGAGGTCGAAGTGACCCGCGCCCTTTCTCCCCACGGGGCGGACCGTTTCTACAATCTGGTCCAAAATGGGTTCTTCGACGGCCAGCGTTTCTTCCGGGTGGTCCCCGGATTCATCGTCCAGTTCGGCCTGCACGGCGATCCCCAGATTTCGGCGGCCTGGCGCGAGGCCAACATCGACGACGATCCGGTGCAGACCACCAACGCGCGCGGCACCATCACCTTTGCCACTGCCGGTCCCAACACCCGCACCACCCAGCTCTTCATCAATTTTCAGGACAACGGCGGCCTCGATGGGCAGGGGTTTTCGCCCTTCGGCAAGGTGGTGGAAGGCATGGAAGTGGTGGACAAGATCAACAGCGAATACGGGCAACAGCCCAGCCAGGGCAAGATCCAGATGGAAGGCAATGCCTATCTCACGTCCAAGTTTCCCAAGCTGGATTACATAGAACACGCCAGCATCAAATGAGCGGGACGGGCAGGCAGGAGGCTTGAGTCTTCCGGCCGACCAGCCTATCGGCCTGCGGACCGGAATCTTGGCGTTTGCCGCCGCCCTGTTGTGGGGGGGCAATGCGGTGTTCATCAAGATCGGCCTGCAGGGTATGCCCCCCATCGCCATGGCCGGGGCGCGTTTTGCCATCGGCGCCCTGACTGTGGCGGTGGGTGCCCTGGTCGCCGGCGTCTCCCTGCGCGGCCTGGCCGGCAACTGGCAGGGACTGGGGGTGCTCCAACTGGTCTTCGTCTCCCAGATCCTGCTGCTCAACCTGGGCACCCTGTGGACCACGGCCAGCCGTGCCGCAGTGCTGATCAATGCCTACCCCTTCTTCACCGCTCTTTTCGCCCACTTTCTGCTGCAGGACGACCGGCTCAGCCGGGTGAAGTTGCTGGGATTACTCTGCTCCTTTGCCGGAGTGCTCCTGCTTTTCGCCGAATCCTTGACTCTGTTCGACACCACCTACTTGCTGGGCGATGCCCTGGTTCTGGGCAGCGGCATGTTCCTGGGCCTGCGCCAGGTGGTGCTCAAGCGCCTGGTGCGGGGCATACATCCCTACCAAGTGCTCTTCTGGCAGGCGGCCCTCAGCTTGCCGATCTTTGGGATACTGAGTCTGATCTGGGAAGACGGGGCCATGTATCACTTGGACCTGGCCGTGATCGGCGCGCTGCTCTATCAGGGGGTGGTGGTGGCCGGCTTGTGTTTCATTGTCTGGGTCTCGCTCTTGCGCCGCCACAGCGCCAGCCGGCTGGGGGTGTACAGTTTTGCCACCCCACCGGCCGGGGTGTTGCTCAGCGCTCTGCTGCTGGGCGAGGCCATCTCCCCAGCCCTGTGGGCGAGTATGGCCCTGGTGGCGGTGGGCATCGCCATCGTCAACCGCGAGGGAGGGTGAGATGGGGACGGTGCACCGGGGCTTTGCAGCGATAGGTTAATAGCCCACCCCACGCGTCGGTGAGCGACCCACTCCGGGCTTTCCCAAGGCGCGTCCTGCCCCCTCGCTCGCTCTGGCTCCGCTACCCCACGGCCCCACCGCGCGGACTTCCCTACCCGACCGCTCCCCGGGAAAGCCCTGCGGGGTCATCTCCCCGCCGCTTCTCCAGAAGCCGCCCCCTCCACTTGCCGCTGCGCTAACCCTGGCGGCTCCCCTGCTGGGGCACTCCCACGTCCCTCAAGTTGGAGCAGGTACTGTTCGGGTTATATATTACCGGACCAGGCGGAAGCACCGGGCGCGTACATTCGTATCAAGGAATCGAATGGCAGCTAAAGAAGCCACAGCCCGCATCAAGATCAATAAACTGCTCGAAGAAGCAGGCTGGCGGTTCTTTCCCGAGGGCAATGCACCTGCCAATATCCGCCTCGAAGCGAAGGTTACGATCAAAACAGCGGACCTCGATGCGCTGGGAGAGAACTTCGAAAAAGTCTCTAAAGGATACCTCGACTTTCTCTTGCTCGACGCCAAGGGGTTTCCTCTGATTGTCCTCGAAGCCAAGTCCGAGGACAAGAACCCGCTCGCCGGCAAGGAACCGGCCCGCAAATACGCCAAATCCCAGAACTGCCGCTTCATTATCCTCTCCAACGGGAACCTGCACTATTTCTGGGACCTCGAACGTGGCAACCCCTACGTCATCACCTCGTTTCCGACACCCGACTCGGTCACCGGCTACCAGAAGGTCACACCCAATCCGCAGCGCCTGATCGCAGACCAAGTGGGAGAGGGCTATATCGTTCTCACCCAGCGCCCGAACTACCAATCGGAGGCCGGGTGGCGGAACGAAGTAGAGCGCCCTCCCGTTAGTCCAAGCCGAACTCGCCGCTTACCTCCAAGCCATCCGCAGCCACCAACCCGCCAACGACCTCCAGCCTACCTGCGGCTTGATCGTCCCGAAGTCGAAGATTGCCGCGAATGGCGAATACAATCTCGGTGGCGAGCGGTATCGGGAGGGTGGAGTGAAGACACACGAGTTTCCGTTGGTCAGGATTGGTGATGTCTGCACCGTCAATCCTCGCAAAAGCCAATTAGCCGATCTCAAGCCGGAGACGCGCGTATCTTTTGTTCCGATGGCTGACCTGAAAGAGTACAGCATCGGTTTTCAGGCCCGCGAAGAAAAGCAACTCTCAGAAGTTTCAACAAGCTACACGTATTTCGAGGATAACGACGTGCTTCTCGCCAAGGTCACACCTTGCTTTGAAAACGGGAAAGCAGGAATAGCACGTGGCCTTCTCAATAGAATTGGGTTTGGATCCAGTGAGTTTTACGTGCTTCGAAGTGGTGATCGCGTCTTGCCTCAATGGATTTACTTTTGCGTCACGCACCGACTTTTTCGGGATGGTGCAATTGCTCAGATGACGGGCACTGGCGGATTGCAGAGGGTGCCACGGGATTACGTGGAGAATTTCCAGATTCCGCTTCCACCTTTGGAAGTGCAGAGGGAGATCGTAGCGGAGATCGAGGGCTTCCAAGCCCAAATCAGGCAACTTCAAACTACAATCTCAGACCAAGAACGGAATATCCAGAAGACCATCGCTCGCGTGTGGGGCGTAGACGCACCGGAGAAGGACTGACCCATGGAAGAGGCCTACGCGTTGGAGGGTTATCTTCCGCTCTCATTCAAAACAAAAAGCGAGCAGCAATACCTTGCTTTCCTTTGGGAAGCTTTTGAGACGAACTACACGCACGGCAAATACCAGTTCGCCTTCCTCGCCTACCACACGCTCACAATGAGCTTCGTTTATTTCAACATCTGGCAGATCAAGCAGACGGAGCCGGGCGATTTCGAGAAAGGCCTCATTGGCTTCGGCAAGGATGTTGAGAAGGGCCTGCTTGCCGCAACCTCGCCCTTCGCCTTTAGCATCGTGCCAGAGCGCACCATGCTGCGGTTTCTCAAACTCATTGCCTGCGACAACGGCAAGATCGGTACTTACGCCAAGCTCGTGGATGACCGCAACAAGTCCGCCCACCCCAACGGCAACATCTTCTACCGCGAGCAAAGTGCTCTCGACATCAAGATCCGCGAAACCCTCCGCGTGGCAGACGAAATCCAAACCCACTCCGCGCCGATCATCCATCGCTGTTATTCCCGCTTCCTCGTCGAAAACAGCGACCCTGACAATCGCGAGTATTCCGATGATGCCGACCAAATTCGCGAGGTGCTGATCCACGGCAATTATCTGTCTCAGAAGGATATCGATATCTGCCGAGACTTTGACCTCGTCAGCCTGGCCGACCATGTGCAGCATGAGGAAATACGCGAATTGCACAATGCGCTCATTTCGATCTACAAACCAGAAGGTGAGCCAGTTGTGCTGTGAAAACCGGTTTCTGTGAGTGGGCTTTTTCTATCGTTGACCGGGAAGGGTTACAGACTGATTTTCAACACGGCAACCGTTTGAGTGTTTAGCTGGAGAATCCTGGAGTGAGGCACGATGACGAGCATTGAAGATTTGCAGGACGTACCCAACGACTTCAGACATGACGTGGCCCGTGGAGTGGATATCCTGAAAAACGGCGGCTGTAGGGAGGTCTACATCTTTGGTTCCATTGCCGAGAATCGCGTCAGACCAGAGTCCGATATTGACTTTGCGGTACGTGGGTGCCCAGCGGATCGTTTTTTCAAATTACAGGGGCGTCTGCTGGTAGAATTGACCCACTCGGCGGACTTGGTCGATTTGGATGCCGACCCAGACCTGGCAGCTTTCCTTGAGCGCGAGGCAGTGTTGATCCATGTTGGATAGGCGAACACGCGCTCATTATAGAACGCGAACTCGACCAACTGGAACGGCTAGTGCGGGACTACCGTGCGGTGCTGGATATTCCCGAGGAAGGCGAGCCCGAACTGATCGAGCGGACAGCAGTAGGGGCAGTGCTCCAGTCCTTCTACAACGGGGTGGAAAACATTTTTCAGACCGTTGCCAAGCGCGTGGATCAAGAGGTGCCTGCTAGCGCGGACTGGCACCGCAAGTTGTTGACCCAGATGGCAGGAGGAACGGAAACCCGACTGCCACTCATTTCCCCGCTGACGGCGGAACGCCTGGAGCCCTACTTGGGTTTCCGCCACCTCGTTCGACACGCCTATTCGTTCACCCTGGAATGGTCTCGGATGAGCGGGTTGGTCCGCGAACTCTCGTCTGTATGGGAACAGTTCCAGGCGGAGGTGCGCAGTTTTCTCGACCGGCATGAGGAGTCCGAAGATCGGAGAGAATCATGAATCCAGAACACGAACACAGACCATCTGATGACAAGATGCTCACCGGGGTCGAAGCGGCATTGCGACGAGCTAGGCAGCGGGCTCTGGAAATAGCGGCCCGCACCGGCACGCCCATCGTCACCTACCGAAACGGAAAGATCGAAATGCGCCCGGTGGCGCAGGGGGAGACCCCGAAGTAGCTCTCAGGTATCGCGCCACAACACACCAGGAGTCTTCCAATGAAAATCGCTCTGAGCGGTGAACCGGAGGCAGGACACCTCCAATTCATGCAGCAACTGGGATTGCAGTACGTGGTCAGCGGTGCCGAGGCCAGCCCCGAGGGGGTGGTGGAGCTGGCGCCGATGCAGCGCAAACGCGAGGCCTTTGCCAAGGCCGGCCTTTCCTGGGACGTGATCGAGAACCTGCCGCCCCTCTGTTACGACAAAGTGATGTTCGGGTTGCCCGGCCGCGACGAGCAGATAGCCAAGGTCTGCCAGTCCATCCGCAATATCGCCAAAGCCGGCATCCCGGTGTTGCAGTACCAGTGGATGTTGCTGGGCGGGCTGCGCACCGAGTACAGCCCCACAGGCCGGGGTGGGGCCCGCTATCCCCGCTTCGATATGGAGGTGGCCCAGCGCATGCCAGCAGCGGCCATGGACTGGCTGCGGGGCGGCGGCCCGTACCCGCATCTGCCTGACCGCGATATGAGCCAGCAGGAGGTGCGGGACAATCTGGCCTATTTCCTGGAACGGGTGGTGCCGGTGGCCGAAGCCGAGGGGGTGAAGCTGGCTGCCCATCCCGACGACGCGCCGGTGCCCTATTACATGGGCGTGGGCCGCATCCTGGTCGATGAGGCCGGCCTGCAGCAGGTGATCGACGCGGTGCCTAGTCCCAACAACGGCCTGGGCTTCTGCATGGGGACCATCGGCACCATGGACCAGGTGGATGTGGTGGAGGCCATCCGCCGCTTCGGCGGGCAACAGCGCATCTTCTTCGCCCACTTCCGCAACCCGCGCGGCCAGGTGCCCAAGTTCGACGAGGTCTTTCCCGACGAGGGGGATATCGACATGGTGGCCGCAGTGCAGGCTTTTGAGCAGGTGGGTTTCGACGGGGTCATCCGCATCGATCACTGTCCGGGGGTAGTGGGTGACAACGGGCGCGCTGACCGTTCATTTGCCTTTCAGGTGGGTTATCTCAGGGGGCTGGTCAAAGCCCTGCGTGAACTAGGAGGAAATTAAAATGGAACTGGCACTCTCGGTACAGCACGGACAGGACGATCAATTGATCTTTGCCCAGCAATTAGGCGCCGATAGCGTGGTGGTGGCAGTGGCGGGTTGGGAGGCGGAGACTTTGAAGGCGGTGCGCAACCGGGTGGAGCGCAGTCAGCTCAAATTGGCCGGCCTCGAAGCGTCCCCGCCCATGGCACCGGGTGTCGCCCAGCAGCTGGCCGCTTTTTGCGAGGGGTTGCGCCACGCCGGGGAGGCCGGCATCGGCCTGGTCAGCTGCGATTGGCGGGCTCCAGTTGCCGCCCAGTCCGAACCAGTAGGCCGGGGCAAGGCGCTGGTGGCTCCTGTTCCTGCACCGGCGGCAGCGACCGCCTGGGAGGCGTTGGAGAGGTTCGTCGCCCAGGCCGGGCCTGTGGCCCAGGCCGCCGGGGTGCGGCTGGCCTGCCGCGCCGGGGCCGGGATGCTGCGCGAGAGCGGGCGTTTGCTGGAACTGGTGCCTGCTTTGGATCTGGACCTGGCCGAGTTGGCCGGATCGGGGATGGGGGCCGAGGAATTGATCGGCTCGGCGGGCGGGAAGCTGGCCATGGTCCACGCCAACAACCTGCGCCAACAGCAACAGGCTTTTCTCGACGAAGGGGAGATTTCGCTGCCCAAGGTGATGCGGGCGCTGGTCCGGGCCGGCTTCTCCGGTCCGATGCGGGCGACCCTGCCGCCGGGCATGGTCGAGGACACGGCCTGGGGGCACAAGGGCCGCGCCTTCGACCTGGGGTACCTGCGGGCCATCCTGCAGGTGATCGAGCGGACCGGGAGGTGAATCAGGGGGATACGCTCCGCCAGCCACCCTTGCGGCCCACCCCATTGGATCGCCCGGGGATCATTGCGCCGCCGCCCTTGCTCTACCTGCTGCCTTTTGCCACGGGGCTGTGGCTGCAGCACCGCTGGCCCCTGCCCCTGGAATTGGGTGGATTGGCGGCCTGGCTGGGCTGGCCCCTGGTGGGAGCCGGCTGTCTGGGGTTTGTGATGGCTCTGCGGGCTCTGGGACGGGCCGGCACCTCGGTCAATCCCTACAAAGCGTCCAGTGCGGTGGCGGCGGCAGGTGTCTATCGCTTCACCCGCAACCCCGTCTACCTGGCCGACACGCTGGTCTATCTAGGAGCGGTGCTGCTCTGTGGATCGGGGTGGCCCCTGCTCCTGCTGCCCCTGGCGCTGGTGGTGATGCAGAAAGGTGTGATCGCCCGCGAGGAGGCCTACCTGGAGCGGAAGTTCGGGGAGGAGTACCTCAACTACAAGGCCCGCGTCCGGAGGTGGATCTGACGATCTTTAGCGGGGAAACAGCACGCTGATGCTCTCGCGGTTGTGGATGCGGTGGATGGCTTCGCCGAAGAGCGGGGCTACGGAGACCACTTCTATCTTGGCGGACAGTTCGACCGGCTGGGTCTCCACTGCATCCGTCACCAGCAGGCGCAGGATGGGACTGTCCTCCAGCTTTTCCATGGACCCCGGGGCAAAGACTCCCTGGGAGATCATGGCGTAGATGTCGCCGGCCCCGCGTTTCTCCAGCTCCTTTGCCACTTCGATCAGGGTGCCGCCCGAGATGGTGAAGTCGTCGACAATCAGGGCGGTCTTCCCCTTCACGTCGCCGATGATCGCCGAAACCTCAGCCTGCTCGTCGTGGGCCACCCGCTCCTTGTCGCCGATGGCCAGCTCGGTCCCCAGATAGGTGGCGTATTTGCGCGCCTTCTTGGCAAAGCCGGTGTCGGGGGCCACCACCACCAGGTTTTTTAGCGCCTTCTTCTTCACCGCATCGCACAACACCGGCAGAGCGTAGAGATCGTCCACGGGCACGCGGAAGAAGCCCTGGATCTGGGCGGCGTGTAAGTCGAGGGTCACCACCCGGTCGGCCCCGGCTGCCTCGATGGCGTCGGCGCAGACCCGCGCTCGAATGGATACCCTCGGCTCATCCTTCTTGTCTCCCTTAGCATAGCTGAAGTAGGGGATCACCGCCGTCACCGAAGCGGCGCTGGCCCGTTTGCAGGCGTCGATCCAGAAGAGCAGTTCCATAAAGTTGTCGTTGGCCGGAAAGGCCGTGGACTGGACCACGTACACCTGCCGGCCCCGCACGTTTTCCAACACCCGCACAAAGAGATTGCCCTCGGAGAAACGCAGGGTCTCGCCTTTGCCGAGGGGTACCCCGAGGTACTCGCAAATCCTGGCGGCAAGCCGCGGGCTTCCCGAGCCGCCGAAAATCAGCATTCCGTCCAGATCCATCGCCGACCTCCTCTGTTTCAGTCCCTGCCGTGTCTGGGGCTATTGGCTGGGTGGATTCAGGCACGTAAATTACGCCGGCAGTACACCGGGGGTAAAGAGGAGGCATTATGGAAGAGACGATGAGCTGGCACGACCTGCGGGAGTTGGAGATCGAGGGCAAGGGCTGGACGGATACCGCGTCCTTCTACGACCGCCTGCCGGCCCGGGCCCAGGGCCGGGTGCGCGAGCCGGTGTGGGATCTGAGCCGGCACAGCGCCGGGTTGTGCGCCCGTTTCGTCACCGAGGCCCCGGCCATCCAGGCGCGCTGGACCCTGACCGCCCAGAGTCTGGCCATGCCCCACATGCCGGCCACCGGGGTGAGTGGCCTGGATCTGTACGCCAGGACTGGGCAGGGTCAGTGGCGCTGGCTGGCGGTCGGCGTCCCCCAGACCTTCCCCACCAGCCAGGTCCAGCTGGTCGGCGGCCTGCCTCCAGGCCGGCGCGAGTACCTGCTCTACCTGCCCCTGTACAACGGGGTGAGTGCGGTGGAGATCGGGTTGCCCGCTGAGAGCCACCTCGAAAAAGCGCCGGCCCGGCCCACGGGGCGCCAACGTCCTCTGGTGTTCTACGGCACCTCCATCACCCAGGGTGGCTGCGCCTCCCGTCCCGGCATGGTCCACACCGCCCTGCTGGGCCGCTGGCTGGACTGCCCGGTGATCAACCTGGGTTTCTCGGGCAACGGCAAGATGGAGCCGGAGGTCGGCGAGCTGATGGCAGAACTAGACGCGGCGGCCTTTGTCGTCGACTGCCTGCCCAATATGGCGCCCCAGGAAGTGGCCGAACGCACCATCCCCCTGGTCCAGCTCCTGCGCCGGGCCCGGCCCGCCGCACCCATTGTGCTGGTGGAGGACCGCAGCTACAGCAACGCCTTCTTCCTCGCCAGCGCGCGCCAGCGCAACCTGGATAGCCGCGCCGCCCTGCGCGCTGCCCATGATGAGCTGATCGTCCAGGGGGTCGGCGATCTCCATTATCTGACGGGCGAGGAACTGCTGGGCGAAGACGGCGAGGGCACCGTGGATGCCTCCCATCCCACCGATCTGGGTTTCATGCGCCAGGCCCAGGCCTTCCTGCCGCTGCTACAGCGCCTGAGTTGTGCCCCTTGATCAGCGCCTCGATGGCCTCGATGCCTCCCAGTTCCCGTACAGATCCTCCGGCGATGAGGCATCACTTTAGCATATTCACCAGTGGGCCCCAAAAATGAATGCCTTTTTCCCTTTACGGCTTTCTTGACAGGCAGAGACCTTTGGAGAACTGTACCTAGGCGCCCATAACGGGCGGCATTCAGCCCGGAAAGGAGCCTCCCATGTTCGCCGATCTGTTGCCTGTCCTGGTCCTCGCTGGCACTGCTCTGCTGATCCCCCTTGTGGTCCTGGCGGCGGCCAAAAAGAGAGAGGAGTACTGCGGCGACAAACTCAAGAATTGTTTCTGGTGTGGCGAGCAGTGCACCTATTACAAGTTGGAAGAGAAGTAGGAACGCGCTGGCCCTTCGGGAAATGACCAGCCGGCAGCGGCTCAGAAAGGCTCTCGACCATCAGGAGCCCGACCGGGTGCCCATCGATTTTGGCAGCACTGCGGTGACCGGCATCCACGTCACCTGCGTCGAAAATCTGCGCCAGCACTTCGGCCTGGAACGACGGCCGGTGAAGGTCTGGGAACCCTACCAGATGCTGGGCTGGCTCGACGAGGATCTGCGCCTGGCCATGGGGTTGGACGTGGAGGGCCTGTATCCGCGCAACACGCTCTTCGGCTTCCCCAACGAAAACTGGCAAGAATTCCGCACCCCCTGGGGCCAGGAGGTGCTGGTCTCCGAGCATTTTCGGACCACGGTGGACGGCAACGGCGATCTGCTGCTCTACCCACAGGGAGACCTGGAGGCCCTGCCCCGTGGCCGCCTGCCGGTGGGCGGCTTTTTCTTTGACACCGTCGTCTACCAGGAGAAGTTCGAGGAGGGGCATCTCAACCCGGACGACAATCTGGAGGAATTCACCCCCATCGACGCAGTGGCCCTGGGACATATCCGCGCCGAGGTGGGGCGTCTTTCCGGTTCGCCCCGGGCCAGGGTGGGCACCTTTGGCGGCACCGCTTTCGGCGACATCGCCCTGGTGCCGGCCCCCTTCCTCAAGCGGCCCAAGGGCATCCGCGACATCACCGAGTTGTACATCTCCACCCTGGTCCGCCAGGACTACCTGCATGCGGTCTTCTCCTGTCAGTGCGAGCTGGCCCTGGAAAATCTGGCCAAGATCCACGCGGTGGTGGGCGACGCCATTGACGTGCTCTTCGTCTGCGGCACGGACTTTGGCACCCAGACCTCCAGCTTCTGCTCACCCGAGACCTTCGACTCCCTGTACGCGCCCTACTACCGGCAGGTCAACGACTGGGTCCACCGCCACACCTCGTGGAAGACCTTCAAACACTCCTGCGGGGCCGTGGAGTCCTTCCTCTCCCATTTCATCGAGAACGGCTTCGACATCGTCAATCCGGTGCAGTGCTCGGCGGCGGGTATGGAGCCGGAAAAGCTCAAGGAGCGCTACGGGGATCGGCTGGTGTTCTGGGGCGGCGGGGTGGACACCCAGCGCACCCTGCCCTTCGGCACACCCGAGGAGGTGCGGACCGAAGTGCTGGAGCGCTGCCGGATTTTCTCGCGGCAGGGGGGCTTTGTCTTCAACGCGGTACACAATATCCAGGCCAACACCCCGGTGGAGAACATCGCCGCCATGCTGGGAGCGGTGCGGGAGTTCAACGGGGAGAGCTGAAGACAGCAGATCAGGGGTTTCGTTAGCCGCTAATTCCCGTTTGTTCCGCCTTGCGGGCCAGCAGGCCTTCCACGTGTTGGCGCAGGCCGACGGCCACGGGTGTGGATGGCACACTGAGGCCGCTGGCTGCCAGTCGGCCTAGGTCATAGATGCGGTGGCAGAGGAAGGGCGCTGCTTCGGGGTGTTCGGTTAGGTAGGCGGAGACCGGCACCTCTTCCACGCTCAACCCTACCCCCAGCACCTCGGCCACCAGTTGGTAGTACTGCCGTGACTCGATCACCTCGGGTCCGGCGGTGTTGAAGATCTTGCCGCAGGCATCGCGGTTTCCGGCAATGCTGATAATGGTCTGGGCCAGATCGTCGGCGAGGATAGGCTGTTGGAGGAAATGGCCCCCGCCCACCAGCTGCAGGGGCTGGCCGGCACGCAACTTGGCGATCAGCTGCGGGTCGCGTCCGTGCAGGGGTAGGCAGCCCAGCTCCGAGGTGGGGCCGTAGATATGGCAGGGCCGCAGGATGGTCCAGCCCATTTCGCCGGTGTTGCCCTCGCTCAGTTCCAGCTCGCAGAGCCGTTTCTTGTAGCCGTAGGCGGTGATCTCCGCTCCTGCCCAGTGGCTGGCATCCTCGGGCTGGGGGAAACGCCGGCGGGCGGGATGGTAGACGAAGTCGGTGGAGATCAGCACGAACTGGCGGGCGCGTTGGCGGAAAAGTTCGAGGTCTTGGCGAATGGCGGGCAGATCGTAGCAGATGCAGTCGACCACCAGATCCCAGACGCGTCCCTGCCCGGCCATCACGGCCTCCATGGCGCCTAACTCGTGGCGGTCGGCGACCAGCGAGGTCACCCCTTCCGGCACGGGTCGTTGTCCCCGCGTGATGGTCCAGACTTGGTGCCTGCTGGTCAGTGCGGCGCGCACCACGGCCCCGCTGACGTGTCCGCTGCCGCCGATGACGAGGATGTCCATATGTGCTCCTGTTTTTGTGGGGGTCGGTCCGGGAATACCCTTTCGGTGTTTCCCCAGGCGCGTCCCGCCGCACCCCAACGTATGGGGTGCGGCGCCGAATTCTTGGGGCGTCTCTACGACCCGGCCCCCGCAACACCATCTATATGGTGTTGCGTCCACTCGCTCGCTCTGGCTCCGCTGCCCCACCCCCCATTACGCGGACTTCCCTTCCCGTCCACTCCCCGGGAAACACCTACAGGGCATCCCCGGCCCTCCTGATCACCGCTCCCCACTGCAGGGACCCAATGTAGCACCGGGGCTGCCAAAGACCAAGTGAAGGTCCACGGCGGCTTTCTTGTAGTTGCTGGTCCCCTGCACTACCTTGAAATATCCGGTGCCCGTAATCACAAGGAGTTCGACATGTCAGAGGAAATCCTGCTCGACCAGTACCAGAAGGAGGGCTACCTGCTGGCCCGCGGGCTCTTCTCGCCGGCCGAAGCGGCACAACACCTGGAACATTTCATGCAGCTGCGCACCAGCGGCACCTATCCGTTAGACCATCTGGGGGTGGATACCGATAAGAGCGACCCGATTCTGAAATACCCGCGCATGACCCACATCCAGCGCTGGGACCCGCTGGGCCGCCAGTGTCTGACCGATGCGCGTATCGCCCACTGGATGACCTTGCTGAGCGGGCAGGCGCCCTTGCTGGTGCAGGGCATGGTCTATTTCAAGCCGCCCGGCTCCCGGGGCCAGGCCCTGCATCAGGACCAGTTCTACCTCAAGGCGCAGCCAGGCACCTGTATGGCGGCGTGGATGGCCCTTGAGCCGGCCGACGAGGGCAATGGCTGTCTGCAGGTGGTGCCCGGCAGTCACCAGTTGCCCATGCTCTGCACCCAGAAGGCCGACACCACCCTGAGTTTCACCGATGTGGGGGTGCCGGTGCCGGCGGGCCTGGAGGCGGTGTTGGTGCCTATGGAACCGGGGGATGTGATCTTTTTTAATGGTTCGCTGATTCACGGCAGCCCGCCCAATACCAGCGCCGACCGTTTCCGCTGCGCCATCACCGGTCATTATATCAGCGCCGACGCCCGCCAGGTGGCCAAGTACTATCAGCCGGCCCTGAGTATGGACGGCCGGGAGTTGTGGCTGGAGATCAGCGAGGGAGGCGGGCCCTGCGGGGTGTGGGTGGATCACCAGGGCCAGCCGGTGGTGGAGGTGAGGGAGGGGTGGGCGTGGCGGCCTGAGGCGCAGGGAATCAGGGTGTGACGCTCAAGCCGCCGGTCACCAAACCGACCAAGTCCATCTTAGTCATCGACGACCAGCCCATGGCCCGCAGCACCCTGAGCCGACAGCTTGAGTACTACGGCTTCACGGTGCTGGAGGCCGGCACGGCCATTGAGGGGCTGCGGCTCTTCTACCAGGAGCGGACCAAGATCGGGCTGGTGCTGTTGGATCTGGGCCTGCCCGACCTATCGGGCGAGGAGACCTTTGCCCGGCTGCGCAAGCTGGACTCCAAGGTGAAGGTGGCCCTGTGCAGCGAGGAGATGGCCACTGAGATCAAGGGCCAGGAGGCCTTCCAGGGCGCCCTGGGGGTGATCAAGAAACCAGTGCGCACCGACCGCCTGCTGGCCGTGGTGCGCAAGGCGTTTGGGATTTGATGGTCAATCCCTCAACGGTGGCGCCAGGGCATTGAGGCGCTCCACCTCTTCAGGGGCCAGGCGCCAGCCGTCGGCGCCCAGGTTGTCCTCCAACTGCTCCAGGGTGCGCGGCCCGATGATGATCGAGTTGACCAGCGGGTTGGCCAGGGTCCACTGGATGGCCACCTGCGATATACTCTTCCCCCGCGCTTGGGCCACCGCGCCCACCCCGTCCACCACTGCATAGCTGGTTTCGGTCAACCGGTCGGCCATGTTGTTGTTCGGCTGGCCGGCCCGCGAATCGGGGGGTGGGGCCTGGCCGCGCTGGTATTTGCCGGTCAACACCCCGCCGAAAAGCGGGCTGTGCGGCACCACGCCGTACCCACTGTCCCTGCAGAAGGGCAGGAACTCGGCTTCGATCTGGCGGCTGGCCACGTTGTAGCGCGGCTGGTCGGCCACAAAGGGGGCCAACCCGGCCTGCGCCGCGTAGCTGAGGGCTTTGGTCAGCACCCAGGCCTGGTAGTGGGAGGTGCCGGCGTAGAGGATTTTGCCCTGGCGGACCAGGTCGTCCATGGCGCGGATCTCTTCCTCCACGGCGGTGCTGGCATCGGGCCGGTGCAAATAATACAGGTCGATGTGATCGGTGCGCAGGCGCTTGAGGCTGGCTTCGACCTGGCGGACGATATGGTAGCGCGAATTGCCCGCGTCATTGGGCCGGTCTCCCATCTTGCCGTGGACCTTGGTGGCCAGAAAGACCTGGTCGCGCACGCCCTCCAGGGCCTTGCCGGTGATCTCCTCGGAGCGGCCCTGGTTGTAGACATTGGCCGTGTCGACGAAGTTGATGCCGGCCTCCAGGGCGCGGTGGACGATGCGCTTTCCCTCGGCCTCGTCAGTGCGGCCGCCAAAGGTCATCACCCCCAGACACAGCTCCGACACCTGCACGCCGGTTTTCCCCAAGTAGCGGTATTCCATCTCGGTCTCCTCTGCTCTCGGTTGGTCTTACTTCTGATCGGCGGCGTGGTCTTCCAGATAGCGGAAAGCCTGCTCCACTGCCTCGTGAGGGCCGGCCAGCACCAGCACATCCCCTGGGGCCAGCCGGGTGTTCTGGTCGGGCGGGGCGGCGATCCCATCCCCCCGTGCCTGGGCCACTACCCGGACGCCGGTGCGCCCCTGCAGATCCAATTCGCTCAGGGTTTTGTCAGCTCCTCCGTGATCCGTCCCCAACAGAAAGGTGTCGATCCGGATCTGAATCTTCGATAGGGCTGCCAGCGCTGCCGGGGCCGGTTGGCTCGCCTGTGGATAGGCCTCCTGGCGCAGCCGATGCATCTCGGCGCGGATCACGTTGCCCGGCATGTGCAGGTGGATGAGCACCGACCTGAGTATTTCGGCGGAGGAACCGAACTCCTCGGCCACCACCGCGTCGGCTCCGCATTGGCGCAGGTCCGCAAATTCGGTGAGGTAGCGGGTGCGGGCGACGATGAAGAGTTCTGGGTTGAGGGCGCGGGCCAGGCGCACGTTGTCGCGCAGGGCGGTGCGGTCCGAGATGGCAAAGACCCCGATGAGCGCCTCCTCGATCCCGGCTTTTTCCTGGATCTCGCGGCGGGTGGAATCGCCAAAGAGGATGGGTTCGCCCTGGGCGCGGGCCTCCCGCACCGTGCGGCCGTTGACGTCGACGATGCTGTAGGGGATGCCCTCCAGTTTGAGCACTCGCGCCAGGTGGCGGCCATTGGGGCCAAAGCCGAAGATCACCACCTGCGGGGGCTCGTGTAGCTCCAGGTCCTCGGTAGCGGCGTCGCCCTCGGTGCCGAAGAGTTTTTTGGCCAGGGGCGAGGCCAGGACCACAAAGAGGGGGGTGAGCAGCATGGTCAGCACCGAAGCGGCGATGGACAGTTGGTAGTGCCACTCGTCTAGCAGACCGTATCCTTTGCCGGCTTGGATGAGCACAAAGGAAAACTCGCTGATCTGGGCCAGCCCCAGGGCGGCGATCAGGCAGGTGCGCGAGGGAAAGGACAGGGCCTTGACCGCCAGCAGCGCCGGGCCGGCCTTAAGCGCCATGACGATGCCGCCCACCGCCAGGATCAGCCCGGCGTTGTCGAGGGCGAAATCCAGGCGCAAGAGCATACCCACCGAGATGAAGAACATGCTGTTGAACACGTCGCGGAAGGGTGCGGTTTCGGCCAGCACCTGGTAGCGGTAGTCGGTTTCGGCGATCAGCAGGCCAGCGGCAAAGGCGCCCAGGGCCAAAGAAAAGCCCAGGGACTCGGTGATCAGCGCCGAGCCCAGGCAGGCGAAAAGCGCGCCGATGACCACCAGTTCGCGGATGCGGGTGTGGATGATGAGATGCAGGAAGTGGGGCAGGATATAGCGGCCCACCCCAAAGACCAGACCCACAGCCAGCAGGCCCCCGCCGAAGCGCAGGGCCACCTCGCTGGGCGAAGCGGTGTCGGTGCCGGCCAGCACCGGCACCACAATCAGTAATGGAACAATGAGAAAATCCTGGAAAAGCAGAATGCCCATGACCGCCTCGCCGTGGGGCGTCTCCAACTCGCGGCGCTCGGAGTAGAGCTTGAGCACGATGGCCGTGCTGCTCAGGGCGATGAGGAAGCTGTAGTACAGGGATTCGCGCAGGGTGTAACCCAGGAGGTACACCACCCCGGTGGCCAGGACGATGGTCAGGGAGGTCTGGAGGCTGCCCCCCACCAGCAGGATGCGCCCCAGCCGCTGCAGGCGGCTGGGCGAGAGTTCCAGGCCGACGATGAAGAGCAGGAACACCACTCCCAGCTCGGCGAAGACCTCCACAGCGTGGGTGTCGTCGATGAGCGCCAGGCCGTGCGGCCCCACCGCCATGCCGGTCAGCAGGAAACCCACTACCGGGGGGATCTGCAGCCGGCTGCTGAGGGCAATGACCAAGAGGGCCGCGCCGAAGAGCACGACCATGTCGTGGAGAAAATGGAGTTCGGGCATGTCGGTTATTTGGCTGCTAGGGGGTGGAAAATGCTGGAGAGAATCAGTCGATGGCTGCCTGTTCTCCTGCGAAGCGCGTAACTATAGTGTCTCAGAATTGTCTCAGAATATTGCCGCCGGGTGCCGCCTGTCAAGCGCGCCGGGGTTTTTCCAAGGGAGATTGAGTATGAGTCGTCTTTTTGCCGGCGTGGGGTTGTTTGCTCCTGCTCCCGGGGCTGGGTTGTGGCGGCCCGGAGCCGCAGGTATCAGCCGGTCAGTTCCGGACGGCCAGCGCGATGACCCCACAGGTGCCCGATGTCCGGGCGCTTTACCCCGAGCCTCCGGCCACCTTCGCGGGCCAGCTCATCTACGTGCCCATCTATTCGAGCATCTTCTACTTCGACAGCCAGCAGACGAGGGAGCTGTCGGCGATGCTCTCCATCCACAACATCGACATCAAAAAAAAGATCGAACTCACCCGGGTCGATTACTACAATACCAAAGGGCAACTGGTCCGCACTTACCTCGAGCAGCCGCTTGGGCTCAGCCCCTTGGAGACGGTCAGCTTTGTGGTGGCGGAACAGGATCAGACCGGGGGAACTGGAGCCAACTTCATCGTCGCCTGGCAGGCGCAAGGAGAGGTGAGCCCGCCCTTGGTAGAGGCGGTGATGACCGGCACTTCTTCCGCCGGCATGATCTCGCTGATGACCAGCGGCAAGGTCACCCGAAATTTCGGCCTTGGCCGTTCCCATCAGGAATAGGCAGCGGGAAGGGCATAGAGGTGCGGGTGAAGGGAAAAACGGGTCGGGGCTTATTCGGGCCAGGCTGGTGGCTGCAGGCTGCCTTCGATTCGCCGGTGGGCCAGCATCACTCCCAGGCCCGGGTAGAAACGTCCGGTGATATAGGCCCGCAGGGTGTGCAGGGCAAAGGTCACGGTGCGGGTCTGCTGACTGATGCCGCCGGTGGTGTCGGTGCTCAATTGCTGGGCGTGCTGGCAGGTGAGGACATAGAAGTGGTGGGCCTCGCGCAGGTCATCCCCTTTGAGGGAGGAGGTGTTGAGGGTCTCGACCGCCTGGGCGTAATCGGCCAGCAGGGTGCGGGCCCCGTCGACCTCGGTCTGGGTCACCGGCCTTCCGGGTGCCTCGAAGAAGCTGATATAGCGCTGGACCTGCTGGTTAAAGGGCTGGAAGCGCTGGAGGGTCTGCAGATAAGACACCAGCTCAGTCGGCTCTTCCACGCCCCCGCAGCCTCCCAGATACAGGGCCAGGACGATCGCGGTAGTTTTCAGCATGATGGCCAAAACATACGCCGGGCGCACCGGAAAATCAAGGTGGCGTATTGACGGCCTGCTGGCTTCTGGGTACCTTCTACCCCCTCCCGAATCAGTGCCGCCACCATGCAGACGGACCGGCCTCGCCGCTCCCCCCATCTTTTCTTCACAGCTGCCGAACTGCCCCGCCTGCGGGAACGGTCCGCCCGCGAGCCGTACGCCACCTGCCATCACCTCCTGCTCCAGACCGCCGACCACCTGCTGCGCGATCCCCTGCCCTCCCGGCCGCCGCCCGGTCCCCCGTCGCCCCAGGACGAGGGTGGGTACTCGCGGGAGTACCTGCGCACCCACTACCAGTTCTACACCTGCGGCCACGCCTTGCAAGGTTATGGCCAGGTGCTGGCCTTTGCCTATCTGCTCAGCGGTGAGCCGGCCTATGCGGTCCGCGCCCGGGACTGGGCCCTGGAATTTGCCGGCTGGCCGCAGTGGGGTCCCGGCGCTGCGCCCGACGGAATCCAGGCTGCCCACGCGCTGACCGGGCTGGCCCTGGTCTACGACTGGCTGGGCGCTTTTCTGGACGAGCAGGAGAGCCAGCTTCTGCGCCAGGCCCTCGGCCGTCAGGTGCGGGCCTTCAGGCTGCAATGGGAAGGCGCACCGCTCAACACCAGTGCTGCCTGGGTATGCCTGGCCGCCGCCGGGCTGGCCAGCCTAGCCCTGCTCCCCGAAGAACCCGAAGCTGCCGGCTGGGTCGAGCACTGGACCCAGCTCTTCCAGACCCAGGTATTGCCCGCCAGCTTCGGCCACCAGGGGGAGTTCTGCGAGGGAACCGGTTGGTGGGATATCTGCGCGCTGCGCCAGGGCGTACTCTTCTTCGAGGCCCTGCGCCACCAGGGCGGCCCGGACCTGTGCCTCGATCCGGGGCTGCGAGCCTACCCGGCCCAACTGTTGGCCAGCAGCGACGCCGCTGACCTGGGGCATCCGCCCCATCCGCGTTGCTGGGCCTCCTTTCAGCCGCCTTCCCCCCATCACTACCGCTACGTGTTGCTGTATCTGGCAAGCGCCTTGCAGGAGGGCGGACTCCAGGCCAGCGCGGCCCATCAGGGACTGGCCGTGCCGCGGGGCACCCCCCTGGATTGGTTCTACCGCCAGCTGCACCGCCGCCCGTACAAACCCCAGACTTGGTACACGGTGGTGCTGGGCTGGGACGCCGGGACGGGAGTCTGTACTCTGACCATCGACGACTACACCTGGCGTTTTGCTGTTGGTGACGCGGAGCGACTGCGCCGTATCGACGGCCTCTCCTTCTGCACCGCTGGCCAGGGCGGCGGTTTCCGCCTCAGTCATCTGGGCGTGCGGCCCGGTGAACATCCGGCCATCCTGCCCCTGGAGCAACACGCCGAACTGGCCATCGGCGGGAGTGGGGCGCCGGGCAGCGCTGAGGTGCGGTTGCGGGTGCCCGAGCTGCGCATCGATTTCCCGGCCGCCGCGCAGGGGACGGCCTGGTTCCAAATCTCCAAGGGCGATCTGCTTGACAAGGCGGTGGTGCGCTTCAGCGCCGGCGGTGATCCCGGCCCAGGCCTGCACCTGGCGGCGGTGGAGATCTTCCCGGTGCTGGGAGCAGACTTTCTCCAGTGCGACTGCGATGGCCAGGCAGCGCCCCTGGGTGGAGCGCTGGGCGGGCAGGTGTGGTTCGACGGGCCTTGGGAATATTTGTGGTACGACGAGCAGTTGGCCCCCTCCCCCTCCCCGCCGCGCTCCTCCCTGCACCTGGAGGATGCGGGCCTGGTGTTCCTGCGCGGCGACGAAGGGACGGAATTGCGGCTGCGGGCCGGGCCGGCTACCGGCAAAGACCGGGGGGATCAGAACGGCTTTGCCCTGCGGGTGGCCGGCCAGTTGCTCTGTGGCGAACTGCCAGAGGCTGCCTCGGGAGAGCCGGAGCTGTCGCAGCGCCAGTACGAGCTGGACAATTATTTCCTCAACACCTTTGCCTGCAACACCCTGCTGGTGGAAGGTCAGCCACAGCGGCGCACTGGCAGCCAATGGCTCGCCGACCCGCGCACTCACCAGGGCAGCATCGAGGGGTTCTTTTCTTCGGAGGTCCTGGATTTTGCCGCCGGCGAGGCGGGCCGGGCCTATCCAGGCTTGCGTGGTTTTCGCCGGCGCATCGCCTATATTAAGCCAGACTATTTTGTCGTCGCCGACCAGGTGGAGGCCCTGGCGCCGGCAGAGGTCGAGTGGTTGATACACACCACCTGCCCCCTGGAAGTGGCCGAAGAGGGCTGGGCCTACATCCACGGCGAGGGCTGCGGCCTAGAAGTCCACTGCCTGCAACCCTCGCAGGTCCAGCGGCGGCGCACCCCGGCGGCGCTGGAGGCCGAACGCACCGATTACCTGAGCCTCAGCCAGCGCGGGGAGCGCCTGCATTTTCTGGCGATCCTGGTGCCCAGGCCGGTGGGGGGGCGTTCCACTTTGCGCCCGGAACAAATAAGCGGCCGCGGTGGCCGGGGGGTGAAGGTGACGCGCGGGGGCAGCAGCGACTGGGTGTTATGGCGCGATCTGGAGGCCGAGGCCCTCAATATCGAGGGCATGCGCAGCGACGCAAGCTTGGTCTTTGCCCGGCGCGGGGCCCGCGCCGCCACCGCGGTGTACGGGCTGATCGGGGGCACCTACCTGCACCTGCGCACCGAGCTCATCCGCGCCGACCAGCCGATGGATATGGTCTTTCACCAGGGGGCCAGCCGCCTGAGTGCCCTGGTGCGGGTCAGTGCTCCCTGCACTCTGCGTTTGGCAGCGGGCACCCGCCCCCGCAGCCTGAAGTTGGACGGGCGCCCCCTGGCTGAGGGCGAATACAGCTATGCGCCCCAGGGCCGGCGGCTGAGCCTGAAGCTGGAGGCCGGCCGCCACGAACTCGAAGTGAACCTGAGATAAACACACGGAGACCATGAGTATGATCACGCGCCAGCAACTCGAAGCCCAGCTCCACAACTGCCTGCTGGAGGCCCGCTATCCGCGCTGGCAGGCCTACTACCAGCAGGGCAAGGTCCGCGACATCTACCTGCTGCCCGGCAAACGCATCCTGATCACCACCGATCGGCAGAGCGCCTTCGACCACATCCTGGGCACCATCCCCTTCAAGGGCGAGGTGCTCAACCGCATCGCCCAGTACTGGTTCGACCAGACCCGCGATCTGGTCCCCAACCAGGTGCTGGCGGTGCCCGACCCCAACGTCACGGTGGCCCGCGAACTGAAGATGCTGCCGGTGGAGATCGTGGTGCGCCGCTATCTGACCGGCAGCACCTCGACCTCGGTGTGGACCAACTACCACAAAGGCGTGCGCAACTTCTGCGGCGTGGATCTGCCCGAGGGTATGGTTAAGAACCAGCCCTTTGCCGCCCCCATCATCACCCCCACTACCAAGTCCGATGACCACGACGAGTCGATTTCGCCCCAGCAGATCCTCGAACGGGGCCTGGTTGATCGCGACACCTGGGAAAAGGTGGAGCACGCCGCCCTGGCCCTCTTTGCGCGCGGCACCGAAGTGGCCGCCCGGCAGGGGTTGATCCTGGTAGACACCAAATACGAGATGGGGCTCGACGAGCAGGGCCGGCTGACGGTGGCCGACGAGATCCACACCCCGGACTCCTCCCGCTACTGGATTGGGGCCACGTACCAGGAGCGCCACGCCCGGGGTGAGGAGCCAGAGAGTTTGGACAAGGAATTCCTGCGCCTCTGGCTCAAGGAGCGGGGCATCACCGACCAGAACATCCCCGCTCTCGACGACGAGATCCGCATCCAGGTGGCCCAGCGCTATATCGGGCTCTTCGAACGGGTCACCGGCCAGTCTTTCACTGCCGAGGCGAGTCAGACGCCGATTATAGAGCGCATCGAGCGCAACATCGCCCAGTACTTCTGAGATGCTGAGGAAGCTGATCCGCACCTGCCTGGTGCTGCGCCTCGAACTGCAGACCGTTCCCCTGGACTGGAGTATGATATTGCTGGCCTGGCTGCGCCGGCCGGCCATCGAAGTCGTGCTGGGCACCAGACAGGCTGACAAGCGCCAAGAGCAGGCCCACCTGCGCCGCCGGTTAGACGAGGTATATCCTTTCTGATGCTGCACCGCCAACTGCAAAACGCCCTCGAAGAGATCTTCGGCACCCAGTTTGTCGAGGAGGCCCTGGCCCAGTCCGAACTGGCCCAGGAGGTGATCTACGATCGGCCCAAGGACTTCAAGCAGGCGGTGTTGGGTTTCCAGCGGCTCAGCTTCCGCGACGAGCAGCAGCGCTATGCCGCCGGCCTGGAAACCGGGATGGGCATCGCCCTGATCTGCGCTCTTTTGGATGAACCCACCCGCGAGTTGGTGTGGGAGCTGGGATTGAATTATATCTAGGCGGTAGTAGGTTGCCGCAGACTATTGGCTGCCACGCTGACGCGGCGGGGAGCAGACCCCAGCGGGGCGGGCCGCCAGGGTTAGCGGACCGGCAGGTGGGGGGTATTCCTCCGTCGGTGGCAGGCCTGGGCATCGGGAAAGGCCGGAGTGGGTCGCGCTCCGACGCGGCCATTCGCCAACGAGGTGTCGATCATGCCCGCCAAACGCCAGTTGCTCGCTTTTGATCTGGGAGCCGAGAGCGGCCGCGCCATGCTGGGGCAGTTCGACGGGGCGCGGCTCGAACTGAACGAGGTGCACCGTTTTGCCAATGGCCCGGTGCAGGTCTTCGAGCATCTGTACTGGGACCCTTTGCGCCTCTTCGCCGAAATGCAGCAGGCCCTGGTGTTATGCGCCGGTCGCGGCGGCATCGATGCCCTGGGTGTCGACACCTGGGGGGTGGACTTTGCCCTGCTGGGCAAGGGCGATGTGTTGCTGGAAAACCCGCGCAACTACCGCGACCCGCGCACCGAGGGCATGTTGGCGGCGGCCTTTGCCCTGGTGCCCCGCGAGGAGATTTTTGCCCGCACCGGCGTGCAGTTCATGCAGATCAACAGCCTGTACCAGCTGCTGGCCATGCGCTTGCAGGACTCGCCGGTACTGGGGGCGGCTCGCTCTTTCCTGATGATGGCCGACTTGTTCAACTTCTTCTTCACCGGGGAGAAGGCCTGCGAGTTTTCCAACGCCACCACCACCCAGTGCTACGACCCGCGCGAGGGCCGCTGGTCTACCGAACTTTTGGAGAAACTCGGCCTGCCCACGGCCCTGCTGCCCCGCATCGTCCCCCCCGGCACCCGCCTGGGCTCCCTGCTACCGGCCCTGGCCGAGTCCACCGGCGTAGGGCCGGTACCGGTCATTGCCCCGGCCACCCACGACACCGGCTCAGCAGTGGCGGCCATTCCCACCACCACCCGCGATTATGCGTATATCAGTTCTGGCACCTGGTCGCTGATGGGTGCCGAGTTGGATGGACCTCTGGTAAATGCGGCGGCCCTGGCCCACAACTTCACCAACGAAGGCGGGGTGGGCCACACCTTCCGCTTTCTCAAAAATATCATGGGGCTGTGGCTGGTGCAGGAGTGCCGCCGCACCTGGGAGCGACAGGGCCGCGTTTTTTCTTATAGCGAATTGACCGCCAAAGCCAGTCAGGCCCCTGCCTTTGCCGCCCTCATCGACCCGGATCACGAGTCTTTCCTGGCACCCGGCGACATGCCGGCCCGCATCCGCGTCTTCTGCCAGCAGAGCGGGCAGACCCCTCCGGCTGACGAGGGAGGCATGATCCGGGTGGTACTCGAAAGTTTGGCCCTGCGGTACCGGCAGGTGCTCGAAGGCCTGGAGCAGATCCTGGGGCGGCGCCTGGAGTGCATCCACGCCGTGGGGGGGGGCATCCAGAACCAGCTGCTCTGCCAGTTCACCGCCGATGCCACCGACCGGCCCCTGGTGGCCGGCCCCCTGGAAGCCACGGCCATCGGAAATCTGATGGTGCTGGCCATGGGCCTGGGCGAGGTGAGTTCCCTGGCCCAGGCCCGCGAAGTGGTGAGCCGCTCCTTTGCCCCCCGCCAGTACCAACCCCAGGCAGGAGGCGCGTGGGATCAGGCCTATGAGCGCTTCAAAACCCTGCGCCTGAGCCCCTGAATTCTGGAACCAAGCCTCCCTTCCGCAGTCCAACATGTGCGAGCAGTAGTCCTCAGGGGCATTTATACTGCGGAAGGCCGATGAATACTGCCAGGACCAAAACCAGGACCAAGCTCAGGAAGGCCAGCCTGAGGGCCGGGACCGCACCCACCTCCACCGAGGTGTACTGGCGCGAGATCCAGCATTACCGCCCGCTCAGTCGTTCGGAAGAGGCGGACCTGGTAAGGCGGGCCAGGGGAGGGGACGACGAAGCCTCCCAGAAACTGGTTCAGGCCAATCTGCGCTTTGTGGTCAGCGTGGCCAAACACTACGCCAACCACGGTCTCAGTTTCATCGAGCTAGTCTCGGAGGGCAACTACGGTCTCATCGAAGCGGTGAAGCGCTTTGACGAGACCCGGGGCTTCAAGTTCATCACCTATGCAGTGTGGTGGATCAGGCAGGCCATTCTCAAGGCCCTGGCCGAGCAGGGCAAAATCGCCCGGCCGCCCATGAGCCAGCTCAATGACTTGCAAAAAGTCGAAAAGCAGACCAGTCTGCTGGCCCAGCGCCTGGGGCGGGACCCCACCCTCGAGGAGGTGGCGGCCAGCGCCAAGATCAGTCTGGACCGCGCCCGCAACGCTCTCGAGACCGGGCAGCGCGATCTCTCCCTGGACATGCCGGTATACCCCGGCGAAGAGGATTCCCTGCTGAGCGTCTTTGATGTCGGCGAGAATTCGCTCGAAGAAAACCTGGAGCGCGACCACCTGAGTCAGGCTCTGCGCACCAGCATGAAGGTACTCGACGGGCGGGAGCACCAGATCATCCGCGCCTATTTTGGCCTGGATAGCTGTGCCCCCATGACCCTGGAAAAGATCGGCGACAACCTGGGGTTGACCCGGGAGCGGGTGCGCCAGCTCCGGGACCGCGCCCTGGGCAAGATCCGCCTCCACTGCGGAGAAATGCTGCTCGAACTCTCCCGCAACTGAGGTTCACCTGCCTACCTGTACCCGCGCAGTGCAGTCGATCATCTAAACTATTTCCCTGCAAAACTTGAAAAAAAGGCGGGGAGTAGTTTTCTTATTATATATACGGCAAGCAGGGGGCACCTGAGGTGTAACGCGGAGGCTTCCCTTGTCCCCAGCAGTCCACTCTAAACACTTAAGCTATTTGTGCGATATAACTTAGCCGACCTCCATACCCATTCTTTCTGTTCCGATGGGTTGCGTACGCCCTCCCAGGCGGCCGAAGAGGCGTACCAGGCTGGTGTCCAGGCTCTCAGCCTCACCGACCACGATACCGTAGAGGGGATAGCAGAACTTCTGCCCGTCGGTCGTCGCCTGGGCATAGATATCGTGCCTGGGGCCGAGTTGAGCGCCCATGTGCGCGACCGCGAGGTTCACATCCTGGCCTATTGCCTGGACTGGCAGGACCCGCAGCTCTTGGAGCACCTGGGACTCTTGCGCCGGCGCCGCCACGACCGGGGCATGGCCATCGTCGAAAAACTCAATCACCTGGGGATTTCCCTCACCCTCGAGGACGTGCTCAACCAGGCCAACGGGGGCATGGTGGGTCGGCCCCATATCGCTGCCGCCATGGTGCGCCGGGGGGTGGTGTCCAGCAAGGAAGAGGCCTTTAATCGTTTCCTGGGCGACCGCTGCCCGGCCGTGGTGCCCAAGCCCTTTTCCTCGGCCCTGGATGTGATTGGGCTGATCCACCAGGTGCGGGGCGTGGCGGTGCTGGCCCATCCGGGCATCATGCCCGAAGCGGTCATCGCCCAACTGGTCGAGTACGGCCTGGACGGGGTAGAGGTCTATCACCCCTCGCATCAGCCGCTCCAGATCGAGTACTACCTCAAACTGGCCGAACACTACGGATTGCTCCAGTCTGGGGGCTCAGACAGCCACGGCGAAGCCGAGGGGCCGCGTATCGGCGACTGCGGCATCGGCTGCGAGGCCATCGAAGCCCTGCGCCAGCGTTCCGCCTCCTACGCCTGAGGGGAAACTCCTTTTGCCCCGTCTCCCGCTCGCCGCCGGGATCGCCTGCCTGCTCCTCACTTCTGTTCTCGCAGCCCAGGCCGTCCTGCCTCTCGATTTGTTCCAGAACCAGAATCCCGCCCCCCACAGCCTGCTGGGCACCGAGATCTCCGACCTCAAGTGGAGCGGCCGCTATTTGTGGGTGGCCACCGAGCGGGGCCTGGCCCGCCTCGACCCTGCCCTCAGTCAGGGGCTTTCGCCTGCCAATTGGGTGACCTATACCCAGGAGCAGGGTCTGGGCCGGGGTGCGGTGAGCGCGGTAGATGCGGTGGGGGATACGGTGTGGGTGGCCACGCTTTTTGATACCACGGTCGTCGGGGTGGGGGATTTTCAGGTGGGGAGCGGCTTGAGCTTTTCCTCTGATGCGGGCCAGACCTGGAGGCATATCACCAACGAAGCGATTTTCGACACTTCAAAAACCGGGTTCTACAGAGGACCGACCACGCCGATCCAAAACGCCTGCTTCGGCCTGGGGATCTCCGGCTCCACGGTCTGGGCGACCTTCTTTGCCGGTTCTCTGGTGCGCTCCCCTGACCTGGGGCAGAGCTGGGAGCGGGTGCTGCCCGACAGGGCGGATTCGATCATCTATTTTCCCACGGAGAACGCCCCGTTGGTCGAAAGCCTCCGGGCGCTGGCCGACAGCATAGAGCGGGCCGGCGAGCCAGCGGAGCGCGTCGCCCTGGCGCGGGCCCAAGCCGATAGCCTGATCGACCAGGCTGGCCTTCATCGAACTTTTGCAGTTTTGACTTATGGCGACACGGTGTGGTTGGGCACGGGCAGCGGCATCGCCCGCAGCTTCGACGGCGGCCGGACCTGGGCCAACCACAAGGTGCGCCTCGACGCCGGGGGCAACCTGCTGCCCGGTAATATCTCGGGCAATGGGGTGGTGGCCCTCAAGCGGCAACTGCTGCCCGACGGGCGTTCAGTGATCTGGGCCGGGACTCGCGCTATTGGCGCGGTTTCAGGCGAGCGGGACGGCATCAGCTTCAGCCTCGACAAGGGCCAGACCTGGCAGATCACCGGCCCAACCTATGCCTGGGATTTCGCCTTCAGCCAGAACAAGGTGTGGGCCAGCACCGGGCAGGGGTTGTACGCCAGTGCCGACCAGGGCCTCACCTGGGAACAGGTGGTGGTGCGCGA
>SICG01000015.1 GCA_009691525.1 Candidatus Latescibacterota bacterium | reverse complement strand
TTGCCCCCCAGGATCAGCTCCAACTCCTTTTCCCCGACCCCCGCAATGGTGCGCACTATTTCCAGGTTCTGGCGATAGGTCAGGCCCCGGCTCGAAGGGGGCCAATCGGTACCCCAAATCAGCCTTTCGGGACCCAGCCCCCTCAGTACCCGGGCAAAGGTCTTCAGCGCCTGAGGACAACGGAAATCCCAGGGGGTCTCGGCGATGGCGTAGAAGGCCGATGCCTTGACGAAAACATTGGGCAGGACCGCTGCTTCGAAGAGTCCCCCGCACTGGGGATCTGCCGGGGGAGACTTGCCGATGAGGCCGAAGTGGTTGAGCACAAACTGGATCTGCGGATAACGCCTGGCCAGCGCAAAGAAGGGTGGGTAATTGGGAGGGGTGACATGCAGGTTACACACCAGGCCGGTGGCGGCAAAGGCCTGCCAGACTGGCTCGCTGGCCGACTCCAGCATCCATCCCAACTCAGGCGTGGCGGGATAACAACTGATGGCCACCGCCCCGAACTCCTCCCGCGCCCGGCTGATGCGGGCCGCCGCCTCGGGTTGGTTGAGGGGCACATCGGCCATGGCGACCAAGCGGTCGGGGTGCTGCCTGGCCCAGGCAGCGCACTGCTCGTTGTTGTGAGGCGAGAAGGCCGCCACCACCGGCAGCATGAGGGCCTTCTCCACCCCGCACTCATCCATCAGCTTGAGCAGGCGGTCGTATCTGCCCGTATCCTCGAAAGGCGCCATGGGCGCGTAGTTGTCCAGCACGTGCACGTGGGCGTCGATGATACGCATGCCTTGGCTCCTGTCCTCAGAAATCCAGCGAATCCATGTCCACCGTCTTCTTCCAGGCCTCGAATTCGGCGGTCATGGCACCGGTCCAGGCCCGGTCGATCTCGCCTGGGGTATAGGTGGCATTGCGAAGACACATCTTGCCCCAGTAGTCGCGCAATCGGGTGCTTTCCGATTGCTCCACCACGTCCTTGGCCAGGTGGGCCGGTACGAAGACCAGCCCCGACGAGGTGCCCAACACCACGTCGCCTGGCATCACCGTGACCTGACCGATACGCACCGGGCCGTTGATCTCGGTGATGGTCACGTTGGCGATGCCGGTGGGATCGATGCCGCGGCAGAAGACATTGATGGGCAGCTTGCGCACCCGCTCGGTGTCCCGGATACCCCCGTCGCACACCAGGCCGGTGCCGCCAGTCTTGGAGGCAATGGAGGTGCCGAGATTGTCGCCGATGAAAGTGCCGTCGACGATCTTGCCGAAAAGTTCGATCACCAACACGTCGCCTTTGACCAGGGTGTCGATGACCCAGGAGTTCTGGCCGCCGATGCGCTTGTGGGTCTTGCCCTCCTTGACCATCACATTGTTGAGGTCTGGCCGGGTGGGCACGAAGCGAGCGGTTACCGCCCGGCCGGTCAGGTTCTTCTCGGGGTGAAGGATCAGCCAATTACCCTCGTACTGCATGCGGTACCCGTGCCCGTGCAGGGTACCCCAGGCCTCCTCGGTGGTGACCTTCTGCATCCGCTCCACGATATCGTCGGCCACCCTGGGCCGCCCGTCGGGGAAACGCTTGCCTTTGTAGGCGGCGGTGTACTCCATGATCCTCTGGCGCGAGACCAATTCCATAGGGCTGAACTCCTCCTGATTTGGATGGACGATGGACGCTCTTTTACGGCAGAGCAATATTGTCCAAATCGCCGCTGCCGTCAAGGGAGATTGACGCGCCCCTGGCAAATGCTTATTGATTGTTGCGCCATGACTTTCCGCCCTTCCCCTCCCCAACGGGGCGTCACTGCCCGCGCCCTGCTGCTGGGCTCCCTGGGTTGCCTGTGTATCGCTGTGGGCGAACCCTACGGGGTGCTGGTGCTGCGGGGTTCGCCGCTGGCGGCCGACTTTTCGGCCGGTGCCGCGCTCTTCCTCTTCTTTGTTTTTGCCCTACTGCTCAATCCGCTGCTCCATCTGGGGCGCCTCGTCCGGCTCGACCCAGGGGAACTGGCCACCGTCTACATCATGATGGTCGTAGCGGCAGCGATCCCCTCCTGGGGCTTCACCATGAATCTCATCCCCCTGCTGGGAGGTTTTTTCTACTATGCAACGCCCGAAAACGGCTGGGCCTCTCAGATTCTGCCTCACCTGCCCTCCTGGTTGGTACCCACCGACCAGACTGCCACCTGGAAACTCTTTGAGGGAGGTGCCAGAGGCGAAGGCCTGCCTTGGAATATCTGGCTCAACCCGCTGCTGGCGTGGAGCCTGTTCATCCTCACCCTCTACTTTGTCACCCTGTGCCTGCTGGTAATGCTGCGCAAACAATGGATGGAGCGCGAAAAATTGCTCTACCCATTGGCCATCCTGCCCCTGGAACTGAGTACCCAGCAGGGAGGCTCCCTCCTCCCCCCGCTGCTGCGCAATCCGCTCACCTGGGTGGGATTTGCGGTGCCGGCCCTCATCAATTCCATCAATGCGCTGCACGCGTACTTCAACTTCATCCCCCCCCTTTCCCTCACCAGCACCTTGCCCATCATGCGCAATTCGATCTGGCTGAACTTCACCCCGCGTTTCGAGGTAATCGGGTTGTCCTATCTGCTCAGCCTGGACGTGTCCTTCGGGGTGTGGTTCTTTGCGTTTCTGGCTCACTTACATAGCGGGGTCGAGCGCCTGTTCGGCTGGAGTATCGGTCCCACCCAACCCTTCTCAGATCCGGCTTCCCCCAGCGTGGCCCACCTGGCCCTGGGAGCGCTGTTTTTTCTGGTGGGCGCTTCCTTCTGGAATGCCCGCAGCCACCTGCGTCAGGTGGGGCGGCGCGCGTGGGGTTTGCCCTCCACCCTAGAGGATCGCGACGAGTTGTTCTCGTACCGGGTGGCACTCTTCGGTGCCATTCTGGGCGCTGCCTTGTGCTGTATCTGGTTGATGGCGGCGGGGCTTAACCTGCTTACCGCCCTAGTTTTTTTGTGCTCCTCGCTGGTCATCTTTGTCGGCCTTACGCGTATCATCTCGCAGACCGGCCTGGCCTACGGCCGGGCCACGGTGGCCGCGCCCGTCTTCACCGTCAATGCCCTGGGCAGTTCGGCGGTAGGCTCGGCAGGATTGACCACCCTGGGCCTCAGCTTTGCCTGGGCGGCGGATATCCGCACCTTCGTGATGGCTTCGGCCGCCACCGGCCTCAAGTTGGCCCGCGAGACCGGCCTAGATTCCCGCCGGCTCTTTTGGGCCATCCTGCTGGCCATCCTGGTCACCCTGGCCGGCTCGGCTTGGATTGTCCTGCGGCTGGCCTATACCTACGGCGGCATCAACCTGGTGGGCTGGCAATTCATCGGCCTGCCCACCTTTGCCGGGGACTGGATCACCCAGAACATCAACAACCCCCAGCCCACCCACTGGTGGCATCTGGGGTATGCGGCCATCGGCCTTTCTCTCATGGCCCTGCTCACCTATGTCAAAGGCCGGTTCGTGGGCTTTCCCCTCCACCCCATCGGCATGACCCTGGGGCTGACTCACCCCATCTTCCACGTCTGGTTTTCGGTGATGGTGGCCTGGCTGGTCAAGGCCCTCATCCTCAAATACGGCGGGGCCCGCATCTACCTGAGGCTGCGCCCTTTCTTCCTGGGGCTGACCCTGGGGGCCTTTGGCTCAGCCGGGTTCTGGCTGCTGGTTGACTACTGCACCGGCATGTCCGGCAATGTTTTTACCCTCGGGTGATCCACATCACGATGCCGAAGTAATTGATAAATTGTTTTGTGGATGGCACTCCCCGGTATATCTTCTCACCTACACAACGTCAGTCCTCCATCGCGAAAGCAAAGATGGCTCCCCGCAAGCACCGGTTTTTCGTCCCCTGCCTCTTGCTGCTCTGGTTGCTGACTTCGCCGGCTTCGGCCCAAGTACTGAGCTTCGATTTCCAGCTGGACCCGGGCGACCAGGGCCAGCGCGAGGCCACGGCTGATCCGGCTACCCACCGGATCGCGGTCCAGTTGTTGGTTGGCCAGGCCTCCTTGTTCTGCACCTGGAGCACCCTCATCCGTTTCGACCCCGCCCACCTCCGCTTTGTCCAAGGCAGCTTTGTGCCCGGCTCCATGCTGCCGGGACAGATCCCCCTGCTCAATGAACCACAGCCCGGTCAACTGGAAGTCGGCGGAACCCACCCGGACAAGGTCCAGGTGAGCGGAGAAGGGGAACTGGGCCAACTGCAGTTCGAACTGCTCGAGGGGATTGGCGGACCGGTCGAATTGGCGGCCGATATGATCAAGCTCCATGATGGGGAAACCTCCGCCGTGCTGGCCGTCGGCGCGCTGGCCATTTGCCGGTTGCCAGCCCCCCCAACGCCGGCCCCTGCCCCTGGGTTGCTGTCGCTTGCTGGTGCCGAGGCGATGGCGCATCTGCTTGAGCACCGCGCCTGCCCAGGCTGCGATTTGCGGCGGCAGAACCTGGCCCAGACCGATCTGAGCCTAGTTGATCTGCGCCAGGCCCAGCTGCAGGAGGTGAACCTGATCAAGGCCGATCTGCACCAGGCCGACCTGAGAGGCGCCAAGCTCAAAGGGGGCATTCTGCTTCAGGCCGATCTGCGGGATGCGAAACTTCAGGAGGCCGAGTTGAAGGAGGTGAGGCTGGGTGGCGCCAAGCTGCAGGGGGCAGACCTGAGCGGCGCGCTGATGGATACTCTGGACCTACAGGGGGTGAACGTGACAGGCGTGATCTGGGTCGACGGCCGGATCTGCGGGTCTGGTTCTTTCAACCGGTGCAAGTAGGTCAGGGCTCCAGGCCAGGCTCCAATCCCCAATCCTCCTCTTCCTCTTCCTCCCAACCCGCACCTACCCCAGCGCCGCGGGCGCAATACGACCGGTACTCGCAGCTGAGGCAGTGCTGGATCTCCGCGGTCTGGGCAAAGGCCTCCCTAGACGCCAATCCCGCCAGCACCTCGACTGCGCCGAGCAGTTTCTCCCGAGCCCGCGCGTGGCTGGCCTGGTCGTACTGGTACCACTGCACCTGATCGGGGAACGCCGCCGGCCAATAACAGAGCGAGACCTGTGCCGGAGTGGGGCTGGCCCCTCCGGTGATCAGCGATCCGGCTTCGCACAACACAAAGCAGTAGACCAGGGTCTGCCAGGTGTCCAGGTACGCGGCTGGCTCGCCCCTGCCGGTCTTCCAATCGACGATGCACAGGCGCCCATCCTCACCGGCGACCACCCGGTCGAAACGGGCAGTCAGCCGCCACGGCCCCAGCGGCACCCATAGTTCCAGCTCCGGAAAGGCCTTGCCGGCGGGCACTCCCCGGGGCGGGTTTTTCAGATAATTGGCCCACCACTCGGCCAGTACCGGGTCGCCGTTGGCGGCCACCTGCTCATCCACCCTCAGTCCCAGGACGTGCTGGTGGACCAGGTGGTGGAACAAGCGCCCGCGCACCGATCCCTGCTCTTTGGCCAATCCGGCTGCGTCCGCAGCCGCCGGCCAGCTCAGCCGCCGCAGATAGCGCAAATAAAAGCGGCGTTGGCACCGCTCGCTGGTGGCCAAACTTCCCTGGCTGAAGCGATATCCGGCTGGCAGGAGTCCCATCTGATTATTCCTGACCTGTGGGGCCGTATTGTGACTGATAGTACTTCTTCAACACCTGGAAGATGGGGGCCGACGCCACTGGCCGCATACGCGCCCCGGCCGGCACCTCCCGGCTCCAACTGAGGGCCAGGTAACGCCTGGCTCTGGTGATCCCCACATAGAGCAGTCGCAGCCTTTCGGCGATGATCTCCAGGTGCGCGTGGTCGGTAGCAGACATGCCACCAGGGTTCTCCTCGCCGACCAGAGCCCGCAGGGCCGACCTAGCCTCCGCCGCCGGATCGCCTCCCCAAAAAGCCCGTTCGCCCAGGAAATAGTCGTCCAGGGCGTGGGGGAACCACCGCCCATCCACACCCACCAGGTAGACCAGATCCCACTCCAGCCCTTTGGCCTTGTGCATGGTGGTAAGCGTGATCCGGCCCGGCCGGGGCTCGTATCCTTCCCCCGCCTCGGCCAACGCCCCCGAACCGCCCTGCACCACCTGCCCCAGCTCGCGGGCCAGTTCGGGCAGGCGCCAGTCCGGGTACTGCTCGCCCCGGTTGCGCAGGTACCCGGCCAGCTTCTGCGCCCGCCCCAGCTCCCCCTCCCCGAGCAGGTCCTGGGCCACGGTCAGCACCAGCTGGTCGATGGGCAGGGATGCGGCCCGCAGCCAGCGCCGCAACTCCTCGGCCAGGCAGCCGATCTCGGCCAAGTCGCCCGCCGCAATCGGCCCTACCGGCGGCAGGGCCTGGGCCAACCCATTGCCCGCCTCGGGAAAGAGCAGGGCTTCGGGCCGATAACAGCTGCGCAGCCAGGTGGAAACTTGAGCCTCTTCGCCCACCTGATCGCCCTGGGGCCAACAGCGGCGCACTGCGCGATAAACCTGTTCCAGATGTTGGCGCTGCAGCGGTTCGGCGAGAAAGTCCAGCACCCCCCCCAGCGTGTCGGCCACCTGGCGCGAAGCCTGGCCACTTTGCAGCAGTTCGTCGAACTCCGCCCCACTCTCACGCAGGTACTCGCCTAACTCGTACCCCAGACGGTTGGTGGGGACCAACACGCTCAGGGTGCATTCTGGATGCAGCAGGGCGAAATGGGTCGCCCGGCGCGCCACATCGGCGAACTCTTCCAACTGGTGATTGTACTCGCGAAAGGCCACGCTGCTTTCGCTGTCCACGGGGTTCTGCTGCGGATCGCCTGGCCCGGTAGGCTGGATATGCTGCAGGCGGAAGGCCAGGTTGCGCACGGGTTCCAGGGGATGGCGCTGACCGGTCCACTCAACCAGGTGGTTGGCCAGCGCCAGGATGCGCGGGGCGCAACGTCCGGAAATCGCCATCTCGATGGCCTGCACCCCCTCCTGATCGAGAAAGCGGCGCAGGAAGCGCGGATCGGCGGCTGTGAAGGTGCTCATGATCGCCTGGTTTGGGTCTCCCACGCGGATCCAATTGCCCCCTTCGCCACTCAGGAGTCCCAGGAGAGCCTCCTGCAGGGGCACGCTG
Organism: Candidatus Latescibacterota bacterium; assembly: GCA_009691525.1. Taxonomy (GTDB): domain Bacteria; phylum Latescibacterota; class UBA2968; order UBA8231; family UBA8231; genus SICG01. The sequence continues at coordinate 36,986 of SICG01000015.1, read as the reverse complement.
TCCTGGGCTTCGTCCTCCAGGACCACGGGCCAGCGCCGGCGCAACCGGAGGCACAGTTCGGGGTTGGCTTCCAGCAGTTCGACCGCCATCCACACCAGGTCGTCAAAGTCAACTCCGCCGATGGTCTGGAGCTGCTGCTGATAGAGCTGGTAAATTTGAGCCCCGATGCGGAGAAACTGGTTCCCCCCCTCCTCCAACCCTGCCAACAATGGTTCGGGTCTGAGCCGGCGGTTCTTGGCGGTGCTGATCACCGCGCGGGCTACCTGGGCCGCCAGGCGCTGCCACTCCTGCTCCCAGCCCTCGCCGTAATATTCGTCTGGTCCCAGGCGACCCCAGATGCGGGTGTTCTGGCTGTTCCATAGACGCACGGCCTTGTCCAGCAGTTGGTAGCTGGCCCGCTCGTCCAGGACCTGGAAGTCGGCCTCCACTCCGGCCAGCGCCGGATGGGTCCGCACCAGACCGTGCGACAGACTGTGCAGCGTGCGCACGTCGCATCCCACCTGCAGGCGGCCGACGGCGGCCAACTCCTCCCGGATACGGGTGCGCAAGTGGTCCACCGCCGCGTTCTGGTAGGTGACGACCAATACCTTGCCCCGGCCGGGCAGACCGCGCCGGACCAACCGCGCTGCCACCGCGGCTATGGTGCTGGTCTTGCCGCTGCCCGGCACCGCCGAAACCCCCATCCGGCCGCGCTCGTAGTCGAGGATCTGGAGCTGCCCTTCACGCGGCTGAAAGGTACTCATCCGCCCTCCTCCACCAACACTTGTTGCACTGCATCCAGCAGGGGGCTTTCCTGTAAATGACCGTTGGACTCCAACTCGCTGGCACACAGATAAATCCCCTTCCGGCAGCTCTGGGCCAGGCCGCGGACCAGCCGGTACAGGGTTTGGTTGCGCTGCTCGAGGTCGGCCTCCAGGGTCCACCGGCCGGCCTGATCCCAGCGCCGGGCTAGCACGTGGGGATTGGTCAGCAACTGCTGGGGGGGCTCCCACCAGCGCCGGGAACCGATGTCCAGCCAGAACTGGTAGGTTGCCTGGTGCCCGCTGAGCAGATAGGAATGGATGGGGGCCACCAGGGCGGTGGATTCGGGTGCGGCCTCCACGTCCAGACCGGTCAGGAATTGGGCGGCCACCACCCCGGAAAACACCATCTCCACAAAACACTGCCCCAGCGCCTTTCCCCCCAACCCAAGGGCCGGCCCCACCTGTCTGAACCAGGTGGCCGAGGCGATCAGCTTGCTGTAGATGGCCGCAGCGTCCGGCTGGAGTTCTGGCCCGGAAAGCACCTCACCGAAGAGCCGGCGCAGGAACTGGTCGATGGGGACGGGCTGGTCCAGTTGGCTATAGGAAGCCAGCCAGAGGCGCACCTGCTCGTACCTGGCCGCCACACCTGGGCCGATCCGCGCCCCTTCCTCGGTACTGAGTTCTTCCGCGGGCCGCAGCCGCCCCTCAGCTGGGTCGTAGAGCAACCGCGTCAGCAAGGTGGCCCGCAAAGGGTCCACCGGCCCCAGCGCCACCCCCAGCGCTTCGGCCACGTCGTACGGGAGTGGACGGAGTCCCCAGGTGGTATGGGCAAGGGCGGCAAAGGTCAGACACGCCCTGGCCGATGGTTCCTCCCGCAGACTCTCATACCGGCGCACCACGGCAAAGGGCAGTTGCGCTGCGTTGAACGCCTCACCCAGGACAAAACGCAAAACTCCGTCGGCATGGGGCACCACCACGGCGATCTCGCCCGGCGCCACCCCCTGCTGGACCAGGCGCAGGACCTCTGCAGCCACCTGCCCGATCATCGCGAAACGGTGCCGCTCCTGGATCAACCCCAACACCGCCTTGCCGGCCTGGCCCGCCTCGGGCGGCCCCACCTCCAGGCCCAAAGCCTGTCCCACTGCACGGGAAAAAGCCCGCAGGTCCGCCGATCCTTCCTCCTCCAGGCGCACCACCTGGGTGCAGGCCTGCTGCAGGCGCTCCACCCCGCCGGGGTCCACCCCCATAAACACCCGGAAGCCCCCCCAAGGGTCGCCGGCGATCAGGGCCGAATCGCAGACCGGCAGCAGGCGTTGTGCCAGGTCCTGGGCCACCGGCACCATCTCCTCGACCTGCTCGACCAGCAGATGGCGGTAACGCTGGGCAAAGTACTGCCAGAACTGCGGTTTTTCCACCAGATGCCGGTGGAAAACCTGCACCACCAGGGATAGATCCAGGAGCCCGTGCTGGAGGCAGTGCCCCCTGAATAGGTCGATGCAATGCTGGGCTTGCTCATAATAGCGGAGGCGGGGTTCTTCCCCGGTCCAGGCCCGGTGGAGGCGGCCCCCAACCTCGGCGAGGGGGAAACCATTGACCGCGGCTTTGTTGAGGTTGTCGAGCAGTTGGGAGAGGATTTGCTGCCGGCGCAGCACCAGGCCCTCAAAGTAGCCCTGGTCCAGAAAAGGCGCGATGAGTTCACCCATCAGGTACTGGGCTGTTTCGTAGGTGAGAAATACGGGCGGCCGTTGGGGGGAAGCGAAACCAGCATCGGCGGCGACCAGGGGCCAGAACAGACGCACCAGACGGCTGGCCAGGCCGTAGTAGGTATTGATCTCTACCGCCCCCAAAGGCCCCAGATCGAAGCGGGAAATCAGGGTCTGGTACTGCTCGCGAGTAGAGCGGTCGGGCAGCAGCACCAGGATGGAATAACCCGGGACGCCAGACTCCAGCAACTCGCGCAGGTGCCCCCCCAGGATTTCGCGGGTACCGGCGCCCACCCTGCCTGCGACGAAACAGGTCTGCTTGGATCCGGGAAGCCACTTTGGCGTTCGCCTCGGCGCTGGGTCCATAGAATGAGCCCTTGTCAATACACCGGATAACCTGTTGTGCAGCAACTAAAAAAGGCTCTGGACCTCAATTCCAGAGCCAAGCGCGAAACTGCCCCACCTATTTGCCGATCTTCTTAAAAATCTCCAATACCTCCGCTGCGTCATTGGCCTGCATCAGTTGGAGGCGCCTCTCGTCGCTCTGCACTAGGCGGGACAAGGCTGCCAGCAGTTCGAGATGTTGGGATTGGTGCTTCTTGGGGGTAGCCAGTAGGGCAATCAGGTGAATGGGCTGGCCGTCTGGCGCCCCGAAATCGATCCCCTCGCGGGAGATGCCGATGGCCAGGCGCTGGCTCCTGATGCTGTCTTCGTGCACATGGGGAATGGCGACGCCTTTGCCGATGCAAGTCCAGCCGTGTTCCTCGCGGCGCATCAGATCGGTCAGCAGGGCTTTATAATCCTCGATAGCCTCATCCCCCTGCAGCACGCCAGCCAATTCCCTGATGGCCTCCCTGTTGCGCTTGGCCTGCAGCCCCACCACGATGCGGTTGAGCGTGAGCAACCGCTCCCATTTCCCTGCCATACGCGCAGACCTCCGGGGCCAAAAAAGCAGAGAGACTCCTGGGCCGCAAGGTAACCATCCCCCGGAACCCCGTCAAGGTTCCCTGCTCATTTTATCTGCTTTTTTGAGCAGCTCATCTGCCTCGGCCCGGCGGCCCTCCCGCATCCTGACCTGCGCCAGCAGGGTATAGACCTCCGGGTACCAGGGATCTACCTTCAAGGCGGCCTGCCCCTGCTGCCAAGCTTCTTCCAAGCGATTGTTTCTCAACATCATCAACGCAGTATTGAAACGGGTGGTGCGCGAGTCGTAAGCCAGGTTGGCGGCCTGGCGGTACGCGTCCAGGGCCGCAGTAGTATCCCCCCGAGATATCAGGACCTCACCCCGCATAAAAACATAATTGGCCTGGATCTTGCGGACCCAGGGGTCCCTGAACCATCCTGGGTCGTGGGCGTTGTCCATGACAGGTTCGCGGGCCGACCAATCTGGCGGCACCGGCAGCGCAGTGGGCCAGACGCGGTAAACCAGGCCCGCCGGAACCAGGCGATAACCTTCTACCACCAAACGTCTGGCAAAGAGATAATAGACCGGCCGGTCCTGCTGGGTGAGCAGTTGTGCTTCCCGCTCCACTCTCAGTCTGAACTGCTGGGCCGGATCCAGACTCAATTCCTCCCTCCTGAGCAGGTCCCGGCCCCGCCCCATGCGATTGTATAGGGTGACATCTGGTCTCAATCCCTCCAGGCGCTGGAGGTAATCGAGAATGAAAGCGGCATCGTCCCCCTCGGCCAACAGGATCGACCCCTGGGGCAGGCAGTCGAGGATATCGCTGCCGTACTGTCTGGCGATGTGATTCTGGTGGCGGTCGGCGGAAGCGTGGTGAAGGGCAAAAACCAACCCCGCCACCGAAAATCCAGCCAGGGCATAAGCCAGAGGGGTGTTCCTGGTCCGCTGCCAGCGCTCCAGCAGATCCGCAACGCCCCACCCCAGAAAAAACGCCATGCCCAGAATACTGAGCAGAAAGAATACCCCTATGCCGTTCGGATCGCGGTGGTAATTGAGCGCTACCACCAAATTGCACAGCCCGGTGGCAACTACCCCCCACCAGAGGAACCGGTCCCGCCGGTACCCCGCCCAAGCCCCCCACAAGAGCAAAGGCACCAGCAGGGGGTGAAATTCCGACCACATCTGTCCCACCCACCGCTGCAGATTGAGCAGCATGCCAGCCGCGGGCAAGGAGAAGAAGGAATCCCGGTACAGGGACCCGCTGAAATGATCCCACCATTGACCCGCCGAACTCATCACCCCCCAGTGAAAACCAGTTCCCTTCCCATTGCGGAGGAGGAGGTACAGATTGGGACTTTGGCCCAAGGCAAAAAACCCCAGGCCTTTGGCCACTTGGTCCCCCGCCAGCAGTCGCCTATTTTTCCACCAGATCAGCAGGCCGATGCCGGGCAGGATCAGCACCAAACTCAAGTGCAGGGTCAGACCCAGGCCGGCTATATAGGCCAACTGCAGCCACTGCCTTTCCCCTCCCTCGACGGCACGCACTCCCGCCCACAGCAGCAACACCGCTCCGAGCATGGCCATACCGTAGACCTCGGCGATCACCACCTGGCTCCAGAAGGTGGCCGAGAACCCAAACCCGAGGGCCACCCCCAAGGCGATCCAGGGATGCAGGCCGCGCAGTTGCAGAAAGACGCTCAAGGTTCCAACAGCCAGGGAACCGCAAAAGGCGGAGAAGAGGTTGATCTCGTAGGCGGGATCAATACCGGGAAGGAGGAGGGCGAAGAGGCGTCCGGCCAGGCAGAACAGGGGATAACCAGTGGGATGGGGGGTGCCCAGCAAATAAGTAGCGCCGATCAGTTCTCCCGAACCTTCGACGTACACCGTGGGACAAAGGGTGAATACATAGGCGGCCAGACTCACTGCCCAGGCCGCCACCCCGCTCCAGTATCCGGCCAGCAGCCCCATTTTACTCAATAACCGAACAGGTGGCCGCGCTCCAGGCTCTCCATCCAGGCCGGCCCCTGGTGGATCACGCCGTGGACCAGCACGATGAGCATCACCTGGAGGGTCCACAGTCTCAGCTTGCCAGTCGCCCGATCGCTGACCTGCTGGACGACCAGCGGGGACCGGGCAAGGCGCCAGCCCACCAGGACCAGCAGGGCCAGGGAAAACAGGCTGACCCAAATACCGTACCGGAAACTCTCAGGTTCGTAACTGAAGACCACCTGGCGACTGTCCCCGGCCACGGCCACGGCCCGGAAAACGTGGTTGGCCTGGAGGATCGGGCGTTCGATCCCATCCACATAGGCGTGCCACCCCGGATAGAAGGTATCGGTCAAAACCAGCAATCCCGGCTGGCTCTGCTCCAGCTCCAGTTGCACTTCTTCTGGCGCATAGGATTTTACTCGCACGGTTCCCATCGGCCTCTCCGCTGACCCCTCTAGCCCCGGATCGGTTTCGAGCAGCACCTCCTGCCTGGGATCGAAATGCGGGTCGCGCAGGAGCTGCAGCCGTTCCCTGGTGTCGGGCACCAAGCGAAACCGCGGTACGAGGTAGGCGCGGGGGAGGGCGGTGCGATTGCGATACACCTTGACCTCCCCTTCGGCGATGGCTTCCAGGCTCTGCCCGGATAGGGGCCGGCAGCTGAGCACATACTGGACTCCTGCCAGATCCATGACGGCCGGGTACTCGCGCACAAACTCCCAGTGCCGCATCAGGTGCAGCGGGCTCCACCCCGGCAGGGCGCCGGCCAACTCATACTGGCTCGCCGTGTACATGCGGAGGGTCTGGGGATAGGCCCGGTATGACCGCTGATCCACCGCCCACCCCGAATGCCAGTCATAGGACGAGTTTTCCTCGGAGACCAGGCTCAGCAGCCGCGGCGCCATGCCCCCCGCCCCCTGCGCGTCCTTGTGGATGAGGGCAGCGCTTTGGGGTTGGCTCAGATAGATTTCGGGTTCCACCAGACCATTAAAATCGGCGCCAAAGCTGTAAAGGTCCGCATACAAGGCCAAAGGCACCGCCCAGGGCAGGACACGCAGCCGCCAATCCGTATTGCCCTGAGTGGTGGCCACCAACCCGCCCAGTCCCAGCATGACCAGGCAACGGACCAAATCCCAGCGCAACTCCTGCTGATAGTGAAGGAACCCAGCCACCTGCTCCTGACCCGGCAAGCGCAGCCCACTCACCCCCCCCAGCAATACCTGGTGGTTCATCCAGGCCATGCTCAACGCCGCCCCGCCCAGGATGGCACAGGCCCACCACACCCCGGCCCCTCGGCGCTGGGGAGAGCGGAGGATGTGGTCGACCCCCAATCCGGCGAGCACCGCCATCGCCAGGGTCAGCCAGAGCAAAAAGCGGGTGGGGATGCGGAAGAATTTCAGGCCCGGAAAATGGTAGAGCAGGGCGAAAAATTCGGTATAGTGGCCCAGGGCCAGGATCAGCGCCAGCCCCCCCAACACGCCGAAGAAACAAGTGTATTGGTCCCGCCGGCGCCGCAGGGCCACCAGGCTCAACAGGAAGGGCAGCACCCCCACATAGGGGCAGAGTTGGATGAAGAAACCCTCTCGCTGTCCCCAGTAGGAACCGGTCGAATCGTTGCCGAAGAAGTTGGGCAAGAGCAGGGTGATCAGCCGCTCGGGGGGCAGCGACATGCTGACAAACTGCTCCATGCTCACCCCCTGCCCCCGAGAGGAGATCCGCACCAGTTCGGCGGTGGGAAGGAGCTGCACGGCCGCCAGACCGAGCCCCAGCAGCGGCACCCCCACGCCGAGCAAAGCCGCTGTTTTCCACCCCTGCTGCCAGCCGCGGTACAGGGCAAAAAGGCTGCAGGCCCCCACCGAATAAAACGTCGCTTGCGGATGCCCAGCCAGCCACTGCATGCCCACCACCAGGGCGGCGCCCAGCACCAGTCGCCAGTCGCCGCGCTGCAGCGCCAGTTCGATCAGCAACAGGCACACCGGCATCCAGGCGCAGACGTCCACGTAGTTGGGGGACATGGCCCGTACCACCAGGTAGCCACTACAGCAATAGCTCAGGCCCCCGACCAAGGCTGCCGGCCGCAGGCAGCCGATAACGCGCAGCAAGCCGTAGGTGCCGGCCCCGGCCAGCCAGAAGTGAAAGACGATGTTGAAATTGATCGCCGCGTAGGTGGGCAAGAACAGCGCACAGATAAGATTAAAGGGATAAAGAATCCCGGCCTGGCCTTCGGCGAAGAGCGGAAAACCGAAGTTGATTTCCGGCGTCCACAGGGGCAGCGCTAAGTGGCGGAGGGCGCGAGCGAAAAAATCGCGGAAGGGATAATTCTGGATCATCATATCCTGCACGAAGAAGGTCCCCTGCAGGATCGCTGCCTTCCAGAAAAATCCCAACACCGCCAGGGCGATCAAAGCCAACATCGCGGCCTCTCGCTGCCACAGCGGCCGGTTCATGGACGGCCTCCTGCCCGGCCACTCATCTGGATCAGCACGAGCGCTGCCACTTCATCTGCCGCCAGCGCATGACCCTGGGCATTCCAGTGACTGTCCCGGTGGTAGAGGGTTCGGGTCCGGGCTTGTTCCTTGAAAGCCGCATACAGATCGAGAAAAGGAAGGTGGTAGCGCTCCGCCAGCTGCTGGAGCTGACGGTCCGGCTTTTGTAGGTCGTACTCTCCGGCCAGACCGTGCAATTCGCGTTTCATCTTCCAGTCTTCATCCTCGATCTGAACCAGGGCCGGCACATAGACCAGCAGCAACTGCGCACCGGCACGCTCAGCACTGAGGGCAAAAGCCTCCAACAGGCGCCCGGTCAGTTCCCAGTTCGCGACGGCCTGGTCTTCCCCACTGCCGTACAGACCCTGGTAGTAGCGCTCTTGCTGCTGGACCGGAATCTCCGGGGCCATGGTCTTCCTCGAGAAAGCGTACAGATGCAGGTGTTCCTGCAAATAGGTTTCCACCTGGCGTCGCCAGGGCCCTTCTTCCTGGTCCCAGAAGGGCACTTTTTTCACCGGCACTCCCTTCAGTTGCAGCCGGCCACCGGGCTCCAACTGGAAGAAGGGCTTGTACCCCCGCTCGGCCCCGATGCCCTGACGCGCGGCGTTATTCCACAGGTCGTTGCCATAAAAAAAGAGCACGACAAAATCGGGTTGGTACTGCTGCCCCTGCTTTTCAAAGAGCAACCATTCCTGGTCGGTGCCGTATCCGGCCACGCCGAAATTGATCACCTCCACCCCAGGGAGTCGCGCTGCCAGCCCTTCGCTGACCCGCTCATCCTGTTTTACCCCCCAGCCCTCGACGAAGGAATCGCCAAAACACAAGAGCCGCCACTGTCCAGCGGTTTTCTCGCGCGCCCCCTCGCGGTCCCGCAAACCAGCGGCATTGATGCGGTACTCGACAGAGAATTCTGGACTGACCAGCCACCCCGAAGTCGAGGGCCGGTGAAACCACCCAAGCTCGGGGTCGAACTGCCATACTGGGGGACGGCGGTAGACCTGAGGGACGACAAACCGCAACCCCACCTCACCTAGGACCAGGCCGGCCAGCAGACCTATCGACGCCAGCAACAGCTTGCTGCTTTTCAATACCCCCTCCTCTGCAGACTCAGCGAAACTAGCTCCCCCCCTTCAGGTTGTCAACTAGAGCACACCTATCTAAATTAGCAGATATCCGTGATTTACGGACCATCCGACCATTGCTCAAGCCAACGGGACCGAATCGTGAAACGTTTACTAGTCACCGGAGGGGCCGGATTCATCGGCTCCACCACTGTAGACCACCTGCTGGCCAGAGGGTATGAGGTCCGAGTCATGGATAGCCTTCAGGAACGCGTTCACCCCCGCGGCTGGCCCTCCTATCTGCCCTCCCAGGTCGAACGCGTGCAGGGCGATGTGCGTCAGCGAGAGGACTGGGAAAAAGCCCTTGAGGGTGTGGACGGGGTCTTCCACCTGGCCGCGTACCAGGACTACATGCCCGATTTCAGCACCTTTTTCCACGTCAACGCCGTCAGCACGGCCCTGCTCTTCGAGATTATCGTGGAAAAGCGGTTGCCAGTGCAGAAGGTGGTGTTGGCCTCCTCCCAGGCCGTGTACGGCGAAGGCAAATACCGCTGTGCCCGGGACGGGGTGGTCTACCCCCCCAGTCGGCCCGCCGAGCAACTTGCCCGTGCGGAGTGGGAGGTGCGCTGCCCCCAATGCCAGGAGCCGCTCGAACATCTGCCCATCACCGAGGACCAGGTCCATCCCCACACCGCGTACGGCATCTCCAAATACACGCTGGAGATGGCAGCCTTTGAACTGGGCCGCAAATACGGCATCCCCGCGGTGTGTATGCGCTACTCCATTGTGCAGGGGCCGCGCAACTCCTTTTACAACGCCTATTCGGGGATCTGCCGGATTTTCACCCTGCGCCTGTTACACGACCAGGCGCCGGTCTGTTACGAAGACGGCAACTCCCTGCGGGATTATGTGTACGTGGGAGACGTGGCTCGGGCCAATGTGCTGGTTATGGAAGATCCCCGCGCTGACTATAGGGCTTTCAACGTGGCCGGCCAACGGGCCACCTCAGTGGTCGAATATGCCCGCATCGCCGCCCGGGCCTGCGGCCGCCAGATCGAACCGCTTCTAAGCGGGGAATACCGTTTCGGCGATACCCGGCACACCGTTTCCAGCTGGCATGCCCTCGGCGAACTGGGGTGGCGACCGGAGGTTCCCCTGGAACAGGTGGTTGCCGAGTACGTGCATTGGGTGCGGACTCAACCGGACCTTGGGGATTTCTATGCCCGCAGCGCAGCGCGAATGCGCGAGGCCGACATCCTCCGCCAGTCGGGAACATGAAGGCCATGATCCTGGCAGCCGGCCAGGGCAGCCGCCTGCGTCCCCTCACCGATACCTGCCCAAAGCCGATGATTCCGCTGGGGGGCAAACCCCTGCTGGAGCACGTCATCACTCTGTTGGTCAAACACGGCTTTGACCAGTTGGTGGTCAATCTGCATCACCTGCCCCAGCTGATCCGCGACTACTTCGGCGATGGGAGCGCCTGGAAGGTTAGGCTGACCTATTCCCCGGAGGAGGAGTTGTTGGGCACCGCCGGCGCTGTGCGCCACATGTCGGCTTTTTTTGACCATCCCTTTCTGGTGTACTATGGCGACAATCTGTGCAACGCGGATCTAACTGATTTCTGGACCACCCACCTGCGCCTGGGCGGGTTGGCCACCATGGGCCTGCACCGCGAAGACGATCCCTGCCGCAGCGGCATTGTCCGCCTGGACGAGGGGTCCCGCATCGTGCAGTTTATCGAAAAACCCAGGGCCGAGCAGGTTTTCCCCGGCTACCTGATCAACGCCGGTATCTACGCGCTGCAACCGCAAATCTTCGACTGGATCCCCTCACTGGGGGCCAGCGACTTCAGCCGGGATATCTTCCCTCGCTTGCTGACCGCAGGCGCCCCTATTTTTGGCCACCCCTTGCGCGGCCAGTTGCTGGCCAGCGACACGCCCGAACGGTACGCCGAAGCGCAGACCCAGATTGCCAGCAGGCGCTTCACCCTCCCCTGATGAGGATACCTACTTGATAACCACCCGTGCTCCACTCCGCATCCCCCTGGGGGGCGGCGGCACCGACCTCTCCTCCTATTACAGCGCCCACGGCGGCTTTGTGCTCAGCGCCGGGATCGACAAATACGTATACCTCCAGCTCAACACGCTCAAAGTGGAGGACTTCATCCGGGTTAAATACGCCCGCACCGAAAAGGTCGCCGATCCCTCCCAGATCGAGCACCCCCTGTTGCGCGAAGCCCTGCAGTACACCGGCGTCAAGGGTGGTCTGGAGATCAGTGCCATGGCCGATGTGCCCGGGCGGACCGGAATGGGGTCTTCTGGTTCCTTCACCGTGGCGCTGCTGGCGGCCCTGCGCGCCCACCAGCGCCTGCAACTCTCCCGCCAGGAACTGGCGGAGGAGGCACACCTGGTCGAAGCCGGGCTCGCCGGGCAACCGGCGGGAAAACACGACCATTATCTGGCTGCCTTCGGCGGTCTGACCTGCCTGGAGATCGGCATGGATGGCCGGGTCGAGGTTTCGGCGCTGCAACTTTCTAACCACACCCTGGAGGAATTGCGCAACAGCATGGTGCTCTTCTTTACCGGCATCCAGCGCGAGAGTTTCGACATTCTTTCCCAGCAACAGCAGGATACCCAACGGGGAGATACCCAGGTTATCGAGAGTCTGCACGAGGTCAAACGCATCGGCTACCAGATCAAGGCCGCGCTCGAAGCGGGGGACCTGGACCGTTTTGGCCTCTTTCTCGACGAACACTGGCAATTGAAGAAGAAACGTTCGACCAGGATGTCCAACCTCCAAATCGACCGCTGGTATGAGCAGGGCAAACGCGCCGGGGCCCTGGGCGGCAAGATCCTGGGTGCCGGAGGGGGCGGATTTTTAATGTTCTACTGCCCGGCCCAGAGCCGGCTGGCCCTGCGCCAAACCATGGCCGCAGAAGGACTGCGCGAGCTGAACTTCCAGTTCGACCTGGAAGGCAGCAAAGTCCTGATGAATATCTGAGGGTCTCCAGATGCAGCGACTTTTGTTGGGCAATATCGAGGTGTACCATCTATGCGCCAGCCGCTTCCGTCTGGACGGAGGTACCATGTTCGGGGTGGTGCCCAAACTCCTGTGGGAAAAGGTCTCCCCCCCTGATGCGCGCAACCGGGTGGAGCTGGCCTGCAACTGCCTGTTGGTGCGCCAGGACCAGGTTCTCACCTTGGTCGACACCGGCTGTGGCAGCACCTTCACTTCAAGAGAACTGGAGATTTTCGCCTTCGATCCGGCCCACAGTCTGACCAAGGCCCTGGCTGCAAATGGATTCACCCCGGACCAGGTCACCCGCGTGGTGCTCACCCATCTGCATTTTGACCACGCCGGTGGTGCCCTGGAATGGGTCGATGGCCGCCTGCGCCCTCTCTTTCCCCGCGCTCGCTACCTGGTGCAGCGGGGCGAGTGGGCCGATGCGCTCCAGGGAGTCAGCATCATGAAAAGCAGTTATCGCCCGGAGGCGCTCCTGCCCCTCAAAGCAAGCGGGCAACTCCACCTGCTCGACGGCGATACCGATCTGGATGGGCAACTGTCTACGTGGGTCACCGGAGGGCACACTGCCCATCATCAAGGGCTGGTGGTTCGGGCGGGCAGTCAGACCTTGGTTTACCCTGGGGAGCTGGTGCCCACCCGCGCCCATCTGCGCCCGCACTGGAATATGGCCTACGACATGTTTCCGCACCACACCCTTACCCGCAAAAAAGTGTTTCTCGACCAGGCATTGGCCGAAGGCTGGATTATCGCCTGGGATCACGATCCCAGGGTAGCCTGGAGCCGACTGGTCTCTGCCGGCGATCATTGCCAGGCCGCCGAGTTTGAATTGTGATTGCCTTTGGTCCTAATTTTCCATATACTTGCATTTACCTACGCCATGTCTATTCCTGCCATGTCTCTCGAAGTCATCGACCTCACTGACGCCCATCGGCAGCTCCTCGAAAAACTGAGCGAGCTGGTTCCCGGTCTAGAACCGGACTCCCCCCAGAGCCTGCAGCGCATCTTCGGGCTGGGACTGATTGCGTTGACCATACAGGTCACCAATAAGGCCAGGCAGCAGGACCAGCAGTCCCTGATCGAGGAACTGGGAGTATTGGCCAAAGCCGTCGTCGAATCCGAGGACTGGTAAACCGCGTCCAATGCCCGCATCCCGCACCCCCCGCGAACTTTTCAATCTCGAGAACCAGACCGCACTGGTCACCGGTGGCAGCATGGGCCTGGGGCTGGCGATGGCCGAGGCCTTGTCAGCAGCCGGCGCCAAGGTGGTTATCACCAGCCGCCATCTCGACCAATGCCAGCAGGCCGCCAATCAACTGGCCAGCCAGACCGGAAACGAGGTCTTGGCCCTGCAGGCCGATGTAAGCGATCGCGTCCAGGTGGTGGGTTCGGTCGCCCGCGCCTTGGACAAATTCGGCCAACTCGATATTCTAGTGAACAACGCCGGTATCAACATCCGCCAGCCGGTGGTCGATCTGAGTGACGAAGAGTGGGAAGCGGTGCTCAAAGTCAATCTCTATGGGCCGCTTTATTATTGTAGAGCCGTTGGCCGGCATATGATCGCCCGAGGGTATGGCCGGGTCATCAATTTGGGATCCACGCTGTCCCAAATCTCCATCCCCCACCGCACACCCTATGCGGCTTCCAAAGGCGGTGTCGTGCAGCTGACGCGCACCCTGGCCCTGGAATGGGCCCCGCACAACATCACCGTCAACGCCATCTGCCCCGGTCCTTTTGCCACGCCTATCAACCAGACTCTGCTGGCCGATCCCAAGGCGCGGCAGGCCATGCAGGATAAAGTCCCCATGGGCCGCTGGGGGGATCCCGCCGAGTTGGCGACCGCCGTGCTCTACTTCGCTTCCCCGGCTTCCAGCTTTACCACCGGCTCGACGCTCTTCGTCGACGGAGGTTATACCTCCCAGTAATCTTCTACCGAGATCAGCGATGGCCTTGATGTTTATTTCTGCTTTACATCTCCGTAGGTTTGAAGATATATTTGCCAAAAATGGGGCCATCCGGCCCCGGTTGAAACCGCAGCGTTAGGGGTTCTGCAAATGCATTCGCCACAGCTCTTCATCCAAGGCCTTGCGGTTCCGGGCGGTCTTGCCTTCGACGCGGACGAGCAACTCTTTGTCGCCGAGACCCTTGAGGGCCGCATCCAGCGGATCAGCCCTCAGGGAAAGCCCCTCTTTTTCGCTTCCACCGGAGGCAAACCCCTCGGCATCGCCTTCGACGATTCCAACGATCTCTTCGTCGCCGAGAAAGGCCACCGCCATCTGCTGCTCATTTCCCCCGACGCCACCGTTGAGGTCTATGCGCATCAGTGCAAGCGCAAACGCTTCACTGGTCCACAGGATTTATGTCTGGGCCCAACAGGGGATTTGATCTTCACCGATGTGGGTGATCACCATAGCCCCTCAACCGGCAGTATCTACGGCGTCAATATCGACGCCGAAACTTCCTTGCTGGCCACTGGCTTGGCCAATCCTACCGGCCTAGTCCTTTCACAGGACGCCTCCAACCTGTACGTGATCGAAGCCGACCACAACCGCGTCCTTTCCCTTTCCTTCAAGGAAGACGGCACCCTGGCCCCGCCTCAGGTCTTCATCCAGTTCACTGATGGAGGACCGCCCCGCGCCCTCGTATTCGACGACGACGGCCGCCTTTACATCACCCGGGGCGGCAAAGGCTTGACCATCGCCGATCCCGACGGTCAGCCCCTCACCCAGATCTCCATCCCCGGCAACGAGCCTACCGCCATGGTCTTTGGCGGGGCTGATTTCGACGAGTTGTATATCGCCGAAACCAGCACGGGCGCCATCTACCGCATGCAGACTGAATCGCCGGGGCAGCGCCCCTTTGCCGGTCCGCGCTCGATCTAATTTCCCTGGGATTTTCTGAGAAGACGGCGGAATACTGCTCTGAAGAAAAGCCTTGCGGTGCGGGGAAGGTGCCTCTTGAAGCAGATACCCACTTGGCCCAGTAAATCGGGCACCAGTCGGAACTGATCGCGCTCGACGGCGCCCAGGATGCGTTCCGCCACCTCTGCGGCACTCTTGGCAGGAAGGCGGGAAAACCTTCCCGCTGGCCTGCCGCTCACCTGGGCGAATTCGGTCTCCACCAACCCTGGTTCCACCAGGGTCACCCTGATGCCTGTGGACTGCAACTCAGCGTCGAGGCTCTCGGCCAGCCCATTGACGGCGAATTTGGTCGCGCAATACAGGGCGTGTTCCGCTGCTGGCAACTCCCCCAGCACGCTGGAGACAAATACCAGGTGCCCGCGCCCCTGGCGCAGCATCTGCGGCAAAAAAACACGAGTGCAGTACAAGGTCCCGAGCAGGTTGGTTTCGACCAACTCGTCGATGGTGCCGGCCGGCAACTCCGCCAGCAGCCCGTACGCTCCGCGCCCCGCGTTGTTGATCAGCACTTGTGCCCCACCCCACTCCGCCTCCACCTGCCGACCCAGTTCCACCACCTGATTCCAGTCGCCCACGTCCGCCGGCATCACCATGGGTGGCGACCCGCCGGCCAGGATAATCTGCGCTGCCAGTTCCTCCAGCCGCTGCCGCCGCCGGGCACTCAATACCACCCTGGCCCCCCGCCGGGCCAACCCACAGGCCAGATGCCAGCCCAAACCGCTGCTGGCCCCGGTCACCACCACTACCAAATCTTTTAGCTGCGGCATCTGCCCACAAGAAGAAGGCGGATCAAATTCAGGTCAGATCCCATATGCCCGACCGGTTCTTGGCCACCTAACATTTGATACCTTTGCGGAACACCGCGACCAATTCGCGGCTCTGGGGGTCACGCTGCACCAGGACGTGGCGTTCGGGATCGTCGGCATCTGGCATCACTTTCAGCGGCACCATCCGCCAATTGTTGCCGATCTTCATACTCACCCGCCCGACCTGGGCACCCCGGGCGATTTCCCGCGGACTGAGTTCCAGGCTTTCCTGGATATTGAGCTCCTTCTCCGCCCCCGCAGCTGCGCTGGCAGCCTTGGCCTGCTGGCGCTCGGTAGTAATTCTTTGCTCCACCCGCTCGATGATCGCGTTGCTCTTTTCCTCGATCTCCTGGTACTCGTCGGGGGTGATGTCGGGATAGATCACCCGCAGGCGTGATTTGAGGAATTTCTGGGCCTTGCCGCGGGCAGAGGCCAGATCATCGGAGCTTTTGTAGAACTCCTCGATGATCATGTTGATCTTCAGCAGGCGGATTTCCTTGGGGAAGGGCGTGGGTTTGACCAGCCGGTTGATCAGTGCAATCATACAGAGCATATCGGCTGCCGCTCGCACCCTGATGGTCTTGTCCACGGCGTTGAGGCGGTTGGCCATCTCCTCGCGCGGCAGTTGCCGCACCAGGTCGATAAACCCCTGCTCCACCGTCAACCGCTCGATACGCTGATCCTGCCCTTTGCGCGTCACCTGGCCGTAAGGCATCAAGCCGGCTACCATCATGCGCACCTCCCCGTCCTGGCGGTCCATGATCCCAGAGAGCAACTTGAGCTGGTCGAAATCCTCGAGGAGAATGTTGGTCAACTGGGTCGGATCGAACTGATCTTTCTCGGCATTGGCAACCTCCTTGTGCTCGATGAGAAAACGCAAGGCGCCGTCGTACTTGGGTTCGATCCTTTTGAGGGCGACAAAGAGCTGCAGGTAGGTCACCGCATAATCCGTGACCGCCTTGATCTTGCGGTCGTACTCGTAGCGCACGTTGCCGGCCAGCAGGCTGTTGCGGATCTTGCTTCCCTGGTCTCCCGAGATCTTGCCGGACTTCACTGCCCGGTCCACCTGGTAGACCTTGGCGAAGCGGTCGGCTTCCTCCCGGTTCAGTTTTCCCTGATCGACATAGGACTCGAGGTTCTGAAATACCGTATCGAGCTGCCCGCCCCTGATCTCCTCCTGTAGTTGCTGTTCCTCCTGGTTGCGCTCTTCGATCTCGGCCGCCGGGGTTCTGGGGTGGGGCCGCTGAGAAAGATCTTGAGGTTTTCAGGCAGGAGCTCCACCCGCTCGACTGGTGCTGCGGCCAGTTGGTCGAGGCGGACATTGCGTTTGGGCACCTGCCCTCCCTTGCCGGCCACCTGGTTGGCGGCGATGCGCAGGCAGCGCTTCAAGTTGAGCTGGGCCGGTTGGACCTGCATCTGCGCCAGCACCGCCTTTACCCGTTCATGACGGATGAACTCGCGCAAGGCCTGATGCCCCTGCTCCTGAAAGGTTACGATGTTCCAGTTGTTCTTGCGCACTCCTTCCATGAAGGCCTTGACCAGCCAGTTCTCCACCCCCAGCACCACTAGGACCTCGGGATTGCGTTTGTTGATGTCTTCGATGGCGGCACTGAGCTGTGCCCGCAATTCCTCTACGGGAACCATCCAATTCAGGGCCCGGTACTCTTCCTCAAAGGCCTTCTGGAAATGGGCATTGGAAACCAGCACTTCACCGCTCTGGAGGCGTTCTGAAACCCGGGATAGAAGCTGATCGCGCAGTTGGTTGCTCAAGAGATCACCAGGAAGGGAGTGGTCTGGTTTAGCCGGCTCGTTCATAAAAGCACAACTGAACACGTGGGGTGGTGTATTGCACAATACACTCCAAATATAATAGCCCGGTGGTCTGAGCAAGGCAACAAGCAGAATTTGCCCCTCATGCGCCCGGGCTACCCCTGATCCCGGTCACCAGCATTGCCAAAATGAGAAGTCCCCATTCGAGAGAATTCCCATTTTGATAATTCCGTTGTTTTTTCGCCATTTATGTGGACATTATGCCTAGTAACTGAGTCTGGGCCATTGAATATTTTCTCGTTTTGGCAATCCCCTTTACTTGCGATTTCAGTATTTATACAAGTGTATAGATGTTATGCGTTGTTTTTTTTAATCTTATGAATAGGCCATGCCTTGTGGCACACTCTTTGCCTAAGGAAAGGGCATCACTAACACCCCTCAAATCATAGGAGCTATTCTAAATGAAGACCAAGATCAAACCTCTGGCTGATCGCGTGCTGGTCAAGCGCCTCGAAACCGATGCAGAGCAGAAGGTCGGGGGCATCATCATCCCCGACACCGCCAAGGAAAAGCCCCAGGAGGCCGAGGTTGTTGCTGTCGGTCACGGCCGGCTCGAGGAGGGCAAGCGGATTCCTCTTGAGGTCAAGAAGGGCGATAAGGTCCTGATCGGCAAGTACTCAGGCACCGAAGTCAAGCTCGATGGTGAGGACTACCTCATCATGCGCGAAGATGACATCCTTGCCATCGTCGAGTGACCTCACCCCCCTGATACAGCGCACGACTAAACTGAGGAAATAAAAATTATGGCAGCCAAGCAAATCGCCTTTAAAGAAGAGGCGCGCGCCAAAATCCTTTCAGGAGTGCAGCAACTCAGCCGGGCGGTAAAAGTCACCCTGGGACCCCGCGGCCGCAACGTGATCATCGCCAAGAGCTGGGGTTCGCCTACCATCACCAAGGACGGGGTCACGGTAGCCAAGGAAATCGAGCTTCCGGATCCCTACGAGAACATGGGCGCCCAGATGGTCAAGGAAGTGGCTTCCAAGACCAGCGACGTTGCCGGTGACGGCACCACCACCGCCACGGTGCTGGCCGAGGCCATCTATACCCAGGGCCTCAAGGCTGTGACCTCCGGCTTCAACCCTATGGAGGTCAAGCGGGGCATCGACAAGGCCGTGGCCCTGGTGGTCGACAGCCTCGCCTCCCAGAGCAAGAAGATCAAGGACCACAGCGAGATCGCCCAGATCGGCACCATTTCGGCCAACGGCGACAAGTTTATCGGCGACCTGATCGCCCAGGCCATGGACAAGGTCGGCAAGGACGGCACCATCACCGTCGAAGAGGCCAAGAGCACCGAAACCGTGCTCGACGTGGTTGAGGGTATGCAGTTCGACCGCGGCTACATCTCGCCCTATTTTGTCACCGACCAGGAAGCCATGGAGGCGGTACTCGAAGACGCCTACGTGCTTATCAATGAGAAGAAGATTTCCAATCTCAAGGACCTGCTTCCCCTGCTCGAGAAGATCGCCAAGACTGGCAAGCCCCTGCTGATCATCTCCGAAGAAGTGGAGGGTGAAGCCCTGGCCACCTTGGTGGTCAATAAGATCCGCGGCACGCTGCACGCCGCCGCAGTGAAAGCCCCCGGCTACGGCGATCGCCGCAAGGCCATGCTTCAGGACATCGCGGTGCTCACCGGCGGCACGGTGATCACCGAGGACCTGGGCATCTCCCTTGAGAGTGTGCAACTCTCCGACCTGGGTAGGGCCAAGCGCATTGTCGTCGAGAAGGAAAACACCACGATCATCGAAGGGGTCGGCAAGTCGGTAGACATCAAGGGGCGGGTCGAGCAGATCCGCCGTCAGATCGACGACACCACCTCGGACTACGACCGCGAAAAGCTGCAGGAACGCCTGGCCAAACTGGCTGGCGGCGTGGCAGTGATCCGCGTCGGTGCCGCCACCGAGACTGAGATGAAGGAGAAGAAGGCCCGCGTCGAGGACGCCTTGCACGCCACTCGCGCTGCCGTGGAAGAGGGCATCGTGCCGGGCGGCGGTGTGGCCTTACTGCGCGCCATCAGCAAGATCGAAGGGGTCAAGGGCGACAGCGAAGGTGAGACGATGGGCATCAACATCGTGCGCCGTTCGCTGGAAGAGCCGATTCGCCAGATTGCCGGCAACGCTGGTTTCGAAGGCGCGGTAGTGGTCGAGAATATCCTTTCCAAGAAGGGCAACTACGGCTTCAACGCCGCTACTGAGGAGTACGGCGACATGTTGGCCATGGGCATTCCCGACCCGACCAAGGTTGTCCGTTCGGCCCTCAGCAATGCCGCCAGTATTGCCTCCCTGCTGCTGACCACCGAAGCGATGGTCACCGAAGAGAAGGAAGAGAAGAAGGAAGCCGCCGGCGGTCCGGGCCACCATCACCACCACTAAAACCGCAGTAGTTCGGCGCTAGGGTAAGGGTACACGACAGGGGCGGGGAGTATTCTCCGTCCCTGTCTTTTTATTTTTGTTTCAGCCGCCACGGAGGCGTTTGGACTGCGCGGCTGCTCCTCCCTGGTCCACCAGTTCGGTCAACTGCACTCCGTAGTGATCCCCCACCAGCACAAGCTTGCCGCGTCCAAAGAACTCGCCGTTGATGCGCACATCCACGGGCTCTTGAGCCAGCTTGTCCCCCACCACCATAGAGCGTTCGGCCAGACTCATCGCCTCCTCCAGGGTGAGCTCGGTGCGGCCTAACTCCACGGTGATCCTAATCTCCATCTCCGCCAACCCAGCCAGCGAGGCCTGTTTTGCCGCCGGGGCTGCTTTCTTTGCTGGATGCTTTTCGGCCATACCCCCCTCTACTTGAAAATCTCCAAGCGAGAACTTAACTTTCTCCCGTCTTCCCTGTCAATCGCCGGCCCGCCTAGAGGAGTTTCCCGATGCCCGAGCATTCGTTTTACACCCGTTTGGGTGTGCGCACCTTCATCAATGCCGTGGGGACCATCACCACCATGGGCGGTTCGATCATGCCCCAAAAGGTGGTGCAGGCCATGGCCGAGGCCTCGCGGCATTTTGTTTCTCTGGAGGACCTGCTCGAAAAGGCCGGGGCCCGTATTGCCCAGCTTACCGGGGCGCCGGCAGCCCATATCTGTTCGGGTGCTGCCGGCGGCATGATGCTGGCCGGCGCCGCATGCCTGACCGGCACCGACGTGCAAGCCATCGAACGGCTGCCCCAGGTAGAAGGCCGACCTGACGAATTCATCATCAGCCTGGTGGACAGCCATTACTATATCCACCAGGGGTTTCAACTCTGCGGCGGACGCCTGATCAAGGTGGGCACCCCCCAGCAGGTGAGCACCGCCGATTATGCCAATGCCATCGGGGCGCGCACCGCCGCCGTGGTCTTTTTTCTCGGCAGCCAACCTCTGGAGCAACTGGTCGAGCTGCTGCCAGTCGCCCGCCAACAACGGGTTCCGATCATCGTCGACGCTGCGGCCCAGCTCCCCCCCCGTTCCTACCTGAAGGAACTTACTGGCATGGGGGTGGATCTGGCGGTCTTCAGCGGGGGCAAGGGGCTTTTCGGCCCCCAATCCACCGGCCTGATCCTCGGCCGCCCGGACTTGGTCGAGGCCTGCGCGCTCAACGGCAGCCCCCACTCGGCCATCGGCCGCGGCATGAAGGTGGGCAAAGAGGAGATCGCGGGGCTGCTCACTGCGGTCGAACTCTTCATGTCCCAGGACGAGGAGGCGCTTATCCGAGAGTGGGAACGCCGTTGCCGCACCATCGGCGCAGTGGCCGACCAGGTCCCCGGTTTGCGGGCGGAATACACCCCGCCCTTCGCCAACAAATTCCCGCCGGCCTGTCCGGTGGTACACCTGCACTTTTCCCCCGCAGCGCCCCACACGGCCACCCAGGTACTGACCGCATTACACGAGGGGGAACCCTCCATCTGGGCCGGCGGCGGGGGCCAGGCCCTCTCCTTTGGCCCCCAGACTCTGCAGGAGGGTGAGGCCGAAATCATCGCCGACCGTCTGCGCGAGATCCTGGCCCATTCATAACCCAAGCAGGCTGGAACTACTCGCCCAAACCCCGATGCGGAGGATAAATGGCAAGCGAAGACAAATCGGTTTTGAACGCAGCCCAAGTGGACGAGGAACTGAAGACCCTGGAGGGCTGGGCCCGGAGTGAAGCCGTACTCAGCCGCAGCTTCGTCTTCAGGAATTTTCGCGATATCACTTCTTTCCTTAACCACCTGACGAGGACCATCACCGAACAGAACCACCACCCGGATTTTTCGCTGAACACCGGCATGAAAATGATCTCCCTAGCCCTGACCACCCACAGCGAGAAGGCCCTGACCCGCTCCGACCTTCAATTCGCCCGCGCCCTGAACAGCTGGAAACCCGGGGACATAACGATCAGACCTTCACCCTCCTCCCACTCCTGATCGACTGAATCTCGCGCAGGCACAGGCGCAGGGAGTTGCGAGCGCTCTGACCTGAGAGCACCGCCGATTCCTTTCCGGCCTGGACCGCCTTCACCGCCTCGGCCAATTCCCCCGCGAATCCGTCCTTCCCCGGCAGCTTTGGATGTTTCTTCTTGCCGTCGCGGGTCAGGAGCAGCGGGGGTTGGCCCCAGGAGGAGTTGTATTTGAGGGTAGCTTTCTCAAAGTAGACATCATACCCGTGCTCGAAAGGGCACCCTTGCTGCGAGAGCCAGCCTGCCTCGGCAGTGATGGCCATGCCAGCGAAATGGTAGTGGGTATGAAGATGCTCCACCACCCCGGCCCGGCCCAGGTAACCGCTCGAAGTCACCGCCTCTGGCATACCAAAGAGGTACTGGACGAAATCGGCATCGTGGATGTGCAGATCGATGGCCGGCCCGCCCGTGCGCTCCAGGTCCTTGGCATCCCACCAGGCTGGACGGGCGATGATGCGTTTAAAATGAGCCGCCAACACCGGCCCGAAGGTGCCCTGCTCTACCAGTTCCTTGATCAGCCGAAATTCGGGGAAATACCGGAGCACGTGTGCCACCATGAACAGCCGTTGGTTCTTGCGCGCCGCAGCCAGGATGCGGTCGGCACCCTGCAGATCGAGGGCGACGGGTTTTTCGAGCAGCAGGTGTTTGCCTGCTTCCAGGGCCTTGACGCTCCATTCCACATGCATACAGGTGGGCAGACAGAGATCCACCAAGTCCACCCTGGGATCGGCCAGCAGGTCATCTAGATCGGCGTAGCAGTCCAACTTCGCCACATCCTGTAACCCACCACCCCCCCCAAAGTTTCCCTGCACCTTGCGCCAATCCCCCCGCAGTTTCTTTTGGTCGCGGGTGCAGATAGCCACGACCTTGGCACCCTTGATCTTCTCGATAGCCCTAAAGTGGGTCACGCCCATGAATCCCATGCCGGCGATACCGATACGAACCATTTTGGCCTCCTTTTTCGCCTAAGAGTACGCAGAAATACCCTCAATGCCAATATCCTATTCCCGGATCAGCGCCAGCTTCCCCTGGTACTGGTCTACCCCACTGAGCACACGAAAGAGATAAACCCCAGACTGCAGGGCTTGACCGGCAGCGCTGGTCCCGTCCCAGAGTACCCCGCCGTCTCCCTCCTCTTCTTTGAGCATCTGCACCAAACGACCCTCTAGGTCGAAGATGAACACCTGGGCCTGGGCCGGGAGAAATGCAAAGGTCGCCTTTCCCCGAACCGGGCGAAAGGGATTGGGGAAAACCCGTACCTGGGAAAGGTTGGGAGCCTCCAGGTCCAGGAACACCTTGCCATCAATCTGGTTTCCCTCCTCATCGACCAGGGCGCTTACCTGCAATTCGTAGCGCCGGCCCAGCGGCTGCAGTGGCGGGTCCAGATCCAGCATCACCTCGCCACCTGCGCTCCGCGCTCCGGTGACCTGGGTTACCCCGCCCGCGAAGGTGAAACTCTGCGGCCCAGGGTCCGGGATGGGTTGGCTGAACTGCACTACTACTTCCTTGGGCGATCTTGCCCAGGCGGCCAGCAGCCTGGCCGCCTGCCGCAGCGGCTCCAGTTCAAAGGCGAAGTCCGCCGATGCCAGCGGACTTCCCAGGGCATTTTCCACCCCCTTGAACACGAGCTTGAAGAACCCCGAATCTGGCAGAGCCAGTTCAAAACCCAGGAGCAGGCGCCGCCCTGAATGGTCCAGCACGACCGACGTCGGGGTACCTACCCCCGGATCGAGCCGCAACCGGTAGGACAGGGGGGCCGCCATCACCTGGCTGAACTCCACCCCAAGTTGGCGGGTCGCCAGTCGTTCCACCGCCAACACCCGGGGACTCTCCTGAGGCCGCACCCGCACCGGGGCAGAGCGGGCCGACTCCCCTGCCCCGGTCAGGGCGGTGACGGTGTACTCGTACTCCTGACCAGTCTCTAACTGGCGGTCCTCAAAATGCAGGGCGAACACCGGACCGGCCAGCAAGACTCCGTCGCGGTAGACCCGATAACTGGTGGCCGCTTCAACGGGGTCCCACCGCAGGGCGATGGCCCTTTGGTCCACTGCATGGCCAGCCAGGCCGACTGGGGGCGCCAATCCGGGGTGCCGGGAGAAGATGCCGATACCACCTCCGGTATTGAAGAGCAGTTCGCTCAGCCCGTCTCCATCAAGATCCCCGGAGACCGGCTGGTGCGCGTCGCCTGCCTCTGCCTCCCAGACCGGTCCGTAGGTATCCGTGCCGGTAGCGCTGAACAGGTACAGGTGGGGAGGCAGGGCCACGGCAAACTCTATGGACCCATCCCCATCCCAATCCCCCAGGGCAATGCCGTTGCCCCCGGCCTTCCCCCCCAGCGCCGCGGTCTGCCATTCCCGCACAAAGGTATTGTCCCCGCTGGCCTGGTACACCTCGATGAGCCAACGGGTCTGCTGCACCTCAAAAGGGTCCTGGTACAGCCGGCCGACCACGAACTCCTTCATGCCGTCCCCATCTAGGTCCACCCCACCTCCCACCAGCCGGGCATCTGCCGGGAGTTGCTGCCCTTCCTCCTTCCAGGTGAGTCGGTAGGTGTCGTCGCCGATAGCCTCGTAGATGAATAGATCACCGTCCTCGTCACCGCTGAGCAATTCGCCTCGGCCGTCGCCGTCCAAATCTGCGGCGACTTGCCTTTCCCCCAGCTCGTTGCTACCCCCGGTGGGGTTGGGCAGGACCCCGGTCTCCACCAAGGTGTTGTCACCCCGACCCTCAATCACCTGGAACAACTGCGCCTTTGCCGAACGCGCCAGCAATTCCTCCCGGCCGTCGCCATCCAGGTCGGCCACTTCCCCGCCCCAGGCATCATCCTGCTGCCAGATCGACTGGGTAGGATAAGCATGAGGATCAGGGGCCTCGATCAATCGCACCCGCTGGGCATCCACGGCCACCAGTTCTTGGCGCCCGTCCCCGTCCAGGTCGGCCAGGGCCCAGGGGATGAAGACCAGCGGGGAGGTGTGTGCTGCAGGCAGCTTGCCGGACTCGTAGAAGGCCACTGGATTGTAGCGGTTTCCCCGGGACAACATGGCCACGACCTCGGGGAGTCCGTTGCCGTTGAAATCACTCAGCGCCGGGAGCAGGTATCCTTCGGGGAGAAGCCCTTTCTGGTCCATGCTCCAACGGGAAACCGTCTCAAATCCTACGGAAAAACCCAACTCCAAACCCGTTGCCCCGATCTGGGCCCCGTAGTCACCGGGCAAGAGATCCTCTGGCAGACGCAACCAGTGCTGGCGCCGGGTGGAGGTCTCGGGAATCTGGTAGAGATCCTCCCTTGACCCCCTCCGGCGAACGATGAGGGTGTCAACCCCTCCCCCCTCGGACTCCCATTCGGCCACCTGGACCCATTCCCCTCCCTCCAGGGCCGGATACACCCGAAAATCATGGACCTGACCCACCTGTCTGTTCACCTGCATCTGCACCCGTTCCTCCAGGGTGCCCTCCTGGGTGAAAAACCTGCCGCGCAGCAGGTAGTCTCCCTCCGTCAACCCCGCTTTAGACCAGGTCCAATCCACCACTCGTCTGGCTTGGACCTGCCCCTGGTCCAGGACCTTCCAGCTCGCTGGTTCGTCCCCTTTCCCCCAGCTCAGATCGTAAGCGCCCTCCCCGGTCATTTCCAGGTGTGCCAGTACCTTGTCTTCTCCACCTGATTCTGCACTCAAGAGCAGGGTCGGCGGGGTGCCCATCTTCCTGGCCCCCACCTGACCCAGGCCGGCCCCGGCATGTACATCCCAGCCAAGTGCGCCCAGGTCGAGTGCGCCGCTGGTCAGGACACCGCGAACTTGTTGAGGAGTAAATTCTGGGTGTCGCCCAAGGACCAGCGCGGCCAACCCACTTATCTGGGCCGCAGCCATGGAGGTGCCCGATCGCTCGATGTACCCCCCGCCCGGCAGCAGGCTGAGCACCGCCTGGCCTGGCGCTGCCAGGTCCAGGCTATAGCCGGAATTGGAGAAGGCCAGCACCCCGTTCCCCGGCCCGGTCGCGGCCACGGCGATGACTTCGCCCAGGCGGGCAGGGTAGAAAACAGCCTCGCTGTTTTCGTTGCCCACCGCAGCCACCAGGGTGCAACCGGCCTGGGCCGCATATCGCACCACATCGCGGATGAGGGGTGAATAATTGGGATCGCCAAAACTCATGTTGACCACGTCGGCCCCCTGGTCGGCGGCATAGACCAGCGCTGCAGCCACGTCGTCGTCTTCCAGAAAACCTCCGCCCCCCATATTGAAACCAGCGCGCAACACCATCAGCCGCACCCCGGGGGCAACCCCGGCGATACCGATGCGATTGTTGGGGATAGCGCCCACAATACCGGCAACGTGGGTGCCGTGGCCGGATTCGTCATTGGGCTCCGCATCCCGAATCAGGTAGTCTCCTTCGCCAGGCAAACCCGGGGCGTCGCTGAAATCCCAGCCCCGCACATCGTCCACATAGCCATTGCCGTCGTCATCCACCCCGGCTTTGCCCTGGGTCTCGACAGGGTTTTCCCAGATCTGGCCCACCAGATCCGGGTGATGCCAATCGATCCCGGAATCGAGGATGGCCACCACGATCCCCTCAGCCCGGGGTTCAGTATTCCAATCCCAGCCCATGGCACTCAGGCTCCATTGCTGCCGGTACAGGGAATCATCGGGGACCGCAGTGAAGCGCCGTAGGTAATTGGGCTGGGCCAACCCCACCCCAGATAGGTGACCGTAGGCCACAGCCACCTCCTCGGGGTCGACCCAGGCGGCGAAGGTCAGTTTCTCCCAACGCCCGAGCAGCGCCCCCGCTGCCGCGGCCTTGGCCAGCCGTCCGGCGTCAGGCCACAGGGCTTCCTCTTTTTCCAGTCCATAACGCTCGTTGAGTTTTGCCACCTCCATCCGGGCGGCTAGTTTTGCCCTTCGCCCTTCCCAGCGCACCAACACCTCTCGCGGAGCGAAGCGCGGTTCCACAGCGGCAACCTGGGCACTAACCCCAAAGCCCAACAGCAAAAGCACTATTCCACTAATAGAGACTCGCTGCGGTCTAGCCACAAGATATTGTCCGGAATTTACCACTTGACATTCCTCTCATCCTGCCCTTAGCTTTCATGCAAATTGATCGGCAACATCTCGTTAGTCCGGGGAGGAATCACTGGTCATGTCCACCGCAGATAGCAGTGTATCTGCTATGCCTTCGGGCGAAATCCTCTATATAGGAATTGACCTGGGCACCTCGCAGAGCGCGGTAGCTACCAGCACCGGTATCCAGCGCACCGTCGCCAGTGTCGTGGGGTGGCCCAAAGACCTCATTTCCTACAAACTGCTCAAGAAAAAGGTCGTCATCGGCGAGGAATGCCTCAAGAACCGCATGGCCGTGGACATGATCTGGCCCAGGAGCAGGGCGTCCTGCGCTACCGCCCCTCCGCCCCTGGCGCTGACGCTGGCAGCCGTGAAGCCGAGGCTGTGCGCCATCTCACCAGCTACATCATCGAACTGGCCGAACCCCAACCCGGGCAGGAGATCCGCGCGGTAATCGGCGCCCCCGCCCGTTCCACCGCCGAGGACCGGCAGGCGGTCAGTGATGCGGTCGATGGCTTGGTCGATCATGCCATCGTCGCCTCCGAACCTTTCTTGGTGGCCTACGGACTCGAACTGTTCAACAACGCCCTGATCATCGACATCGGCGCTGGCACCCTTGACCTGTGCCGTATGCACGGCACGATCCCCGCCGACGACGACCAGCGCACCCTGGCCAAAGCGGGCAATTATATCGACAATCGCTTCCATATGCTGCTCCAGGAAAAGATCAAAGACTCTCCCATCACCCTGGAGATGGCCAGGCGGATCAAGGAGCAATACGCCTTTGTCTCTTCGCAGAAGGAGGTCATCACCATCGACTTCCAGGTCAATGGCCGACCCAAGGCCTACGACGTCACCGAAAGCCTGCGCGAGGCCTGTGAGAGCATCCTCCCGGAAATGATCCTCCATGCCCGCGGACTGATCGTCACCTACGACTCCGAGTTCCAGCACGAACTGCGCCAGAACATCGTGCTGGCCGGCGGCGGCAGCCAGATCCGTGGCCTGGCTGAGGAAGTGCGTTCCAACCTGACGGAATTCGGCTCCTGCCGGGTCACGGCGGTCGATGATCCGGTATTCGCCGGGGCCACCGGCGCCCTCAAGCTGGCCCAGGATATGCCCGATTCGGAGTGGCAGCGGGCCAGTCAGTCCTGATGCCTGCCAATGCCTGAGGGAAATTGATCGATGGGGATCTTCACTTTTCTGACCGCTTCCAGACTCCGGACCGAGATCACGCGCCAGCGCGACGAAATTGCCCGCCTGCATCAGCTAATCGACCTGGAAGGAGCGCACCGCAAGGAAGCCGAGAAGTTCTCCGAGGAACGCGGACGCCGGAACCAGGAATTGCAGCACGAGAATCGCGAACTGCAGATCCAACTCAAAGCCCAGGAGGCCACCTTCCACGAGAAGAGCGCCCAGCTCAAGGAAAAACTGGAAAGCGAATCCCAGCGCCTGCGCGAGCAGACCACCACCAAAGAACGCGACATGGATGTGCGGGTGGCCACCCTGAGGCAAGAGTTGGAGGAAAAACAGCGCCAGCGCTCCGAGGGCACCGAGCATAGCGCAGGCTGGCCGAAAAGATCTCCCAGCTCGAAAAGACCCTCGATGAGCTTAAAGCCACGCTGCAGCTGCGCGAGAGTCGTATTGCCGAACTGGAAGCCGAAACCGAGAAACTCAAGCGCGATCTCACCCGCATCATGGGCAACCTGAGCAAGTGGTGAGTAAAGTCTAGCGGCCCAGCACGGCGCTGATGAACAGGAACTTGAGCGGGGTTTCCCCGGCGTTGCGATGCCGGTGGGGCAAGTGGCGGGGCAGGAAAATGCAATCGCCCGGACCTGCGAGGTAGGTTTTCTCCCCCACCCAGACTTCCATCTTTCCCTCCAGAATGTAAAAGGCTTGTTCCTGATCGGCGTGGACATGCGCCTCACCCGAGGTGCCTCCGGGCTGATATTCGTTGGTATGGATGATCAGACTCTCCGCGTCCAGCGCCGCCGGTCGGTCGGCGTGGCGAGCCCCTGGCCCCAACACCACCCGCGAGATGCCACCGGGATGGCCGTGGAATTCGGCTGGTAAAGCAAATCCATCCCTGACACAGTATTCCTGCTCCATATCCGCTCCTTTTGGTTATAGTTGAGTATGGATCGAATCTACGGTGTGCTCTTGCTTAGCTTTAGCCGGCACGGCCACCAGCGCAATTTTGTCCCGCTCTTCCGCAAACACCCGCGCATCCGCATCGTCGCCGTGGCCGACGAACACGACATCTATCCCGAACTGGCTGCCCTCAACCGCCAGTGGGCCGAGGAACTCGGCGTGCCCTATATACGCGGCATCGCACCAGCCCTCGCCCACCCAGGGGTGGATCTGGTCAGCATTGCCCACGAACAGGAGCGCCACGCCGGCCTGGCCCAGCGCTGCGCTGAGGCCGGCAAACATCTGTGGATCGACAAATACGTGGGCGCCACCCTGGAGGACTGCGACCAGGTGGCAGCCAGCGTCACCAGGGCCGGGGTGAAATCCGTCGTTCCAAGTTATGCATACAGCCAACTGCTCGAGCAATGCCGCCAGGTGCTTTCTGGTGCTGCGTTGGGCCGGCTGCTCGGCGTCCATGTAGAGGTCATGTTCAGCAAGGGCTGGCCCCAGGCGCTGCCGAGCGATTCCGGGGGGCCGATCCTGCCTCCTGGGCAGTGGACCTTTCCGGAACTCAAGCGCGAATTACTCACCGTAGGTGCGTACGCCCTAGGCCTGATCCAGGAATGCCTGGGGCCCCTCGCCTGGGCCCAAGGCCGGGCCGGGGCCTATTTCTTCCCCGAGCACGCGGCCAGCCGGACAGACGATTTCGGCATGATGACCATGGGCGCGGCCGATGGCGCGATCGCCACCTTGTGCGGCGCGCGCATCGGCGTGGCCACCCATGCCCACGGCGGCCCCTTGAAAGCACACCTGGTCGGCACCCGCGGCACTACCCTGGTGGACGGCAAACACCCGGTGCTGCACAGCTTTCTCCGCCCTAAGATCGTCGACGCCCAGTATCACCCTTCTCCCCTCGATCCCATGCAATGGGCCAGTGGCTCGCCGGTCCTGAGCGCGGCCCTGGCCGCAGATCCCACCGGCCTGTACGCCGCCCTCGAAGATCTGGTCGAAGCCCTCGACACTGACCGCCAGCCTCGTTATACCGTACACCAGGGCCGGGCATTGATGGAGATTCTCACCGCCGGCTATCTTTCGGCGGCCACCGGCGGCCAACCAGTGGCTCTCCCCCTGCAGAGGGAAACGTGATCGCGCTGGTCGCCCACCCTAGCCAGCAACAACTATTGTCGGTCCTGGGCAGGAGCCTAAAAATCTCGGCGATCCTGAATCCCTGGCGCGCTTCTTTTCGTTCGGCGCCGGCGCCTGTCTTTTCGCAGCTGGGCGCACTCTTGGCTGCAAGCACCCCGGAGGCTTGCTGTTTCCTGTGGCCCTATCGCGGCCTGGAAAACGACCTCTCCACCTGCCTAAAACACCAGATCCGGGTACTCAGCGCCGGCCCGGCGGACCTGCCGGCCTCTCCTCTCTGGAGCTGGGGAGGACAACACCTGCACTCACCGCTTTTCCAGACCGCCTCGGAACAGCGCCGGTCGCCGGCCTTTGGCGCCCCGGTATACTTGCGCCGGCTGGTGGGGGGTGGAAGCGATCTGCTCAACGCCTGGTGGGCGGCCTGCCAACTGCTGGCCGAAGCGCGGGACCTGATCGACGCCGAAGTGGTAGAGGTGCAGTTGGCCGCCTGCCGCGAGGGCCGGCAGCACCACCTCGCCCTCACCCTTGCCTTTGCCAACCGGGCCACCGCCCACCTGATCGTGGCGCCCCACTACTTTTCTCCCAGCCTCGATCTCACACTCTTGGGCAGCGGCGGGTTGGTCTTTGCCGACCACATCGCCAATACCCCGATGCTGGTTCATCGCGGGGGCATCCAAATCTCGCCCCCCGCCTTCCTCCATCCAGAACCGGCCTGGATCCACGCCTTTCTGGACCCTGTCACCCCACCTGCGGTTCCGCGTGTTAACACGCCCGAGCTAAAGTTATTGCGCGCACTGCACCGGGCTCTGCGCCTCGGGCAGTTGGTGCGGGTAGCCTGACTATCCCGACGAACCTGCCCGCGCCGCCCTTAACTGGACCAGCAGCCCCACCGCCTCCTGTTGCGCTTGAGCCGCACTCTTCATCTTGACCTGCTCGTACCCCCGGATGCGATCGGGCAGTTGGGCCAGCTTCACAGCCAAGGGGTAGGTCCTCTCATCCACCTGGGCCAACACCTCCCCCATCAGCCAGCCGTACCAATCGATCAGGGCCCGTTCCAGTTGTCGGCACGGGGTGCGCCCAAAAGGGTCCAGGGCCGAACCGCGTAGGCCTTTCAGACGTTTCAACACCCCGTACACCGGGCGGAACCAGGGGCCCAGGCGCATCTTCTTGGGGAAAAGCGAGCGCAAGGTGGGGGGATGGAGCAGATGCGAAACGCTGACCGGCCCATCGAAGAGGGCGCGCACCCTATCCTCAGCCTCGGGCCGGGTTGCCAGACGAGCCACCTCGTACTCGTCCTTGTACGCCATCAGTTTGTACAGATTGATCACCACCGCCCGGGTCAGGGCTTGGCCGCGGTCGGGAAAGCGCTGGTCGAGTTCCCACACCGGCCGGACTGCCTCCAGATACTGCCGGGCATAATCTGCATCCTGGTACGCGCTGAGTTCGGCCAAGCGCAGGCTCAGCTGGCGCTGCCCCTCTTCGTCCAAGCCAATCTCGCGCAAGGCCTGGTCGTATACCAGCAGGGCCTCGCCTTTCAAACCGCGCCGCTGTGCCTCTACCACCTGGGCCACTGATTTCTTCTCCCCCGCCAACACCCGCTCCACCCGCGCCGGGTCCGCCACGCTCAACCTACCCCAGCGGAAGGCCTGGATATTCTCGCTGACGGCCTTGCCGTTGAGTCGGATGGCTGCCTCGATGGATTCGGCGTTCAGCGGCAGGGCACCGGCCTGGTACGCGGCCCCCACCAAGAGCATGTTGGCGTACAGGGTGTCGGCGAAGAGGCGCTCCGCCAGCAAGTAGGTGTCCAGATAGACGTTGTCGCTCTTGCGGCTGCAGGAGTCGATGAGCCCTTTCAGGCCTTGGGGCGCCGGGAACTTCTCCTCCGGGTGGCGGTTCATGCTCGCGGTGGGGACCTGGGCAGTGCTGACCATGGCCAAGCTGCGGCCGGGCGAGGCGTATTTGAGGTTTCCAGGTTCGGCGGCCCTCAAGAGGTCAAAACCCAGGTACAGGTCCGCGCTGCCCGGAAAGATGCGGTTGAAGACCGGTTGCCTGCCCTCGCTGAAAACCATGGGCGCCTCGACGGGCCCCCCCTTCTGGGCCAGCCCGGTGTTGTTGGACAGGTAGACCTGCTTGCCTTCCATCATCGCCGCGTAGGCCAACAGGTGTGAGATGGTCACCACGCCGGTCCCGCCCCGGCCCATGGCGAAAACCGTGTACCCCTCACCAATGGCCGGCACGACCGGTTCCGGGAGGTCTGATAGAGCCTCGGGCTGACGCCGGTGCAACCCGGCAGCGCGCACGGTTATAAAGGCCGGACATTCCCCGTCGGTACAGAGCCGGTCCTGGGTGCAGCCGCTCTGCCGCACCTGAGTCTTCTCGCCGTATTCGGTCTGCTGGGAGTAGAGGGCGGCACAGCCCTCCGACTGATGGAAACAATCCCCACACCCTTCGCAGAGTTCCTCGTGGATGAGGATGTACTCATCTGGCTTGACCCCCTGCCGGCGGCGCCGGCGCATCTTCTCGGTGGCGCATTCCTTGTCGAGGATCAGCACCGAGGTACCAGGCACTTGTTTAAACTCGGCCAGGGCTTCGGCGTGCTGCTCCAGACCAAAGATGCGCAACTGGGGATGGCGCAAGTTGCGGTACTCTTCCTCATCCTCGCTGACCACCCCTACCTGCGCCACCCCCAGCGCCAGTAACTCCTGCACCACCCTGGCCACGGGCTGCTGCCCGCCGGGCTGCTGTCCCCCGGTGAGGGCCACTGTGCCGTTGTAGAGCAGCAGGAAGGTGATATTGGTCTGGGCCTGGACGCAGGTCTGGATGGCACCCCGGCCGCTGTGGAAATAGCTCCCGTCCCCGAGGTACTGGAAGATGTGTTGATTGCCGTTGAAATGCGCCGCCCCGCTGTAAATGGAACCACCGGCTCCCATGGTCGGGATGTACAGTACCCCGTGGTCGTACGCCTCGATGGCGCGGATCGAGCTGCAGCCAATCTCCCCCCCGGGTTTCTCCTCCAGATCGCGGAAGACATTGTACGGGCAGCCGCCGCAGGACATGGGCGAGACCAGGGGCACCCAGGGGTACTGTCGGTTGAGCACTTCGGCCAGGGGGGTCAGGGGGATGGCAACTCGGTCCCCCTTGAGTTTGGGCCACAGCTTCTCGGCCAGCACTTCGGGGTCCAGTTCGCCCCAGGCCGGCAGGAAGGGCTGCCCCCCTTCGTCCTGCTTGCCGTACACCCCCTCCACTCCGGTCCCCCACAACGCGGCCTTGATCCCCTCTTCCACATAGGGCCCGGGTTCCTCCACCAGGTAGATGCGGCGCAGACCCGTGGCAAAGCGGCGAATGATCTCCCCTTCGAGCGGGAAGATGGCCTTCAGGTGCAGGACCGGCACCTCCAAGCCCATGACCTCCAGGGCTTGGCAGAGATCCGTGTAGCTCTTGCCGGTGGCGATGATCCCGATATCCCCTGCGCCCTGGTGGATGCAGTTGATCTGGTTCAGGCGCAGGTATTGCTCGGCCAGGGGCAATTTGCGTTCCACCAGCTCGCGCTGCATGGGCAGGGCGCCGGTGGCCATGACGATCTCGTTGAAGCGCTTGGGGTAGGGGCGCCCGTCGAGCTTGGGCAGGATCGGGGTGACGCGCAGGGCCTCGGCGTGCAGGGTGCTAGCCCCGTCACACACCGGGGTGACCAGTTTCAGGGCCGTGACCAGGCCCAGGCAACGCGACAGGGCGATGGCGTGTTGACCCAGAACCAGGATCTCCTCCACGCTGGACGGATAGAAAGTGGGCACCAGACTGCTGCGCAGAGCCCAGTCGCTGGCCCCCGGGGAAACCGAACTCTTGGAGCGGTGGTCCTCCCCGCACAGCAGCACCATCGCCCCTCGGCCCCGGGAGCCGGCCAGGTTGGCCAGCCAGGTCTCGTCGGGAATCCACATCGTGCCGTGGGCCTTGCCGTACCAAAAGGCATCCACGTCCACCCCAGCCGCATACTGGGTCCCCAGCATGGCCGAGGCTGCCGTCTTCTCGTTGATGCCGAACTGATGCACCGTGCGGCCGCTGCGATTGAGCAATCCGAGATTCTGGGAGATCTCGAGGTCGAGGCCGCCCAAGGGGGATCCCTCATACCCGGAGAGGAAGGTCTGGTTGACCGAGCCGGTTTCCAGGTCAGCGCGCTGCTTCTCGAGGATCAGGCGCACCAGGGCCTCGATGCCGGTGAGGAATATCGTGCCCTCCGGGCGCAGAAACTTGTCTTCCAGGCTCACATCCATTGCCACTCAGACCAGAAAAGGTGTTTCCCCGCAAACCAGGCTAAATCGGACATCTCGGGTCGTTTCAGAGTATAGGTTCCCGCCTCTGTTCGGGCAACCGCCGAAGCTTGACCTGGAAGACGGGTGGGGATACCTTTGTGCCGAACCCGAGCCCGGAAAGGACGGCCCCATGATTGCCAAGGTCACCAAGGTCGAGCGACTCATCGCAGTGGTCCCCTTTGTGCAAAGAGTACGACTGGAGATGGAGCGGGCCCATATCCATACCTGGTCCGAAATCGAGGTCATCAAGGTACACACCGATGCCGGCCTCATCGGATATGGGGAGACGATCCAGAACTACACCTGGGGCCGGGTGAATATCGAGGAACGGGTGCTGGGCCAGTCGCCCTTTGCCACCATGTGGGACGACAGCCTGGGTGCCGGACTGCAGATGGCCCTCTTCGACGCGGCCGGCAAGCTGGCCGGGGTGCCGGTATACCGGCTGCTGGGCCGCAAGTGCCGCGACTGGTGCCCTATTTCCTACTGGATGCACGACACCTCCCCCGAACAGTACGCCGAGGAGGCCCGGGTGGCCGTGAGCTTGGGGTACACCTGCATGAAGACCAAGCCCCGCCCCTGGTTCG
The DNA here is from genome assembly GCA_009691525.1 of Candidatus Latescibacterota bacterium. Taxonomy (GTDB): domain Bacteria; phylum Latescibacterota; class UBA2968; order UBA8231; family UBA8231; genus SICG01. The sequence goes on along the minus strand of SICG01000015.1, from coordinate 1,916 downwards.
ACGTGCGGCGGACCATGCAGTTGATCAGCGAGGCCACCCCGCCCCATTTTGCCATTGACGCGGACTGGAACGCCTTTCTGGTCAATGCCGGCACTGCCCTGCCCCTGCTGCGCGAGTTGGAGGAAACCTTCCCCAAGATCAAGATCTTCGAAGATCCCATCCCACGCGACGACGCCAGCGGCAACCACTTGCTGCGCCAGCAGATTAAGACCCCCATCGCCCATCACTACGGGAGTATCCCCCCGCGCACCGGGCTCGAACTAGGGGGCGTATGTGACGGCTTCGTCATCGGCGGAGGTGTCGCCAGCACCCTGGTCCAGGGCAATACCGCCGCCCAGCTCAATATGCCCTTTTTCTTACAAATGGTGGGCACCGGCCTGACCACCATCATGGCCCTGCACCTGAGCGCTGTGCTCACCCACTCCCAATGGCCCTCCATCACCTGCCACGAACTCTACGAGCACCCGCTCTTGCGCCACCCCATCGAAGTCATCGGCGGTCACGCCAGGGTTCCAGAAGCGCCCGGACTGGGGGTGGAAATGGACGAGGAGGCACTGGCCAGGTATCGGGTTGATCGGCCCGACCACTCTCTGCCGCGCCGGCTCATCAAGGTCCACCGGGCCTGCGGGGTCAAGGTCTACTTTGGCAGCACCGCGCAGAAGTGGATCTTCTTCGGCCAAGTCAACCAGCCGGTCAACGAGTGGGGCAACCACACCGAGCTGCTCGAGGACGACGGCAGTGCCGACTTTGCCAAGTTACACGCCCAGGCCATCCTCGCCCCGGTGTTAACCCGCGAGTAAAGGCAACCCCCATCACCGGTGCTCTAGGCGCAACTGGCGCGACCAGGCGAAATAGTCGTCCAGGCGCATCAATTCGAATTCGGCGACGATCTCGGCGGCCGTGCGGTCGGGGCTTTCGCTGTACAGGACCGAAGTGCCCACCTTGCCGGCGGTGACGATGCGCACCTGGTCTCCGTATTTGCGGTGGATCTTGCCGTAGTGGGCCCCGTTGCGGTCGAGGTGGACCACCTCGAAGTCCAGGTTGATCCGGGCAGCGGCCCAGGGTTCATAGTTGTTGCTCTCCGCCAGGGTCGTCCCCTGGGGATCGATGATGGTGCAGGGGGCGCCCCGGTACACCGACCCGGCGAAAAAGGCACGCAGATCCAAAGCCCACCAGTTCTGCACCAAACCCCCGTGGTACATAGAACTGAAAAGCAGCAGCTTGGGTCCCAGAGGTTTGTAGGCCTCGCGCAATTCCGAGAAGTTCAGATCGAAGCAGATAGCCGAGCCTACTGGACCATATTCGGTGGGAAAAAGCACCGGTCCCTCTCCAGAGCAGGTTCCGTGGTCGAATTCGGGGAAGACCGGGATGTACTTGCGGTAGATGCCCGCCACCTTGCCCCGCCGGTCGAGCAAGGCCAGGACGTTGTAGATCTTGCCCTTCTCGCGCTGACGCACCGGCACGGTGATCAGGCAGTTGTGTTTCCTCGCCAGGCCGGCCAGCAGGCGGGTGGTCGGGCCACTGGGCACCGGCTCGGCGAAATTCCGGCAGATGGTCTCGGGCAGGACGATCAGGTCTGGCCTGGTGGCTTGGGCGCAGCGGCCCACCAGCTCCTTGAGTTCCTGGTGGACCTTGGGCACTACTTCCTCGTCGCTGCCCCCTCCGGGTGGAGAATAGGAGATGCAGGCGATGTTCATGAATCTGCTCATGGTTCCTCCTCGCAGTTGATTGCCTTTAGGACCAGGATAGTTTCACCGTTCTAAAGATGGCTCTACTATCTTTTCTATGGGTCAAAAAGGGCTGTTTCCCCTCGGAGAAGAGGGGTTGAAAACTTGACACGATTACCTTGAGGTCTGTAGGGTCTTGGTATGAAGACCAAGACCTGCTTTCGTGCGCTGTATAGATTCCCCGGTTTC
>SICG01000014.1 GCA_009691525.1 Candidatus Latescibacterota bacterium | reverse complement strand
CTGCGCAAGCGGCACCCGGCTTCCAGGGACCACCCTCGGAGTACGAGCCCAATGCCATGCCCGCCGGCTTCGGCATGGAGGAGTTCGTCTCCACCTGGTAGCTGCGCGGCATATTAGCTGATCCGATATTGCTCCAGCGCCTCGCGGTCCAGGGTGACTCCCAGCCCGGGGGTGTCGGGGACGAGCAGGGCGCCCTCGCTGAAGGGCATGGGTTCGGCGATCAGGTCGTCCTCGCGCAGCAGGTGGCCGATGATATCGCTGGGCAGGGTGCAGCCGGCAGCGGCGGCGGCGTGTACACTGCTCATGTCGCGAATGCCCAGATCCATGCCGGTGCCGCGCCAGGTGGGGAAACCGGCCGCCTGCGCCAGGCGGGCCCACTCGCTGAATTGCACCAGCGGCCCCAGCAGGTTGTAATAGTCGGCCGCCTCCAGGCGCAAGGCGGGCAAAAGCTGGGCCAGGGAGGTCAGGTGCAGGGCGATCTTCTGGGGGATTTCCCGGCGCAACTGCACGTACCAGTCGAGGCGCTGCTGGGGCACCGGGCTTTCGAAGACGATATCCTCGAATGCCTCAAGTTGACGGGCGACGCGCCGAGCCCCTTCCAGATCCTCAAAACGCTCGTTGGGGTCGAGCACGATGGAGAAGCCGGGCGCTGCCTGGCGCACCGCCGCGACCCGCGCGGCAATGGGATCACCCAACGCGCATTTCATCTTCACCCCGCAAAACCCCAACTCCCTGGCCAGTTGTGCCCGGCGGAAGGTGTCCTCTACGCTGGCCCGGCCCATCCAGTAGTCGATGGGCACCCGGTCGATGCGTTTGCCGCCCAGCAGATGGTGTACCGGCACCCCCAGATGTTGGCCCAGCAGATCCAGCCAGGCCATCTCGTAGGCTTCGTAAATGATATAGGTTTCATAGTCGTCGCCGTGCGGCAGGGGCAGATTGCCGATGGGCAGCTCGGCCAGGGTGCGGCCGACGATCAGATCGGCGTACTGGCACAGCGGTCCGTACAGATCGCCCCGGCGCGGCTCGCCCAGGCCGACCAGGCCGTTGTCAGCCCTGAGTTCGATGATCCACTTGGGGAATTCCCAGAAGTTGAGCCGGCGGCCGGTTATCGGATCTGGGGCGCAGAGCGGGTCCTCGACTCCGGCCGAATGTACGGTGTCGGGCTTCATCGGCACGATGACTTGGTGCAGGTCTACAGCGACTATTTTCATGCCAGGCCGGCCCTGGTCAGGTGCAGGTACATGGCGCACATGGGAGCCTCGCGATATTTTGATAGGCAAACGGGGTCAGAACACCTGCTGGCCGAGGAAAATGTCCCCAGGCCCGACGCGCTGTCAAGGCGGCGGGACCGCAACCAGCGGCAAAACACCATAAGCGATGGGAGGCAACTGTGCAGCTGCACCTCGGCGAGGATCAGGGCTGGCATCTGGCAGCCGGCAAGTGGGAGGAGCAAGAGGACGGGATTCGCGTTGGCCGGGGCGAGGACGGGCAGGGGCTGCAGGGGTACGCGCTGGCCTTCTACAAACCCAAGGCCTATAAGGATATCGAGGCCCAGTTCGCGGTGCAGATGCCCGCCAACCACGCAGACCTGGGCTTCATCGTCCGGGCTCAGGACCCCACTCATTTTTATCTCATCCACTTTCCCCAGTGCGGGCAAGGGTATCGCGCCCAGCATTTCTGGGCGGCCCTCTCGGTGGCTGATGGTTCGGGCTATCTGCGCCTGCTGGCGCTCAACCACGTACAGCGGGTGCCCAGCAATCCGCTGGGCATCCTCAACCAGGCCCGGCTCAAGGTGGAGGGGGATCACTTTCAGGTGTGGGTGAACGGCCATCCGGCCCTCGATGTGCGCGACCACCGGTACCGCCAGGGGCGCATCGGTTTGGCCGGCTTTGCCCAGGCCCGCCACGGGCAAGTGCAGGTGGAGGGGACCGAGGTAACAGCCCCGCCTTGGAACGAAGCGGTCGGGCAGATCAAAAATTGGGTAGTCCCCTTCCCGGACCAAGGGGAGACCCAGCGGGGCGTCAGCCTGGTGAAGACGGCCGCTGGCACGATCTTGTGTGCCTTTTGCTCCTCCACGGGTCGCCATCTGGGCCGCTCCACGGATGGGGGCCGGACCTGGACCGTGGCGCCGGCCCCGGCCAATATGGTGGGCAGCCCGCAGGTGTTGCGAAATGGCCGCCTGCTCAGTGTGGCCCTGGGCTCCAAGGCAGAGTCGGCCTGGAGCGAGTCGACCGACGAGGGCAAGACCTGGACGGCACCGGCGCCCATCGAGTTCGAGGCCCCGGCCGGGCTCAAAGGGTTTGGCACGGGCTGGCCGCTGGAGTTGCGCGACGGGACCCTCATCCGTTTTGGTCTGGGCGGTCACACTACTTCGAGCGAACCCATCACCAAGTGGGGCGCGGTCCACTGTCAGGCCTTTGCCACCCGCTCCACCGACGGGGGAAGAACCTGGTCGCCGGCGGCCAACCTCGACGGCGAGGCCGAGGAGATGGGCAACCTCGACCTGACCGAGCCGGTCGGCTTCGAGACCACGGACGGCCGCATCATGTGTCTGATCCGGCCCATCTATTCGCCGTGGATGTGGGAGACCTGGTCGCACGATCAGGGCCGGACCTGGGGGCCCTGTGTGCGCGGCCCCTTTGCCGGCTGGGCTCCCTCGGCGCCGGTCCGGGTGCAAGCGGGCGCGGTGCTCTTCCCGACCCGCTTTCCCGGCCTCACCCTGCACACCACCCGCGACGAGGGCATGAGCTGGGACCACACCTACATCGACACCTCGATCTGGGCGATGGGGGCTTTGTGCGAGGTGTCGCCGGACAAGATTCTGTTTGCCTACGAGGATTCCTGGCGCGACAAGTTGCGTCTGCAGTTCGTCCAGGTCACGCCGGAAGGATTGATGCCCGCCACGGCCTGAAGGTCCTGGATCCGGGTTAGGGGCTCACTCTATAAACGGGAGCAGAAAAGATGCGCGTGTTATTGACCGGGGCCGCCGGCTTTGTCGGCCGGGCAGCCCTGGAACTGTTGAGCCGGAACCATCAGGTCACCGCCTTCGACATCAAAGCGGTAACTGGCGGCGAACGCACCATCCAGGGAGATATCTTGGACTACAAGCTCGTCGAGGCCGCCGTCGCCGGGCACGACGCCGTGGTCAACACCATCATGGCCCCCAATCCGACCTATGGGCCGGATGGACCCGGCTTCACCATCAATGTAAGAGGACTCTTCAACCTGCTGGAGGCGGCGCGGGTTCACGGCATCAAGCGCTTCGTCCATACCTCGAGCGGAGCGGTACACACGGGGTATCCGACCGGGACCTTTCTCGCCAATGACCTCTACCCGCTCAAGGCCGGCAATTCCTATTCCCTCTCCAAATTGCTGCAGGAGGAATTGACGCGCAATTTCCACGAGCAACACGGCATGTCCACTGCGGCGATCCGCCCCTGGAGCATCATCGATGCGGACACCATGGTAACCACGGACGGCAGTCCGGTGAAGGACTTCAGCTGGGGCACCATCGACCGCCGCGACGTGGCCAGCTCCCTGGTGTGTGCCCTGGAGACGCCGGGCATCACCTATGAGTGTTTTTACGTCACTGCCACGCCTGGCGGGTATAAGGCCACCGATGTGGCGCGCACCGAAAAGCGGCTGGGCTGGAAGCCGGCCCGGACCTTCGACGCGGATCTGTAAAAGGAGGCACTGGGCCATCATGAGTGTCCAGACCAAATACCAGGACCTGAAGCCGGCGTACGACCGGGACGGCTTTGTGGTGGTGCGGAACTTTCTGGAGGCAGGGGAATTGGCCGAGCTGAGCCAGAACCTCGACCGCTACATCCGCGAGGTGGTGCCCACCCTGCCGCCCACCGCGGCGTTTTACCAGGACCGGGCGCGGCTGGAGACCCTCAAGCAGATGCAGCACATGGGCGTCGATCCGTTCTTTCGCGACTACCCGCGCCGGGCCAAGTGGGTGGCCCTGGGCCAGACCCTGGTCGGCGAGCCGGTGAGCTGCGACGCGCCGGAGTGGTTCAACAAGCCGCCGAACACCGAACACCCCACGCCTCCGCATCAGGACAACTACTATTTCTGTCTGGCCCCGCCCCAGGTGGTCACCATCTGGGTGGCGCTGGAGAAGGTTGACGAGGAGAACGGCTGTCTTCGCTATGTTCGGGGTTCGCACCAGGGTGGCATCCGGCCGCACGGCCCCTCGAAGGTTCTGGGGTTTTCGCAGGCCATCACCGACTACGGGGAGGCGGACCGGGCGCTAGAGGTCTGTATGTATTTGGAGCCGGGCGATGCGGTGGCCCACCACGGCAACACCATCCACCGCGCCGACCCCAATCGCTCGGCCAGTCGGCACCGCCGCGCCTTTGCCATGGTCTACAAGGGGAATAGTTGCCGGCGCGACGAGGAGGCTTTCGATCGCTACCAGCGCTCGGTGCAGAGTCAGCACAAGGCGTTGGGGAACACCAACTGATCCGCCGCTTGCTAGTGGCCCGCCACAAAGATTTTACCGGTCACCCCAAGCGGCGGGGAGATGACCCCGCAGGACTTTCCCGGGGAGTGGTTGGGTAGGGAAGTCCGCGTGGCTGGGGGCCGGGTAGCGGAGCCAGAGCGAGGGTGAAGGACGCGCCTGGGGAAAGGCCGGAGTGGGTCATTCCCCGACGCGGTAGAACCCCCGCGATCATCTAGTGCGCTGTGTAGCCCCCATCCACCATGAGGTGGGTGCCGGTGACGAAGGAGGCTTCGTCGGAGGCGAGGAAGAGCACGGCGTTGGCGATTTCGCGCGGTTCGCCCAGGCGCTTGAGCAGGTGGTCGTTGACCCACTCGCGCTGGATGTCCTCGGGGGTCATTTTGCGCTCTTCGATGAGGCGCACCAGGGTGGGGGTGCGGATGACACCGGGGCAGACCACGTTGGCGCGGATATTGAAAGGGGCCAGGTCCATGGCCAGGCAGCGGGTCATGTTGATGAGGGCTGACTTGGAGGTGTTGTAGGGAAGATAGTCTGCCTGGGCGATGAAACTGCTGATCGAACCGATGGTGACGATGGCCCCGCCGCCGGCCTTCTTGAATTCGGGCACCGCGTGTTTGACGCACAGGGCCGGGCCCAGCACGTTGGTGCCTAGCACCTTGTTCCAGTCCTCCACGGTGACATCCTCGACCCGGCCAAAAACAAAGGCCGCGGCGTTGTTCACCAGGATGTCGAGTTTGCCGAAGGCCTTCACCGCCCCTTTGATCAGGCGCACGACCTGGTCCTCCTGCGACACATCGGCCTTGACGAAGACCGCCTTGCCCTTGGGCAGCAGGGCCACGGTCTCCTTGCCCCCCTTCTGGTTGATGTCGGCCACCACCACGCGGGCGCCCTGCTCGGCGAAGAGCTGGCAGGTAGCCCGGCCAATGCCCGAACCACCCCCGGTGACGATCGCCACTTTGTTCCTCAAGCGCATATGGATCTCTCCTGTTAGTTGGACACCTGGATTCTGGGCAGGCGGGTGTGGTCAGTGGGGGACGCGGCATCCGGATGGATGTAGTGGCAGATGAAGGAGCGCCGCCACTGGTCAGTGCGATTGGGCAGGGAGTGGTGCAGCACCAGGGTGTGGAAGAGAGCCACGTCTCCGGGCTTGCAGGGCACGGCGATTTCGGTGGACAGGTCCACGTCTGCCGGCGAGAGGTTGTGCTCCTGGCCGGGCAGGGGTAGGTGTTCGACCAGGCCTTTTTTGTGTGAACCGGGAATGAAACGCATACAACCGTTTTCGAGGGTGGCCTCGTCGATGGCCACCCAGGCAGTGACGGTCAGGTCAGCCGGCTCGATGCGGTGATAGGAGTTGTCCTGGTGCGGGGGTTTGGCCGAACCCACGCGCGCGGGTTTGAGCTGGCTCTGGTCGTGCCAGACCTGCACGGGCCGGCCGATGAGGGCAGCCACGGCCTCCACCAGGGCCGGCGTGGAGGCCAACTCCAGGAAGAGGGATTCGTAGGGCACCAGGCGCTCGAACTTGCGCACGGTGGTGGCCGAGGGGGCGACCCCGGCGCGGCCTTTGGCCACTTCGGGTTCCTGGGAAGGGGTGGGCCCGCCCGCTCTGGGGCCTTCGGCGATGAGTTGGTCGTAGCGGGCGCGCAACCGGGCCACCTGTTCGGCGGGGATGAGGCCGGGCACCGGGACGAAGCCGTGCTCCCAATAGTATTCGATCTGCTCTTTGGTGAGTCCCATTTTTTGGCTCAGGGGAAGAGCTGGCCGACCTCCATCACTAGATCTCGTTCGGGTTTGCCGTCGCGCTCGTGCAGGATGAGCTTGCCATCGGCGTAGCTGAGGCTGGCCACGCCCTGGTAATCGGCGGGAATCTTGAAGAGGAAACAGGCATAGGACTTGGAGGCGGTTTCGCCGGCATCCAGGTACTCGTAGATAGAACGGCCGAAGATCTTGCCTTTCTTCACCAGAATGGGAAAGGGCTGGTGCAGGCCGGAGGTGCCGAACTCCAGGCCGCGCGCAAAGGGTTTGCCATTGGCCGCGTGGCGCCAGGCGTCGAACCAGGGGTATTCACAGGTCTTCCAGATATAGCCGATGAGCAGGCCGGTGGTGGGGCTGCTGGCCGTGGTCCAGCCGTACTCTTCGTCGATGACGTAGGAGACCACGGCTGGATCGGCATCGCCGCTGAGGTGGCGAATATTAACAATCTCCCCGTCGCGGTTGAGGGCCTGGGGCCAGAAGACGGCCGGCTCTTCTGGATTGGGCATGGGGCTGCCCTGCATGAAGCCCTTGCGGCCATTGGCGTCCACCAGGGTGTGCTCGTCGAGGAAGGGAGGGCCGATGGTTGGATGCTGCACCATGTTGTAGAGCCGGCCCAGCTTGTTCTGGTTGGTGACTTCCTCGCACACCACAAAGAAAGGCTGTTCTTCGCCCAGCGCGACGCTGCGTCTGACGTTCAGGCCCCCCATGGGCAACTCGGCCCTCATCTCGGCGTGGATGCGCCCGTCCTTCTTCTTGGGCTTATCCGGCGCCTTCCAGGTCACCCGGGTGGCCTCGCCGTGCCAGCCCATGCCGTTTTTAATCTCGGCATCCGAGGCGGGGCCCCAGCGGTCGAGGCAGAGGAAATGGCCCATGGACCTGGGATCAGGCGGAGGGGCGGCGTTGGGATCGGTGCTGAAGGACCACGAGTCCCAGGAGAGTGGATTGAGAGGCTGGTCACTGAGGTGGAAGTCGGCGATGGAACCGCCGCCCAGGTCCACGGTCAGTTGGGCGGCTTTGCCTTCGAGTACCAGGGTGGCGCGGTCTTTCATCAGGGATTGGGCACCGGCAAAAGCCGCGCCCAGAACGAGGGTGAGCGAGAGGGCGAAGAGCATCTTCATGGGTTTCTCCTTTGGTTTTGTCCAGCAATCTACGGCAAAGCTTGACAAAGGGCAAAGAGGAGTTATAGTTCTTAGCCCATGGGCAAAAACGTGTGTCGCCTGCTGTCCTTCCTCTCGGTGTGGGCCCTGGCCAGTTGTGCTGCGCCCGGCCCCCAGCCCCCTTTGCGGTCCGAGGTTTTTGTCTTGTCCTACCGGCAGGGACTCGACTTGCTGGAGCGCTATCGCCTGCGCGAGGCCGAGCAACACTTCGAACGCTGCATCCAGCTCGACCCGGGGGCGTACGAAGGGCACTGGCAGTTGGGCCGACTGCACCTGATGCAGGGCCGCATCGAGGACGGCATCGCCTCGCTGCACCGGGCCTGGGAGCTGGAGCCGGGCCTGCAGGCGGCTCGTCAGCTTATCTTGGAAACATACCTGGGCCGGGGCAAGGAGGCCCTGGAGCAGGGGCGCTTCAAAGAAGCCAGGCACTACTTTGCCGGGGCCTTGAGTGTGGACTCCACCGGGTACGAACCCCTCTACCAATCGGCCCTCGCTGCCCTGTGGCTCAAGGATAACCTGGCCGCTGACTCGCTCTTCAGGAAAACCATCAATCACCACCCCGCCATTCTCAAGGTGCGCTGGCATTACCTACAGGTGCAGCTCCTGCTGGGCCGCAATCCGAAGACTATCCCTGAGCCGTACCGCTTCGCCGACGCCATTCCCGACACCGGCAACCTGGGCGGCCGCTTCACCGAGGTGGCCAGGGCCATGGGCGTGAACAAGTTTAACGGGGGTCGCAGCAGCGGCTGGGCCGATTTCGACGGAGACGGCGACCTGGACCTGGCGGCGCTGGGGCACCCGGAGCTGTACTACTACCGCAACGACGGAGGCCGCTTCGCCAACCTCACCAAGGAGTCCGGCCTGATCTTGCCCGAAGGCGGCATCGGCACTCAGGTGGCCGACTACGACAACGACGGGGATGCGGATGTGTACATCACCCGCGACGGCTGGTTCGGCCCGGGCAAGAAACACCTCTTCCAGAACGATGGCCGGGCGCACTTTAAAGACGTGACCGACCAGGCCGGGGTGGGCAACGAAAATGGGTCCACTTTTTGTGCCTCCTGGGGCGACTTCGACCGCGACGGCTGGCTCGATATCTACCTGGGCAACGGCACCGGGGCCATCGGCGACTCGACCAATGTGCTCTTCCGCAACAACCATAACGGCACCTTCACCGACGTGGCGGCGCGGGCCGGGGTCGACAATCGCAAGCAGACCCTGAGCACCGCCTTTGGCGACTACGACGGGGATGGCTGGCCGGACCTCTATCTGGAAAACTTCACCCAGCCCAACGTGCTCTACCACAACAACGGCAACGGCACTTTCACCGATGTCACTGCCCAGACCGGGACCGCTGCCGACCAGATCGACGGCTTCATCACTTTCTTCCTCGACTACAACAACGACGGCCTGCTGGACATCTTCTCCGGCAACTGGAGCCAGTACGATGTAGTGCTCGAAGACCGGGCCGCTGGCCACTCTACCCGCCCGCGCGACCGCTCGGTGCTTTTGCGCAACAACGGCAACAACACCTTCACCGACGTGGCCGAAGAAGCCGGCCTCGCCCGCGCCCTGGGCACCATGAGCGGGGTGCCCGGTGACTTCGACTACGATGGGTACGTGGACCTCTTTCTGGGCAACGGCGGGCCGACCATGGAGCGGCGGGAGTTGAGCACCATGTTCCACAACAACGGCAACGGCACCTTCACCGACGTGACGGCCCAGGTGGGGGTGCTCAATCTGGGCAAGTTGCACGGGGTCACCTTTGCCGACTACGACCAGGACGGCGACTTAGATCTGTACACGCCCGTGGGCGGGGCGCGGCCGGGCGACCAGTGGGAGAATACCCTGTACCGCAACGAAGGTTTCGGCAACCACTGGATCGTCTTCCGCCTCAAGGGCATTGGCAGCAATCGCGACGGAATCGGCGCCAAGATTAGGGTCAAGGCCGGGGACCTGTTTCAGTTCGCCGAGGTCTCCTCCGGGTACAGCTTTGGCTGTTCCAACAGCCTGGAGCAGGAATTCGGCCTGGGCAAACATTCCCGGGTCGACCAGGTCGAAGTGCAATGGCCCAGCGGCCAGATCGATCGCTACCAGGATCTAGAGGTCGACCGCTTTGTGCTGCTCGAAGAGGGGGCTGCCGCTCCCAAGAGGGTGCGCTGATGAAGCGCTGGGTTTTGCTGCTTTGGTGTGGACTGGCCGCCTGCAGCCGCGACGCCGGCGACTGGCACCAAAAGACCCAGGAGCTGATCGGCAGTCGCGTCCTGCGCGCCCTACCGCCGGCAGAGCTGGCCCAGGCCACCTACTGCGAGGAGCAGTCCCTGGCCCTCGACTCCACCCGGGCCGAAACCTACCTCTCCCTGGCCCGGCTCTACCGGGCGCGCGGGGCGTACGAAGACGAGACCCGCCTCTGGCGGGCGCTGCTGGCCCAGCACCCCGACCTGAGCGAGGCCTACGCCGGCCTGGGGGCCAGCATGGCGGCTCAGGGCCGGTACAACGCGGCTTCCAGGGCCTTTCAGGACGCCATCCGCCGGGAATACCGAACCGCTGCGGTCTATCTCCAGCTGGGCAATGTGTACCAGGCCCTGGGCCATGTGCAAAACAACCTGCGTTCGGCCGAGGCTGCGTATCAGGCCGCCCTCGAATTGAGCCCCAACCAACCCGATGTCCTTCTCCAGTTGGCCAGGATTGAGGTGGCGCTGAAACGCCCCGAGGATGCATTGCGCCTTTACCGCCAGGCCCTGGAGTTATCCCCCCAGGACGACGGTATCCGGATCGAACTGGCAGCCCTCTACAAGAGCGGCGGGGCCACTGACATGGCCAGGCAGTTGCTGGCAGATGGGTTGGCTGCCCGGCCGGACGACGCGGTGTTGTCCTTCGAACTGGGCCGGCTGTGGTGGGAGCTAGGCGACCTGGCCCGAGCCCAGGTCCAGCTCCAGCAGGCCCGGGCACAGGACTCCACCCTGGTGGAGGTCTATCGCTACCAGGGGCTGATCCACAGCAGCCAGGGACGCCAGGATCAGGCCCTGGAGGCCTTCCGCAAGCTGGAGGCGGTGCGGCCGCGCGAGGCGGCGGTCAAGGTGAACATCGGCATCGTCTACAGCCAGCAGGGCGACCTGACCCAGGCCGAGCAGGCTTTCAGGGCAGCGGTGCAGCTGGGTGGGGACAAAGGGGACGCAGCCCTCAAGCTGGGCGGGCTCTACATGCATCAGGTTCGGCTGCAGGAGGCGGTCCAGATTTTCAAGCAGGCCGAGGAGCAGTACCCGGCCAACGCCGAAGTACACGCTTCCCTCGGTGAGGTCTACCGCCAGATGGGCGTGCTCGGTGGGGCGCTGGATGAGAGCCTGTGGGCGGTGGAGTTGCAGCCCGAGAAGGCCCTATGGCTCTACCATCTGGCGGCCATCTACGAGCAGGTCGATCCGGCCCAGGCGCGCCAGGTCTGGGCGCGGTACCTGGAACTGGCCGCCCCCGACCTGCCCGAGGCCCAGCGCCTGGCCACTGGCCGGCAGCGCCTGATCCAACTGGGGGGATGGTCGGGACCCACCTGGAAGTTACCGCCCTCTAACCGTCCCCGACCCGGCACCTGGACGCCTGGCGGGGTCGGGTCATCCGATTCCACTTCTACGGCAAGGTTATGACAAAGAAATATCTGTTGCTCTCAGTCCTGCTCACCCAGACGGCCCTTGCCCAAGTGTCGCCCTCCGACTCGGCAATGGTCGCCATCGACAAGAGCTTCGCCCTCGACAAATACGAGGTGACCAACACTCAGTACTCCGCCTTCCTCAACGAAAAGGGCACTCAGCCCGAGGACCGGGCGCTTTGGCTGGAGTTGGGCACGCGCTTCTCGCTCATCGAGGCACAGGAGGGGCGTTTTGTCCCCAAGGCCGGCTTTGAGAAGCATCCGGTTATCGAGGTTTCTTGGGAGGGGGCCCGCGCCTACTGCACGTGGGCCGGCAAGCGTCTGCCCACCGAGCAGGAGTGGTATCGGGCCTGTGCTGGCACCGACGAACGCGCCTATCCTTGGGGCGAGGATGATGCCGAAGGCCGGGCCAATCTCTTTGGCGACAAGGACGGGTTTGGCCGCACCGCCCCGGTGGGCAGTTTCCCGTCGGGCGCCAGTCGCCAGGGGGTGATGGACCTGTCGGGCAATGTGTGGGAGTGGACGGCGGCCGATTCGGCGGCGGGCGCGTACCTGCGCGGGGGTTCCTGGGTCAACGGCAAGAGCATGTGCAAATGCGCCAACCGCGCTACGGTTTCTTCCGCTCACTCCTACATCAAGAGCAACAGTCTGGGCTTCCGCTGCGCGCGGGATCTGCGTTGATCGTCTCCCTCCTGTTCCTGCTTCTTCCCCTTTCGCTGTGGGCCCAACCCCGTTTTGTGGATAAGACCCGCGAGGCGGGGCTGTTGCGGCCCAATACCTGCGGCGGTTTGCAGAAGCGCTATATCCTCGAATCCACCGGCAGCGGTGCCGCTTTCTTCGACTACGATGGGGACGGCCGCCTGGATCTGTATGTGGTCAATGGTTCCACCTTTGAGCAATACCAAAACCACGCCGGTCCAGGCAACGCGCTGTACCGCAATCTGGGCGACAGGACTTTTGCCGAGGTGACAGACCAGGCCGGGGTGCGGCAGGGTGGCTGGGGGTTGGGCGCGGCGGTGGGGGATGTGGACAACGACGGGCGCGCGGATCTGTACGTGACCACCTACGGACCCAATACCCTCTACCACAATCGGGGCGACGGCACCTTTGCCGATGTGAGTACCCAGGCCGGAGTGGCCGGGGATGCGTACAGCGCCAGCGCCGCCTTCTTCGACTACGACCAGGACGGGGACCTGGATCTGTACGTGGCCAATTACGTGCAGTTCGATCTGGCTGCGGTGCCCGCCGACTCTTCGCTGGACGAGCCCTGCGTGTACCTGGGTGGCCTACGCGTTTACTGCGGACCCCAGGGTATGGAAGGGGCTGCCGACGTGCTCTACCGCAACGAGGGGGATGGGCGCTTCGCTGACGTGAGTGTCAGCGCCGGCATCGCCGGGCCGGCCAGCGAGTACTACGGCCTGGGCTTGATGCCCGAGGACTACGACAACGACGGGGATGTGGATATCCTGGTGGCCAATGACGAGACCCCCAATGCCTTGTTCCGCAACGAGGGCAAGGGGCACTTTTCCGAGGTGGCGGTGCAGGCCGGGGTGGCGTACAGCGGTGAAGGGGGTACCCAGGCGGGCATGGGGGTGGATGCGGCCGACTACGACAGCGATGGAAACGTGGACCTGTATGTGACCAACTTCTATCGCGAGCCCAATACCCTCTACCGCAACGAGGGGCAGGGCAGCTTTACCGATATCACGGCGGCAGCGGGGTTGGCAGCGCCCACCCTAGATTTTCTGGGCTGGGGGACCAAGTTCTTCGATGGGGACAATGACGGGGACCTGGATCTCTTTGTGGTCAACGGCCATGTGTACCCGCAGGTAGAACAGGGACAGACCGGCGTTTCCTACGCCCAGCGCAATCAGCTATTTGTCAACGAGGGAGGTGGGCGGTTTTCGGAGGTGGAGGGCGGGACGGGCATGCAGCAGCCCCGGGTGGGGCGCGGCGCGGCCTTTGGCGACTACGACGACGACGGGGATGTGGACATCTTTGTTAATAACCTCGACCAGGAACCCACCCTGCTCTGCAACGAGGGCGAGAATACCCAGCACTGGCTGCGGGTGCAGGTGGAGGGTGGGGAGGGGATCAACCGCGACGGGGTGGGGGCCCGGGTGCGGGTACACACGGCGGCCGGCATGCAGCAGCGCACCATCGGCGGGGCCGGCAGCTACCTGTCCTACAGCGATCCCCGCGCCCATTTCGGGTTGGGGCAGGCGCAGCGGGCCGAGGTGGAAGTCCGCTGGCCAGACGGCAAGGTCGAGCAGCTTGGGGAGGTCTCTGCCGACCGGTTGCTGGTGGTGCGCCGCGACCGGGGATTCGAGGTGCGGCAGTTGGGTATGAGATAAATCAGACCTGCACCTTTTTCCACTGGCCGCTGCGGAAGCGGAAGAAGAGCAGCAGGCCGCGCGAGGTCAGGTCTATGGCCATGGCGATCCAGGCCCCGGTCAGGCCCCATACAAACACCCGGGTGAAAACCAGCGCCGCCGGCACCCGCACCACCCAGACCCCCAGGCCGTTGATCAACAGCGGGGCAGTGGTCTCGCCGGCCCCGCGCAGGCCCCCGCCAAAAACCATCATCGCTGCCAAAAAGGGCTGGGCCAGGCCGATGAGACGCAGCGGGGTGGTGCCCAACTCGATGATCTGCGGATCTTCGGTGAAGACTCCCATCAACTGAGGCGCGAAGAAGATGAAGCCCAGGCCCATGATCGACATCAGCCCGGCGGCCAGATAAAAAGCGGCAAAACCGTCCTGCTCGGCGCGCCGGGGGTCTTTGGCCCCCAGTCCCTGGCCCACCAGGGTGGTGGCGGCCACGGCAAAACCAAAGCCGGGCATGAAGGAGATGGATTCGGCGTTGAGGGCCACTTGGTGCGCCGCGTACGAGACGGTGCCCAGGGCCGAGACCGTGCGCACGAAGGCGAGCATGCCCATACGAAAGACGAACTGCTCCAGAGCCGCCGGCAGGCCGATGCGCAGCATGCGCCAACTCAGCGCCGGATCGAAACGCCAGCCCCGCGCTCTCAAGATCAGCCCGGTGCGGCCTCTGAGGAGCAGGACCATCACCAGCAGGCCGCCAGCCAGCCGGCCGACCATGGCACCGACGGCTGCCCCCTCCACCCCCAGGCGGGGCAGGCCCCAGTGACCGTTGACCAGGGGCCAGGAGAGGCCCAGGTTGAGCAGATTGACCACGGTCATGACCAAGAGCGGGGTGCGGGTGTCGCCGGCCCCGCGCAGACAGGCGTTGCCAATAAACATCAGCGCCGAGAACATAAACACCGAGCTGACCAGGCGCAGGTAGGGCACCCCCTGGGTGATGGCCTCCTCCTCGGCACCCAGCAGGCGCAGGGCCGGTTCGGCGCCCAGCCACAGCGCCCCCGCCGTGCCCAGGCCGATGGCAAAAGAGATGGCCAAGGCCTGCCCCAGGACCCGGTTGGCCATGGGCCAGTCCCGGGCGCCCACCAAC
This sequence comes from Candidatus Latescibacterota bacterium, assembly GCA_009691525.1. Classification (GTDB taxonomy): domain Bacteria; phylum Latescibacterota; class UBA2968; order UBA8231; family UBA8231; genus SICG01. The sequence goes on along the minus strand of SICG01000014.1, from coordinate 29,698 downwards.
CGGGCAATGAGAGCGGTGGCCCCGGTGCCCACGGCGCTGAAGAGCACCATGGCGGTCATCACCCACTGCGAGGCCAGGCCCACCCCGGCCAGCGAGGCGGCGCCCAAATGGCCCACTAGGTAGGTGTTGACCATGTCCACCACCATGTTGAGCAACAACTCGGCGGTGGCGGGCAGGGCCAGCTTGAAGACGGCACCGGTGCGTTGGGTTGCGCCGATTCTTAAAAAGGGCACCCCCTCACCAGCCCAGCGCGTACCCGTCGCGCCGGGGGTCGGCTCCGCCCATGAAGGAGCCGGTCTCTGGATCCACCATGATACCCTGGCCCCCGCCCACCACATAGGACCATTCGCTCAGCCGGTTGAGCTGGTGGCCTCGCCCTTCCAGATCGGCCAGCACCGCGGCCGGGATACGGGTCTCGGCATCCACGTTCAGCCCGGTGGTGGTCTTGACCCGGGGGGCCTCGATGGCCCCCTGCACGTTCATGCCGTGGTCCAGCACGTTCATGATCATCTGCGGAGTCGTTTGTAAGATTCCGTAGCTGCCCGGGGTGCCGATGAGCAGGCGCAGGCCCTGGTCGTCCCAGACCTGGGTGGGCGACATACACATCTCGTTTTTCTTGGCCGGACCGATGGCATTGGGACTGTCTGGCTCTAGGTCGAACCAGCGCATGAAATTGTTGAGGGCCACCCCGGTGCCTGGCGCCACCATGGCCGAGCCGAAACCGCTGCCCAGGCTCTGGGTCACCGCCACAGCATTGCCCTCGGCGTCGATGGCGCTGAAGTGGGTGGTACACTCGCTCTTGCCTTTCGCCTGTTCCCAGGCGCGTGGGTCGCCGGCCAGGTGTTCGTCGGGCAGGGTGCGCGGATTGAAACGCTCGGTCTGGCCGGGCTGGGCCCGCCGGCCAATGAGACCGCGGCGCTGGGCCGCGTACTCGGGGGCAAGCAGCCCGGCCAGGGGCGGGTCGGGCATGGCGGCAAAGGCGATGCGGTCGGCCCCGGACAGCTTGGCCGCCTCGAGAAAGAGGTGCAGCGCCTCGGCGCTGTTGTGGCCCAGGGCGCCGATTTCGAACCCTTCGAGGATCTTGAGGGTGAGCAAATACTGGATGGCCTGGCAGGGCAGCGGCGGGACGAAGACCCGGTAACCCCGGTAGGTGATGTGCATGGGGTCGAGCCAGGCCGGGGCAAAGGCTTCCAGGTCGGCGGCGCTGAGCAAGCCGCCGGTCTCCTCCATATAGCGAATCATGCTTTGGCCGATTTCCCCGCGGTAGAAGACCTCGGGTCCGCCTTCGGCGACCAGGCGGAAGGTGCGGGCCAGGTCCGGCTGCCGCAGCACCTGACCAGGCAGGGGGGCCTTGCCCTGGAGCAAATAGGTGGCCGCCCCGGTGGGGTACTTGAGCAGGTCGGCCACGTTGGACTCGGTGAAAAAAGCGTTCTTCACCGTCAGGGCAAACCCCTGCTCGGCGTATTCGATGGCCGGGGCGAAGACCCTTGCCCGGTCCAGGCGACCGTAGCGCCGCAGGGCCTCCAGCCAACCACCGCAGGCCCCAGGCACCAGGGGCGAGAGTGGGCCGCGGTCCTGTTTGGCGGGGTTGTCGTAGAGCTTTAGGTCAGCGGCCTGTGGAGTCAGGCCCACGTAGTCGAGGATCTGGTGCTCGCGCGTCTCGGCGTTGTAGATCTGCATGTAGCCCACCCCACCCATGCCCGACATATAGGGCTCGACCACATTGAGGGCGGCGGCAGTGGCCACCGCGGCGTCGATGGCGTTGCCGCCCTGCATGAGCATGCGCAGGCCGGCCAGGGAGGCCAGCGGATGGCCCGAGGCGATCATGCCGCGCCGGCCGGTGACAGTGGAGCGATGGACGGGGCCGGCAGAGGAAAAGGCCATGGACAAAACTCCTTTCGCGGTTTAGGTTCTCGAAAATCATACACCAGTGCCCAAGAGCCGTCAAGAAAAGGAGAAGAAGATGCCGGAGCGGACCGTCGATCTGCGCAGCGATACACTTACCATGCCCACCGAGACGATGTTAGAGGCCATGCGCCGCGCCCCCGTGGGCGACGATGTGTACGGAGAAGACCCCACGGTGAACGCCCTAGAAGAACTGGCCGCCGCGCGTATGGGCATGGAAGCGGCGATTTTTGTGCCCAGCGGCACCATGGGCAACACCTGCGCCCTCCTGGCCCACACCCACGCCGGCGAGGAGATGGTCGTCGAGGATTTGGCCCATATTTACAACTGGGAAGCGGGTGCCTACGCCAACCTGGCGGGCCTGACGGTGCGCTCGGTCAGGGGCGAACACGGTATCTTCACCGCTGCCCAGCTGGAGGCGGCGTTGCGCCCCGACAATCCCCACTTCCCCCGCCAGACTCTGCTCTGCCTGGAGAACACCCACAACAACGCCGCCGGCGCGGTGTGGACCCCGGCGCAGATGGAAGCCGTCTCCTCCTTGGCGCGGGGCCGCGGCCTGGCAGTACACCTGGACGGGGCGCGCATCTTCAACGCCGCCGTGGCCCTGGGGGTGGATGCCAGAGAATTCAGCCGGCACGTCGATTCAGTGATGTTCTGCGTGTCGAAGGGGCTCAGCGCCCCGGTGGGTTCGCTGGTGTGCGGCAGCCGGAACTTCATCGAGCGGGCCTACCGGGCGCGCAAGCAGCTGGGCGGTGCCATGCGCCAAGCCGGGGTGATCGCCGCCGCCGGCATCGTGGCCATCCAACAGATGACCGCCCGGTTGGCCGAAGACCACGCCAACGCCTGCCGGCTCTGCGAAGGGTTGAACAAAATCCCGGGCATCAGCGCCCGCCAGGCCCCGGTGCCTACCAATATCATCCTGGTGGACGTGGCTGGCCTGGGGTGGACCTCAGCTGAGCTGATCTCGCGCTGGAAGCCGGCCGGCGTCCTGTGTAACCCCCGCCCTCCTTCGGGGGTGCGGCTGGTGACCCACCGCCATATCAGCGCGGCGGATGTGGACTACGCCCTGGAAATCACCCGCGAAATAGTGGAAAAAAAGAACCCCTGAAAGTGGCTCGCGCGGGCCACAGGATTTAAAGCTCCTCCTTTTAGCGACCGTGCGCAGGATTCTGCGCACGGATATTTTTTGACAATTGTTGCCTAAAGGCCGCATTTGCCGTATCTATTACGCCACCCGAGACGACGCCTTCTCCTCATTTTCAGCGGATTGATGACCAAGTTCTCCTCGCTCCTCGCCCTGATTCTGGCCGGCCTCATGCTGCTGTCGGTGAGTCTCTTCGATCCGGCCGTGATTTCCGGCTGGATCGAGGGCCTGTTGGGGGTGCGCCCCCTCCAGGAACGGGCCGAAGCGCCCCCCGACTTGCAGGTGCAGAGCGCACTGGCGGCGATCACCCCGCAGCAGCTCGAGCAGCACCTGCGCGAATTCACTTCCCAGCCTTCGCGGATCACCGGATATCCGGGGGCCCGCCATGCCGCCGAGTACATCGAAGCCCAGTTCCGCAGCCTTGGCCTGGATCAAGTGCGCAGCGAGAGCTTCCCCCTGCCGGTGCCGGTGGACCGGGGCGGCAAGATCCGCATCGCCGCCACCGGGCAGGAATTCCCCCTGTACGGGCTGTGGCCCAACCACGTGCGCACGCCCTCGCTGCCGGCGGGAGGCATCGATGGCCGTCTGATCGACGCCGGCCAGGGCCGGCTGAACGAGTTGGATGGCCAGCAGTTGGACGGCAGCGTGGTGCTGTTGGATTTTGCCAGCGAGGATCGCTACCTCGATGCGCGCATGCTGGGGGCGCAGGCCATCCTCTTCTGCGACCAGGGCCAGGCTACCCGCAGCGAGGCCGAGCAGAAATTCCTCCAGGTACCGGTGGACATCCCCCGCTTCTGGCTCGAGCCCGAGGCCGCCGCCGCGCTGCGGGCCCAGGCCGGCAAGGGGCAGGTACACCTGGAATCGCGCATGGACTGGGCGGAGGTGGAGGCGCGCAATATCATCGGCGTTCTGCCCGGCCTCGACGAAGCCATGCCCCTGGGCCAGCGTCAGCAGCAGCAGGTATGGCGGGATCAGGTTATTGTGCTGCACGCCTATTACGACGCCGTCTCCGTGGTGCCGGCCCTGGCCCCGGGCGCCGAAAGCGCCACCGGCATCGCCGCCCTGCTGGAGATCGCCCGCCTGCTCAAGCAACAAGGCACCCGCTACACGGTGCTCTTTTTGGCTACTGCGGGGCACTTCGAGGGGCTGGCCGGCATCAATGACTTCCTCTCCCGCCACACCCGCAAGAGCGAGTACTTCAACACCCGCATCGCGGCCGGGGATCGCCTCGATTTCCGGCTCTTTGTCGGCCTGGACCTGTCCAGCCACAGCCCGACGGTGGCCAGCTTTGCCACCGGCACCTTCTACAACCCGGCCTGGGCGACCGACGACTACCAGAAAAATCTGATCGCCCACTACGCCACCCAATTCGGCCGCTACAACCAGGAAGTCTTTGCCGATTCGAGCCGCTACCTAGATGCGGTGGTCCCGGCCAAACGCACCTGGAAGAACTACATGCCCGTGCGCCTGGCCTTCGACAGTGAGGCGGTCACCTTTGTGGGCAAGGAGGCTCTAGCCTTTGCCACCCCCAACCAGCTGCGCGAAAGGGTGGACACCCCCCATGACCGGCTGGAATTCGTGGACCTGGAGGGGCTGACGGCCCAGACCCGCACCCTGGCGGGATTGTTGCTGAAGGCCGCCTCGGCCCCCGACTTCTTCAACGACACCAAACTAGAGTTGCAGGATTGGGGTCACAGTCTCGACGGGCACGTGTACTGGTTCGACCGCAAGGTGAATTTCGCCGTGCCCAAGTCCCCGGTCTCCGGGGCACTGGTGACCTATGTACAGCCGGGGCCCAATTCGGTGGGCGGTGTGCGCACCCTGATCGCCACCTACGCCGGACATGAAGGCGCCGAGCGCGGGCATTTCAAGTTCCCCATCATGCGCAACCGGCTCAGCAATCGGATCCAGGCCTTTGAGCTGGATGCCGAGGGCCGCATTGTCTCGGCCCCCGACCTGGGGGAAGAGGGGGACAAGACCTACCCGGGATTACAGGGGTACGGGTGGTGGGAGAACCAGATGCTGCAGGTGGTTTTCAAGTGCCAACCCCTGAGTTTTCTGGAGGTGGTCGATCCCCGCTACCTGTCGGCCCTGGACCGCATCGCGGTGTTGGGCGGCAACGACTCCTCGCCCCGGTCCTACGGGTACAGTTACGTGGAGAACCAGTCGACCCAGGAGGACCGGGTGGTGCAGGCGGGGGTGATCTTTGGTCAGCCCGGTACCCGGGTGAAGATCCTGGCCGGCGACGGGGCCTTTGGCAGCACCGGGGCGCTGGCCAACGTGCGATACTTGCTAAGCAATGCCGACCCGGAATTGCTCAACCATCCGCTGGACCCCGAAGAAGCGGACATGGACGCGGTGGCCCGGGCCCAGGGCAAGGGATACCCCATCGAGACGGGATTCCTCTTCAGGCCCGCACTCTTGGCAGCCAGGGATCTTTGGATCGTCGACGATGCGCGTATGAAGCAGTTGGCCCGCTACGGCATCGTGCTGGAAGAGCTGTCGCGGCTGCACCTGGAGGCCAGGAGTGCTCTGGAGGAGGCCGGGAAACGGCTGGAGGCGCTCGATTATACCGGGTACCTGGCGGCGGTGCGCCGGTCCCTGGGCATCGAGGCCCGCATCTACCCAGAGGTCCGCTCCACGGCCAGCGACACGGTGCGGGCGGTCATTTTCTACTTTGCCTTATTGCTGCCCTTTGCCTTTTTCTGTGAGCGCTTCTTCTTTGGCTTTGCCGAGATCCGCGAGCAGTTGCTGGGTTTTGCCGGGGTCTTTATCGGGGTTTTCCTGCTGCTGCGCTGGGCCCATCCCGCCTTTCAGTTGAGCAGCTCGCCCTATATCATCTTTCTGGCCTTTGCCATCCTGGCCCTGGGCCTGCTGGTGGTGGGCATTGTCATCGGCCGCTTCAAAGATCTATTGCAGAAGCGCCGCGGGGCAGCCTCCGGGGTGCATGAGACCGATGTGGGCCGTTTGAGCGCCGGCATGGCCGCGGTGGTGCTGGGCATCTCCAACCTGCGCAAACGAAAATTGCGCACCGGCCTGACCGCTGCCACCCTCACCCTGCTCACCTTTACGGTCACCTCCTTCACCTCGGTGCGCTCGGGGCTGGATTTCTACCGCCTGCCCCGGGATGTGAAGCCCCTGTACGAGGGGGCCCTGGTGCGCGACCGTTCCTGGAAGGGCCTGCAGCAGTCCACCCTCGAGTACGTGCAGAGCGCCTTTGGCAAGCAGGCCCTGGTGGTGCCGCGGGCCTGGTATCTGTCGCCGGTGCAGACCGAATGGGCGTACGTCGACGTGGCCAATGCCGGCACCGGGCAGGCCAGCTTCGTCAACGGTCTGGTGGGTTTTTCCCCCGAGGAGCCCCAGGTCAGCGGCGTGGACCAACTGCTCCTGGCCGGCCGTTTCTTTGCCCCGGGTGAGGAGTTTGTCTGCATCCTGCCCGACCGGGTGGCCGAACTGCTAGGCATCTCCCTGGCGCAGGTGGGGCAGGCGCGGGTGCTGATCTTCGACCGCGATTACCTGGTCATCGGCATCATCGGGGCGACGGCCTTGGATCAGGTGGTGGACCTGGACGGCGAACGACTGACCCCGGTGGACAGCGTCAACGAGGCGGGCAAGATCCAGAAGGACCGCGCCGAAGACCCGCGCACCAAAGCGGCCACCGGCATCGAGACCTTTAACCACCTGGCCGCGGCCAATACCCTGTTGCTGCCCTACCAGCGGGTGATGGGTATGGAGGGCCGGCTGCGGTCCGTCGCCGTGGCCCGCTTCAACGGCGGCGACCTGGTGACCACCGTCGAAGCCTTCATGGCGCGGGTGGCCCTCACCCTCTTTGTCAGCCAGGGGCAGCGGGTGGTGGCGTACAGCTCCATTGGCTCCACCGAGATCAGCGGCACCGCCGCCCTTTTTATCCCCCTGCTCATCGCCGCCCTCATCGTGCTCAATACCATGATGGGCGCGGTGTACGAGCGGTCCCGCGAGATCGGCATTTACAGCGTGGTGGGTCTGGCCCCCAGCCATATCAGCCTGCTTTTCCTGGCCGAGGCCACGGTGTTTGCGGTGTTTGGCGCGGTGGCCGGATATCTGTTGGGCCAGCTCACCTATGCGGCCATCCTGCACGGGGGCCTGCTGGGGGGCCTCACCCTCAACTATTCTTCGCTTTCGGTGGTGTGGGCCACCATGATCGTCATCGGCACGGTTTATCTGTCGACCCTGTACCCGGCGCGACTGGCGGCCAACATGGCAGTGCCCGACGTGACCCGCCACTGGAAGTTTCCCCCGCCCGAGGGCGACCGCTGGAGCTTCGATTTCCCCTTCACCGTGGCCGGCGCCGAGGTGCCCAGCATCTATGCGTACCTGGAAACCGTGTTCGCTGCCTATGGCGAGGGGTCGATCGGCGACTTCATCGCCCGCGAGGTGGAGGTGAAGGTGGAGGCCGGGGTATACGAATTGTCGATGATGGCCTGGCTGGCTCCCTATGACCTGGGCATCAGCCAGCAGGTGCAGTTGCGGGCGGTACCCACCGGCGAGCACAATATCTACAAGGTCGAGACTCTGCTGTTGCGGCACAGCGGCGAGGTTCAGGCCTGGCAGCGGATGAATCGCAATTTTCTCAATGTGTTGCGCAAGCGTTTCCTGGTCTGGCGCACCCTGCCGGCGGCCATCCGCGCCGAGTACCGGCAGCGGGCCGAGGCCCAATTTGCCGGGCGGGAGGTGGCATGAGCGAGGGACGCCAGAAACTGCCCCTGCGGGCGTTGCTGATCGGGCTCTTGCTGGTCTGCCTGATCAACGTGGGGGCGCCCTATGGCCTGTACATCCTGCATTCCTCGCAGTGGGATATCAGCTATTTGCCGCTGAGTGTGGTCTTCCTCTTTACCCTGCTGGTCTGCAGCAATGCGGCGCTGATTTCGCTGGGGAAGGTGCGCGGCCTCGATACCACTGAGCTGGGCCTGATCTTCATCATGGCCCTGGTGGGCGCCTCCATCCCCACCTGGGGGACTTCCACCTACCTGATCGCGGTGATCGCCGCCCCCAAGTACTTCGCTTCGCCCGAAAACGCCTGGAACGAAAAGGTGGTGCAATATATCCCCGAGTGGCTGGTGCCCCGCGACCTGACCGCACTCAAGTGGTTCTACAACGGCATTCCTGCCGGCCAGCCCATTCCCTGGGAGGTCTGGGTGGTGCCGCTCTTCTGGTGGATCAGTCTGGTAATGGCCATCTTCTTCCTCTGTCAGTGCCTGGTGGCCGCCCTGCGCAAGCAGTGGGTGGAGCACGAGCGGCTGCCCTATGCGCTGATGGAAGTGCCGCAGCAGCTCATCTCCACCCCCGAGGGTTCGCTCTGGCCGGGGTTTGTGCGCCGCCGGCAGTTCTGGATCGGTTTCGCCATCCCCTTCTTCATCGTCATGTGGAACGTGGTCAGCTACTTCACCCCGGCCTTCCCGCCCATTCCCATGGACCTGTCGGGCAATATCCAGGTGGGCCGCGAGTTTCCCCCCATCTCCACGGCCATCAACTACGCGGTCCTCAGCTTCACCTTCTTCGTCAACCTCGATGTGTCTTTCAGCTTGTGGTTTTTCACCCTGCTGACCATGCTCCAGGAAGGGCTCTTCAACCGCTTCGGGTACACCATTACCGGCCGCGACGTGTACTCCTTGGGCCACGAGGGGGTGAGCTGGCAGGCTTTTGGCGCCATGGTGGTGATGGTGGCCAATCTCTTCTGGATGGCGCGTCGGCACCTGGGCGATATCTGGCGCAAGGCCTGGCACCGGGACTCGGGGATCGACGATTCCAATGAGTTGATGTCCTACCGCACCATAGTTTTTGGCACGGCCCTGTCCACGCTCTACATCGCTTTCTGGCTGTGGCGCTCGGGCATGTCGGTGCTGGGGCTGTCGCTCTTCATCCTGGCCACCATCGTTCTCTACACCGGGGTCACCCGCATCGTCGTGGAGGGCGGCACCCTCTTCATCCGCGGCCCGCTCATCGGCCAGACCTTTGTGGGCTATGCCCTGGGCGGGCCCAATATGCCGGTGCAGAGCCACATCGCCTTTGGCCTGTCCTATTCGTGGCACCACGAGTTGAAGGGCTTCTTCATGGCGGCGGCGGCCAACAGCGCCAAGATCACCGACGTGATGAAGATGCGCCGCAGCACCGCCACCTTCTCCGTGTTGCTGGCGGCCCTGGTGGCGGTGGTGGTCTCCATGGTCTTTGCCCTGTACATGGGCTATACCTACGGGGCGTACAACTACGGGGGCTGGATCTTTGGCGACGGCTCGCGGGTGCCCTACGTGGAGGTGCTGCGCAAGATCACCGACACCAAGGGCCCGGACTGGGTGCGCCTGGGCCACGCGGCCATCGGCGCCGGGTTGATGGGGGGGCTGACCTTCATGCGGTACCGTTTCCCCTGGTGGCCCATCCACCCTATTGGCTTGCCGGTGGGGATCTGCGGCTACCCGATGAACCTCTATGTCTTCAGTATTTTTCTTGCCTGGCTGAGCAAGTGGGTGATCATGCGCTCAGGGGGCATTCAGCTTTACTACAAAGCGGTGCCCTTTTTCATCGGGGTGATCCTGGGCTATTTCTCCGGGATCGGCATTTCCTTTGTGGTCGACATGCTCTGGTTCCCAGGGCAGGGCCACCCGCTGTACGGGGATTGAGATGGCAGGCACTGAACCCAAACCGCAGGACAAGTCAGGCTTCAATCTGATCCCCGAGGATCTGCAGTTTGCCCCGGGCTTCAGCCTCAAGACGGTATGGGCCGCCCTCTTTGTGGGTTTCCTGATGCTGCCGGGGGCTATTTACCTGGGCCTGGTCACCGGGCAGAGCATGGCCGGGGGAGCCGAGTGGGTCACCCTCATCCTCTTCATCGAGATCGCCAAACGCTCCTTCGTCCGGCTGCGCATCCAGGAGGTGATCATCCTCTATTGGGTGGCCGGCGGTCTGGTGGCGGTGGGCGGCAAACTCGGCACCGGGGCCGATCTCTTTGGTGGTCCCTTTGGCAGCCTGATCTGGGATCAGTTCCTCGTCCAGTCGCCGCAGGCCGACGAGTTGCATCGCTACATCCCCGAGTGGGTGGTGCCCCCCCGGGGTTCCGAGGCTCTGCTGCAGCGCACCTTCCTGGATGCGGCCTGGATCAAACCCATCGGGCTGCTGCTGCTGGTCATCGTGCTGCAAAAGATCAACAGCCTCTCGCTGGGCTATGTGATGTTCCGCATCACCAACGACATCGAGCGCCTGCCCTTTCCCATGGCCTCGGTGCAGGCCGGCGGGGCCACGGCCCTGGCCGAGAGTTCGCAGGCGAGTGAGGGCTGGCGCTGGGAGGTGTTCAGCATCGGCGCGTTCATCGGGGTGATCTGGGGTTTGTTCTACGTGGTGATCCCCACCCTGTCGGGCATCTTCCTCACCGAAGCCGTCACCCTCTTGCCCATTCCCTTCATCGACCTGACGGTGCCGATGCGGGCGCTGATGCCGGCCGGGATCATGGGGGTGGGCACGGACCTGGGCCACGTGATCATCGGTTTTGTGCTGCCCTTCTGGATTGCGGTGGGCAGCGCCTCGGCCTCGCTGCTGGTCAATCTGGTGGCCAATCCGCTGCTCTATAGTTTTGGGGTGTTACACACCTGGGAGCCGGGCATGTCGGCCCTGCCCACGGTGATCTCCAACTCCTTCGACTTCTGGCTGAGTTTTTCCATCGGCGGGGCGGTGCTGGTGGCGCTGATGGGTTTCTGGATGGTGGGCCGCACCCTGGCGAAGATGCGCGGGATCAGACGGCAGGGAGAGGGCGAACTGCCAGCGGGTCGGGGGGATATCGCTATCTACAAGGCACTGCTGATCTGGGCCTGCAGCACCTCCCTCTTTGTGGTGCTGGTCCATTTCCTGGTACCCGAATTCCCTTGGTGGATCAGCGCCTTCTTCGGCTTTGTCTGCACTCCGGTTTTCTCCTATATCGGGGCGCGCATGATTGGGCTGACCGGCAGCCCCCAGGGCGCTTCTTTCCCCTATCTGCGGGAGGGGTCTTTTTACCTCTCCGGATACCAGGGCGCGGCGGTGTGGTTTGCGCCCATCCCCCTCTTCGACTCGAGCGGCGAGGTGGCGGCCTTCAAGCAACTGGAGCTGACCCGCACCCATTTTGGCAGTGTGGTCAAGCTGGCTGCGGTGGCGATGCTGATCATGTTCGGGTGCAGCTTCATCTTCTGGTCCTTCATCTGGAAGCTGGGGCCCATCCCCTCCTCGACCTATCCCTTTGTCCAGAAATTCTGGCCCTTCCACGCCACCATGCAGGCCTTCTGGGTCAAGTCCACGCTGCCCGATGCCGGCGGCCAGAGCCTGATCCAGGGTATCGTGCGTTGGCAATACGTCCTGACCGGATTGGTGAGCAGCTGCGGGGTGTTGGGATTGGTTTCCCTGCTGCGCGCGCCCATCACCCTCTTCTACGGCTTCATCGGCGGGTTGGGGGCCTGGCCCCATTTCTCCATGCTCAATCTGGCCGGCGCCCTGCTGGGCCGCTACTACTTTGAGCGCCGTTTCGGCGAGGCGCGCTGGCGGGTCTACACCCCCATCCTGCTGGCCGGGTATTCCTGCGGCATGGGGCTGGTGGGCATGAGTTCCATCGCCGTGGCGCTGATCTCCAAGGCGGTGTCGAGCATCGTGTTCTGAGCCTCAGAACTGCTCCTGTCCCCGCACCCGCCCTGGGTCGGGGAAATCCCGGTAGAGCGAGAAGATCAGATTCCGCACCTTAGAATTGACCGCCAGGTGGAAGGATTCGACCGGTTTGGCACGCGAGGAAACCTCGGCGAAGACCTGGTCCATCTGGGCCATGTTTTCAAATTCCAGCACCAGATGCCACTCGGGGATCTGGGCCGGCCCCAGGCCCAGCTTGCGCCGCGTCACCCGATAGGCAGCGACCCGGCCCTCCTGCTTTAACCTGCCCAGAAAAGCGTGTACTGCATCGCTGAAGTCGGCGTCCTTGATGCCTTCTTTCAGATCGCAGTAGATGTTATAGATCTCCGCCGGTCAGCCTCGCAGGGGCTTGGCGTGGGTGTCGATGTAGGCTTGGACTTCCTCGCCGGTGGCAAAGCCGTACACGCTGCCGGCGGGTGGCACGTAATAAAAGGGCTCGGCGTACTCCACCCCGTACTGCTGACCCAGTTCGCGGGCAGCGGTGCAGCAAAAGAGACGGATGTACTCGCGGTCGGCGGTGTCGTCGTCGTTCCCCAGCTCGGGCAGGTGCAATCCTTCCGCCGCCAGCCGGGCTCGCAGCCGCGAGCCCAGGCTGCCGGCCGGGCCCTGGGCCTGGTTGACGCGGTTGGCGTCGATGCGCTGCTCAATGTAGTCGCTGATATCCACCACCCGGTTGTAGGGCTGGCCGGGGCGGGCGGTCCAGTAGTATTTCTCCCTCACGGAATAAGGCATGACTCCGGCGGCCAGATGCTCGGGATAATCCTTGGGATTGCCGGCCATCCAGCAAGCCGCCTCCACCGCCTGGGCGGTGATCCAGTGGTCGGGGTTCTCCTCGCCGTGGCCCCAAGGATTAAAAGTGAATACCGTATCAATCTTGAGGGCGCGGATCAGGAAGATCATGCGCGCGCGGATCTCCACGGCCGGGGCCTCGTCCATCAGATGGTTGCGATAGCCCAGGTAGAGGGTTTGTTTAAAACCCATCACCTTGGCCAGGGCTTCCACGTCGTGTTCGTTGGCCAGGATGGTCTCCCCAAAACTATGGGTAGGGCCGCACTTCTCGTCGTTGGTGACTTGAATCAGGTACGCGGTGTAGCCCTCGGCTATAAGTTTAGCGATGGTGCCGGCGCTATAGATGGGCATGTCGTCGGAGTGGGGCTGGATGGCGGCCAGGACCTTGCCCTGGTGGGGCCGGCCCGGGGCGCGCCGCTCCACAAACACTTCGCCGCGAGGGGTGGCTTTGGGGTTCATCTCAGCGGGGTCCTTTGGGGTTGGAGGGGCGGATCTCCAGCGCGATCAAGCCTTGGTCATCAGGCACCATGGTTAATAGCGGCAGGTGGCGGGGCGCTGGGTCGGCGATCTTCAGCAGGCCGTTGCCCACGGAGAGCTGCGAGGTAAAGCCGGTGGGATCGAGGGTCTGCAGGGCGCCGGTCTGTAGCTGCAACTGCGCCTGATCCCATTTCAGGATCTTGCCCTCCACTGCGGGGCAGGCGTGGCTCCACCACTGCCAGGGGCCGGGAACGCGCCGCTCCAAGCGCAGGGTGCGCGAGGGTCGGTCCAAGGAGATGCTCAGCGAGCGACCCTCAGGGCCGGCGCAGCGGATCAGGGACCGCGCCCCGTCGTCTTCCAGGGATTCGATGCGCAGACCGGCTGGTGCATCCCGCCAAGTAATGGGCTCGATGAGCAGGGTCTGGCCGCCGGCGTGCATCACCACCTCCCCCTTGCGCACCCCCACCAGCAAATCGCCCGGTTCCCAGGAGGCGCGCAGGTACGCCTCCTCCACCGAGGGAAACCAGTAGGAGCGGGGCGCTTCCTCTACCCCAGCCGGCAACTCGGGGTCGTACCACAGATAGGCGTATCCACCCATGGAGAAAGACAGGGCCTCGCCGTGCGGGGTGGCGTAGCGGGTGTGCTGCAGGGCCCCCAGGGAGCGGTCCCACAGGGCCAGGTGTTGGAGCAGGGGCCGGCGGTACTCGCGGGCCAGGGCCAGCAGCACCGGGGCATAGTAGTCGAGCTGGCCGTAACTGGGTTCGAGGATCACGCTCTGATGATCCTGGTCGTGGCCGGGTTCCTTGGGAAGGGCGATGGCGGCCAGGGCCAGGTCGGCGCTCATGTAGGGAGCGTATTGGGCAAAGAGATCGCGGCCCTTCACCCGGCGCAGGGCATCCATGAAGAAGAGCCGGTACTGCATGGTTGAGGCCCAGAAGGTGGCGCCCTCCACCTGGGCCCCATCCGGGGCCAGACCCAGGGGCAGCAGGTGCTCCTCGAACTTGCGCGTTGTCGCCTCCAGCCAGACCTCGGCGGCGGGCACCTCGCCCAGCAGGGCCAGGGCCGCCACCCCGAAGGAACTCCATTCGACCACCGCGTGGTGGGCATGGAAGTCGGGGCCAGCGATAGCCGTGGTGGCGAAGTAGTTTTCCCAGTAGTTCTGCCCGATGCCGGCCAGGGTCTGGCGTATCTCCTCGCGTTCCCCTGCACTGAAACACTCCCAGGCCAGATCGTACCCCACGGCAATGCCCTTGAGCAGACGCGAGACCGCATAGGCCTTGCCTCCGTCCGGGGGCTCCTCCCCTTCGGGACTCCAGGCGCGACAACTGGCCAGGGTCCACTGCCTAGCTGCCTCACCGTAGGTGTCTTTGCCGCTGAGGACGTAAGCAAAAGCCAGGTGTTCAGTGATGGCCAGGTCGGCCATGATGGCGTAGAACCGGTCGTAGAGGTTCTCGTACACCGGATCGGGCGAGAGGGAGGCGATGCGCTCTTGGCGGGGTTGCCGACCCAGGCACCAGGCCGCAGAGGTTTCCAAGTTCTGCCAGATCCGGGCGTGGTGGCCGGCACCGCGCAAAGCGCGCAGGCGGGGCAAGTCGGCGGCCGTGAAATAGAGGCGGGGATGGGAGGCGGGTGTCATTCGATGAAGGGGGCGAGGGAGCGGTTTTTCTTTTTCAACTCGGCGATCATCCTGTCAAAGGTGTGGATCTTGCGCAGCGCCCTGACGATCAGGTACGCCCCCAGCACGATCAGGGCGGTGTTGATGAGGAAGAGCGGGATAAACAGATAGAAGACGTGGACGATATCGTAGTACCTGGAGGTGGCGATCAGCACGCTGAATACCGACAGCGGCAGGGCAAAAACCGAGATCCCGGTGCGCATGAGCGAGAGGGCGGTGCGTTTCTCGGCGAGGATGAGCTGCATGGTGTTGATGGCCATGGGAAGCTGGGCCTCGTCCTGCCGAGCAGAGGCTGGGGTGAGGGGCGGTGTATCGAGAGGGTCCATGAGGTCTAAAGTAGACAACCCCCGGGGCTAGGTCAAAGCGGAAGGGGTGGGCAATAAGAGAGGCCCGGTGGAGTTTCTCCATCGGGCCTTCTTTAACCTCATCAGTGTGGCATTGTCCCGGCCCGATATCCTACACCAACACCTCCACCTGCCCCTCGCGCACCCGCACCTCGTAGGCCTTCACCTGTTGTCCCGGTCTGGTGATACAAGCCCCGCTGCGCACATTGAACTGCCAGCCGTGCAAAGGGCAGATCACCACTTCGCCATCGAGAAACCCATCCCCCAGATAGCCCCCCTGGTGTACGCAGGCATTGGCCGTGGCCAGGATCTCCCCGCCCACATTGAAGACGGCCAGTTGCCGGTGCCCCACATTCGCTACCCGCGCCTCACCCGCCGGCACCTCCTCGGCGCGCAGCACCGGCATCCACTGCGCTTCCTGCTCGGCAGCCACCGCAGCCGGAGCACCCAGCTTCCCCTCCCGGTCCAGCTCGCGCAGCACCTCGATGGCGTCCACCACCTTGGTCAGACCCGCAGCCGGGTACGCGCAGAGGATGGCGTCGATAAGTTCGTCGCGGCTGGCCCCCTCCTTCAGGGCGCGCGGCAGGTACTGGCGCAGGCCCCGCGGCGAGAAATTGATCACCTTGGTGACCACCGAGATCAGGAACCGGGTCTTGGGGTCCAGGTGTCTTCCCGACTCCTTGAAAAAAGCCAGCAGGTGCTGCATGGCCTCGGGCCGTTCCTGGCTGAGGTACTGCAGGCCGCTCAGTTCCTCGTCGCGTTCATTTTTCATGCCTGTTCTCCCCTGCCCAACATGGCCTCGACAAAGGCGCGGCTCTCAAAGGGCTGCAGATCGTCCAGCCCCTCGCCCACCCCGATCAGCACGACCGGAATGCCCATCCCTCGCCGCAGGGCCAGGGCGATGCCGCCTTTGGCCGTGCCGTCCAGCTTGGTCAGCACCAGCCCGGTCAACTCGGTGGCCTGGTGGAACTGGCGGGCCTGGGACAGGGTGTTCTGGCCGGTGGTGGCGTCCAGCACCAGCAGGGTCTCGTGCGGGGCCCCTGCGTCCTGCTTGGCCAGGGAGCGGCGAATCTTTTTTAACTCTTCCATCAGGTTGACCTTGTTGTGGAGCCGGCCCGCCGTATCGACAATCAACACGTCCACTCCCCGCGCCTGCGCCGCTCCCAGCGCATCGAAGGCCACCGCCGCCGGATCGGCCCCCTGCTGGGCGCGCACGATATCCACCCCCGCCCGCTCGGCCCAGATCTCCAGTTGCGGCACGGCCGCGGCGCGAAAGGTGTCGCAGGCGGCGATCAGCACCTTGTGTCCCCCCTCGGCATAGCGTTTGGCCAGCTTGCCGATGGTAGTCGTCTTCCCCACCCCGTTGACACCCACCACCAGGATGGTGTAGGGGCAGGCCGGCAGCTCGGCAAAGGGCAGGCCCTGGTCCTCGCTGTCCAGCATGCCGGCCAGGTGATCCTTGAGCAGCCCGATCACCTCGGCGCTGTCGCCCTTGAAATCCTGCTGGCGGGCCCGCTGGCGCAACTCCTCGATCAGTTCGGCAGCGGTCTCCACACCCACGTCGGCCTGGATGAGCACCTCCTCCAGGTCCTCGAGGGTCTGCTCGTCGAGCCGGCCGCTCTTGCCCACCACGGCGGCGATCTTCTCGGCCAGCGCATCGCGGGTCTTGGTCAGCCCACTCTTCAGTTTGTCGAAAAATTTACTCAGCATGGCCTGTCATTGTTTGTAAAGCACGCTTTCGGCGATGGCCGGGTCCACCACGTAGACCATGGGCTCCTCTTCGAGCACGATCAGACGGGGGGGTACTCAGGCGCCGGCCCCGCGCGCCTAAGAGGATCTCCACCGTTGGCCGGGTGGGGCGCAACCGGCTGGTGCCCACCACCCGACCGACCTCCTCGTTGTTGAGCCGCACCAGGCTGCCCAGGGGGAAGATGGAAACGATGTGGATCAGCGCCTTGACCAGCCGGCGGTCGAAGAGGGTGTTGCGCAGGTCGATAATTTCCTTGACCACGTGGTACACCGCCCGCGCCTCCCGGTCTGGACGCGGATGCACCATGGCCTCGTAGGTGTCGGCCAGGCCGATGGTGCGGGCAAATTCGTGGATCTGTTCCCCTTTGAGCCGGGCCGGGTACCCGGTGCCATCGATCCGCTCGTGGACCTGGACGACGATTTTGCCGATCCAGGTGAAACCCTTGCCGAATGCCTGCACTAGACGTTGGGATTCCAACGGGTGCCGGTGGATCTGGGCCCGCTGTTCGGGGGTGAAGCGCTGCGCCTCCAACAGTTCAGCGGGCAGGCCCGCCATGCCCAGATCGTGCATCAGGGCGCAGAGCCCCAGGGAGAGGACGCGCCGCTCGTCGTATTCAAGCTCCAACCCCATGCGCATGGAGAGCAGAGCGGTGTTGGCTGCCCGCTGGGGAAAGGTGCGTTCGCTGTTGCGATGCCGCACCATCTCGGCCAGCAGCGCCGCGTCGCTCCTTGAGCACATAGAGCAGCCGGGTCCACAATTCGGCGCAGGCAGGAGACTGATAGAAGAACCGGGGGTCCGGGGTGTTTTCAAAGGGCTTTTCACGCAGCCCCCAGTACGTTTCGTACAAAGGAGAACTCCTCGCCTTGCGGCAGACTCCCCGCTCTCCCATGGCCCCAAGTGAGGATCTGTGCGCAAGTTAAGAATAGGTCAGATAGAGCCTTTGTCAAGGGCCTCCACCTTGACTTAAGCGCGGCCTTCACCTTAGCTTTGGCTGTCTTTTCCCAGGAGAATTGTGGTGCTGTCGCTGCGTCTTTTAGCCCTGTTGCTGTGCTGGTGGACAACCGTCCTGGCCCAGGCGCTGCCCCAAGAAAAATTCATGCGTACCGAAGAGCTGCAGCGCGGCATGCGCGGGGTGGGCCACACCGTTTTCCAGGGCACTGCGGTCGACACCTTTGCGGCCGAGATCCTCGGGGTGCTGCACAACTACCTCGGGCCGGGCCGGGACCTGATCCTGGCCCGCCTGTCCGGCGGCCCTCTGGCACAGACCGGGGTGATCGCGGGCATGAGCGGCAGTCCGGTCTATATAGAGGGCCGGCTCATCGGCGCGGTGGCCTACGCCTTTCTGCCGCTTCCCAAGGAAGCCATCTGCGGCATCACCCCCATCCACGACATGCTCGGCACCCTGGAACGGGGCCTGGACGCCGCTGCCCCCGCCCGGGCCCAGAGCCTGCACTTTGAGCTGGATGCCCAGGCCAGGGCCCAGGTCAGTGCGACCCTCGGTGACCCCCAACTCTCGCCTTCCCTGACCCTGGTGCCCCTGAACACCCCGATATGGGTGGCCGGGGCCTCCCCGCTGGCCAGCCAGGCCCTGGCCAAGCTCTTCGGACAGGTGGGCCTGACCATGCTGGCCTTCCCCGGCGGCCAGGCCCTTCCCGACCTCCAGGCCGAAATGGTCCCGGGCGCGGCTCTGGGGGTGCAGCTGATCTCCGGCGACCTGAACGCCACCAGCATCGGCACAGTAACCTATGTGGAGGGGAACCGCGTGCTGGCCTTTGGTCATCCCCTGATGCTGGCCGGGGCCACCGACATGCCCATGACCGGCGCCTACATCTACCAGGTCTTTGCCAGCCAGGCCTTTTCCTACAAGATGGGCGCCGCCACCCGCCCGGTGGGCGCCATCCGCCAGGACCGCCAGCCGGCCGTCGCCGGCCTGCTGGGTCCGGTTCCCAGGATGTTGCCGGTCTCGGTGCTGCTGCGCCGCCGGGGTAAAGAAGAATCTTACCGCTTTGGCGTGCTGCCCCACCGCGACCTGGCCCCCGGCCTGACCCAGTCGGTGCTGCTGCAAACCCTGGAGTCGGCCGAGCGGCTCGACGGCGATGCCACCGTGCAGGTACACGCCCGGCTCCACCTCGGTCAGGGCCGGGTGCTCGACCGGGATCAGATCTACAGCGGCCCCCAGGCCATCATAGTCGCCGCCGAGGACCTCATCGGGCCGATGAGGGTGCTGAGCCAGAGCGAGTTCTCCGGCCTGGTGCCCGACAGCCTGTCTTTTGAGCTGGAGCTGGGCGATCGCATCTCCACCGCCCAGGTGCTGGGCCTGCGGGTGGAGCGGCCAGCCCTCAAGGGCGGCGAATTGCTGCAGGCCAGCATTACCCTGCAGCCCTATCAGCAGCCCTTGGTACAACAGGCCGTGGAAATCCTCCTGCCCGCTGACCTGGCTCCTGGCCCCCTGGTCTTGCGGGTGGGCAGCGGCGGCGTCAGTCGGCAATGGGAGAACCAGCGCCGGCCCGAACTCTTGCAGCCGCGCAACGCCGACCAATTGCTGGCCCTATTGGGTCAGCAGGAACGCGACGACGACCTAGTCGTCGAACTCTACCGCCCCGAACCCAGCCTCTCCCTAAATGGCCGCGAACTGCCCACACTGCCCCCTTCGGCGCGCGCCGTGCTCGACCAGGGCGGATCTATTGGTCATGTAGGCCCGATCAAGGGCCGCGTCCTGCTTCGCCAGCGGGTGCGCACGCCTTATGCGCTGGAGGGGGAGCAGTCCCTGGAACTAAACGTGAGGAGGCCCTGAAATCGTGATTTGGCTGATCTCGGCACTGCTGCTGGCCCTGCCGGTCCTGGCGGTGCAGCCGGTGAGGTGGCAGCAGCGCACCTTTGAAGAGTTCGCCGCCGGCAAGGGCGCCGGGGTGGAAATACGCGCCGAAGGCGCGGTGCAGCTGGCGCCGGCTCTTGAGGAACTGCCCAAACTCGAAGCCGAGCGGATCTGGTCTCTGGCCGGCGGACCGGACGGCACCCTCTACGCCGGCACTGGCGATCTGGGCCGCATCTACGCCCTGCCATCCAAGGGCAATCCGGTCCTGCTCTTCGATTCCCCCGAGTTGGCCATCCACTCCCTGGTGGTGGGGCCGGACAGGGCCCTCTACGCCGGCACCGCTCCCGACGGCCTCATCTACCGCATCGACGCCAAAGGACAGGTCAGCACCCTGGCCCAGACCCGCAGCGCCTATGTGTGGGATCTGAAGTTCGACGGGCGCGGCAAACTCTTTGCCGCCACTGGGCAGCCGGCCCGCGTACTTTCCATCTCGATGGCCGGCGTGGTGGATACCCTTTGTACCTTGGGCGACCAGCATGTCATGTCCCTGCTCTTCCACCAGGAGCACCTGTACGCGGCCACCGCCCGGGCCGGGCGCATCTACGAAATCGCCGACACCACCGCCCGCCTGCTCTGCGAGACCGGGTACGAGGAAGTGCATCGGCTAACCGCCCTGGAAGACGGCACCCTCTACGCCACCGCCCTCTCTCAGGCCACCGAGGACCAGAAGAGTAAGTCCGCCCTCTTCCGCATCGACCCCAAAGGGGCGGCCCTGGCCTTGTGGCAGGCCGAAGAAACCCAGCTGCTCGACCTGCTGGTAGACGAGGACGGCACCCTGCTGGCCACGGCGGCCCAGCCGGCCCAGCTGTGCCGCTTTGCCGGCGACGGCCGCCTCTCGCTGGTGGCTCGTTTCGAGGACTTCGCCCCCAGCTCTATGGCCCGCCTCCCCTCGGGGGCCCTGTGCCTGGGTGCCTCCCAGTCAGGCGGGCTCTACCGGCTGGGCGCCGCCTTTGCCGGGGAGGGCCGCCTCGACTCCTCGGTGGAGGACTTTGGCGTGTATGCCCGCTGGGGCAACCTGCGCTGGAAGGCCGAACTGCCGGCCGGCACCCGCCTCGCCTTCCAGACCCGCTCGGGCAACAGCCAGGAACCCGATCCCACCTGGAGTGCCTGGTCGGCCGAGTTAGAGCAGAACGGCAGTACCCTATCCAGCCCGCCGGCCCGCTTCCTCCAATACCGCGCCCTGCTGCGCAGTGCCGCTGGCAGCAAAACCCCCGTGCTGCTGGGGGTGGATATCGCCGCCCTGCCGGCCAATTTGCGCCCCGAGATCAAATCCCTGGAGGTGCAGACCTATCAACCACCCGGCCAGAGCGAGGACCAGGCCCAGGGCGGTCCTCCGTTGCGCGGCCGCCGCCCGCCCCAGCGCAAAAGCCTGCGCCTGCTGCGCTGGCAAGCCCTGGACGCCAACAGCGACAAACTCAGCTATACGCTTTATATCAAGAGCGAGGGGCAGCGGGCGTGGAAAAAAGCCGAGGAAGGCCTGGAGCAGAGTTCCTTCATCTGGGACACCGAGACCATGCCCGAAGGCCTGACCAAACTGCGGCTGGTAGCCACCGACCTCCCGGACAATCCTGCCGCGCAGGCTCTGGAAGCCGAGCAGCTCAGCGCCCCTTTTCTCATCGACAACTCACCGCCCGATCTGGCGCTGGAAGTAGAAAAGGGCGAGCCGCTGCGCCTAAGGCTGCGCTGCACCGACCGCATCAGCCCCCTCCAGCGCGCCCAGTACACCGTTGACTACGGCGACCAGGCCCAGCAACTGAGCCCGGAGGACGGGCTCTTCGACGGCCAGGAGGAATACGCCCGCTTCTCGGTAGAGGGCCTGGCCCCCGGCGAACACGTCATCGCCGTGCAAGTCTGGGACCGCCTCGACAATGTGGGGACCGTGCAGCTGGTCATTCAAATAAAACCGTAGGGGCGCACTGCGGGGCGCTGGTGGTTCAAATAAAACCGTAGGGGCATGCCTCCGTGGATGCCCCACCTCCGAGGCAGATTCGGCACAATGGACCAGGATCTCGCGCACATGCGCCGCGCCCTGCGCCTGGCGCTGAAGGGACGCGGCAAGGTCAGCCCCAACCCGCTGGTGGGCGCGCTAGTGGTGCGCCAGGGCAAGGTGGTGGGCGAGGGCGCTCACTTACAGGTGGGCGGGCCCCACGCCGAGGTCCATGCCTTTGCCGCTGCCGGCAAACACAGCCGGGGTGCCACCCTCTACGTAACCCTGGAGCCCTGCTCCCATCAGGGCCGCACCCCGCCCTGCACCGAGGCCGTCCTGCGCGCCGGCATCCAACGGGTGGTCTGCGCCCTAGAAGACCCCGACCCCCGGGTGCAGGGCAAAGGCCTCGCCCAACTGCGGGCCGCCGGCCTCCAGGTGGAGGTGGGCTTAGGGCGGGAAGAGGCCGAGCGCCAAAACGCCGCCTACCTCAAACATCGCCGCACCGGCCGGCCCCTGGTGATCCTCAAGCTGGCCCAGAGCCTGGATGGCCGCATCGCCACTGCCGAAGGCTACACTCGCTGGATCAGCGGCGAGCAATCCCGCGTCCTGGTCCACCGCTGGCGCAGTTGGACCGACGCGGTGATGGTGGGAGCCGGCACAATGCTGGCCGACGATCCCCAGCTCGACGTGCGCCTGGTGCGCGGCCGCTCGCCCCGCCCCCTGGTGGTGGATGGCCGGCTGCGGGTGCCCCTCACCGCGCGTATCTTCCAGCGGCCCGGTGCCGTGTTGATCACCGCCCAGTCGGCCCCGGCAAAAACCCGCCGCGCCTTTGAGGCCCAGGGCGTGCAGGTGTGGACCTTTCCCGCCCGGCGAGGGCAGCTCGACCTGCGCCAGGTCATAGAACGGGCCGGCAGCGAGGGCCTGACCAGCATCCTGCTCGAAGGCGGCGGCCAACTGGCCGCCGCGGCCCTGCGCGCCCAGGTCGTGGACCAGCTGCGCATTTTCGTGGCCCCCTGCCTCATCGGCGAGGGGGTTCCCGCTGTCGGCGATCTGGGCATTCGTCGGCTGGCCGACGCCCTGCGCCTGGAACAGGTGGCCCTGCGCCGCCTGGGCCCTGATCTCCTCTACACCGCCGAGGTCAAGTACCCGTGTTCACCGGACTGATCGAAGAAGTGGGCGCGGTGCGCCGGCTCCAGAGGCAGGGGAATTTCCAGCGCCTAGAAATCAGCGCCCGGCTGATTCTGGAAGGGAGCCGGCTGGGGGACAGCATCAACATCGCCGGCGCCTGCCAGACCGCCGTCGAAATCGGGACCGACTACTTCGCCGTCGAGTCGGTGGAGGAGACCCTGCAACGCACCACCCTGGGGGCGCTGCGGCCCGGTGATCCGGTCAATCTCGAGCGATCGGTCAGAT
The DNA here is from genome assembly GCA_009691525.1 of Candidatus Latescibacterota bacterium. Taxonomy (GTDB): domain Bacteria; phylum Latescibacterota; class UBA2968; order UBA8231; family UBA8231; genus SICG01. Next base: position 6,723 of record SICG01000014.1, on the reverse strand, counting down.
TGCAGGACCGCCTGGGCGGACACCTGGTGCTGGGCCATGTCGACGGGGTGGGCCGCATCAGCGGGCTGGAAGAGCGCCACCGCCAGTGGCTGCTGCGGGTGGAGCCCCCGGCCGAGTTGCTGCGCTATATCGCCTTCAAGGGTTCCATCGCCATCGACGGCATCAGTCTGACCGTGGCCCAGGTGGAGGACCGGGGCTTTACCGCGGCCATCATACCCCATACATTTGATCATACCACGCTCGGCAGACGGCGGCGCGGCGATGCGGTCAATCTCGAAGTGGATGTGATCGCCCGCTACGTGGAGCGCCTGCTGCGCGCCGGGGACCCGGCCAGCACTTCGGGACTTACGCTGGAAAAAATGCGCGACATGGGGTACTGAGCCTGTTGAGCTCTAAAAAGGGGCGGGCGACAATCCGCCCCTCTCAATTATGTCTGACTTCAATACTATCGAAGAGATTATCACCGACCTCCAGCAGGGCCGCATGGTGGTGCTGGTGGACGAACGCGCCCTCGACGTGGACGGCACCGAGATGGTAGGCGAGGGCGAGTTGATGATGGTGGCCGAGCTGGTCAGTTCCGAGGCCCTCAATTTCATCGTGCGCCACACCGGCTCCTCGTTACACGTGGCCGCCAGCAAGGACCGCCTTGACCAGCTGGGCCTGGGACTGATGGTGCCTGGCAGCGAGGGACCGCGGGGCGCCTCGATGGTGATGAGCGTCAACGCCTCTCTGGCCAGCGGCTCGGGCATCTCGGCCCACGATCGGGCCCTGACCATCCGCAAGCTGGCCGATCCGCTCAGCCGGCCCGCGGACTTTGTCCAACCCGGCCACCTCACCCCCCTGCAGGCCCAGCCCGGCGGGGTGCTCAGGCGGGCCGGCCACACCGAGGCGGCCGTGGACCTGGCCCAGCTGGCCGGCTTCCAGCCGGTGGCCCTGATCGCCGCCATGCTCGACGAACAGGGAGAGGTGGCTTCCACCCCCTACCTGTTGGACTTCGCCCACCAGCACGGCTTCAAGATCGCCACCATCAAGGACCTGATCGCCCACCGCCGGCGCACCGAAAAGCTGATCCTGCTCGAAGCCAGGGCCCCCATGCCCACCCAGTACGGGGAGTTCACGGTGTACGCCTACCGCAGCCTGGTAGACAACAATCCCTACCTGGCCCTGACCTTGGGCGAGCTGGACGGCGAGCACGACACCCTGGTGCGCATGCACTCGGGCTGTCTCACCGGCGACGCACTGGGCTCCTTCCTGTGCGACTGCGGCGAGCAGCTCCACCGCTCTTTTGAGATGATCGCCGCCGAGGGACGGGGGGTGATCGTCTACATCCAGCACCACGAGGGCCGCGGCATCGGCCTCTTCCACAAGCTCAAGGCCTATCAGCTGCAGCGCGACCAGGGGCTGGACACCATCGAGGCCAACCACGCCCTGGGTCTGCCCATGGACGCGCGCGACTACGGCATCGGCGCCCAGGTGCTCTACGATTTGGGCCTGCGCCGGGTGCGTTTCCTGACCAACAACCCCAAGAAACGGGTGGGCCTGGAAGGGTACGGGATCACCGTGGTCGAACAGGTGTCCATCGCCTCCTTGCCCAACCCCCACAATATCCGTTACCTGCGCACCAAGCGCGACCGGATGGGCCACCATACCCTGCTGACCGAGGACCACCAGGTGCCGGCCAGCGGAGGAGAAAACTGAGATGCCCCCAAAAGTGTACGAAGGCAACCTCGACGCCCAGGGCCGCAAATTCGGCATCGCCGTGGCCCGCTTCAACAGCCTGATCACCGCCCAGCTCCTGGAAGGGGCATTGGACTGCTTGCGCCGCCACGGGGCCGACGATGGCGACATCGAGGTAGCCTGGGTGCCCGGGTCCTTTGAGCTGCCCATCGCCGCCCAGAAGCTGACGGCCACCCGCCGCTTCGACGTGGTCATCTGCCTGGGGGCCATCATCCGCACCAACACCCCGCACTTCGACTTTGTCGCCAGCGAGACTGCCAAGGGCATCGCCAAGGTGGGCCTGGACAGCGGCACCCCGGTGACCTTTGGGGTAATCACCACCGACGACCTGGAACAGGCCATCGAGCGGGCCGGGGGCCGGGCCGGCAACCGCGGCTGGGACGCGGCCCTCAACGCCATCGAGATGGCCGGACTGATGGCCGGACTGAAATGACCGGCACCGAAAACCCCGGCACCCTGCCCGAACTCCCGGACCCGGTACTGCCCGACAACCGGCACGGGGCCCGCCAACTGGCGCTGCAGGCCCTCTACTGGGCGGCCAGTTCGCCGGGCGACGGCCAGCGCGCCTTGCGAGAATTGGGCGCAGAGGCTGGTCTTTCGGCCCCGACGCTGGAGTTCGCCGCCCAACTGGTGGACACCGTCGGCCAGCATGGCGGCGAACTGGACCAGTTCATCGACGCGGCGGCCAGCCACTGGCGCCAGGACCGCATCGCCCGCATCGACGGCATCATTCTGCGCCTAGCCCTGGCCGAGATCATCCACTGCGGCATCCCGGCCCGCGTCGCCATGGACGAGGCCATCGAACTGGCCAAGACCTACAGCAGCGCCAAAGCCTACGTCTTCGTCAACGGCGTTCTGGATGCCATCACCCGCCAGCGCGGCCTGCCGCTCTGAGGCGGGGCCATGCGCCTCGCCGTGCTCTCGGACATCCACGCCAACCTCGAAGCCCTCGAAGCGGTGCGCCGCGCCGGGCAGGAGCGGGGGGTGGAGCGCTGGGTTTGCCTGGGCGACATCGTCGGGTACGGGGCCGATCCGCAGGCCTGCCTGGAGCAGGTCAGGCAGGGCATGGCTTTTTGTGTGATGGGCAACCACGACCAGGCAGTAGCCGGCCTGGGCGATCTGGAATACTTTAATCCCTGGGCGCGCCAGGCGGTGGAATGGACCGCCGCCCAGCTCCGGCCCGAGCAGCGCCAGTACCTGGCCGGTCTGCCCCTGAGTGCAACCGAAGGCGACACGCTCTATGTACACGCCCACCCCGCAAATCCGGGTGGCTGGGGCTATGTGTTAAACGCCCCAGAGGCGTGCACGGCCCTGGAGGCCACCTCGGCGCGGCTGTGTTTCATCGGCCACTCCCACCAGCCCCTGGCCTGCACCGCTGGCGGCCTGCTTTCTACCGAGGACGTCATCGGCCTGCGGCCGGGGGAGCGCTACCTGGTCAATGCAGGCAGCGTGGGCCAGCCGCGGGACGGGAACTGGCGGGCCTGCTTCCTGGTCTGGGACCAGGGGGACAACACCCTGGAATTTGTGCGCAGCGACTATGATCTCCAAAAGGCGCAGGCCAAGATCCTTAGCGCCGGCCTGCCCCCCTTCCTGGCCCAGCGGCTGGCGCAGGGCTACTGAATTTATTTTGACGCAGAGGACAGACCATGTTCGGCACCTTGCTCAGCAAACTCTTCGGCTCCCAGGCGGAGCGCCAGTTTAAAGCCGCTGCCCCGGTGTTGGAGGCGATCAACCGCTACGCCGAGGAATACGCCTCCTTCACCCCCGAACAACTGCAGGACAAGACCCGCGCGTTGCGCGCCCTGCTGGCCGAACGCACCGGCGAGGCCACCGCCAGGGTGCGCGAACTGGAGGAGGAGTTGCGCGGCGACCTCGATGCCGATGAACGCCCCCGCCTCAACGACGAGTTGGACGAGCTGGACAAGGAGATCCGCCGCCTCGAAGGGTTGACCCTCGACGAAATCGCCCCCCAGGCCTTTGCCCTGGTCAAGACGGCCTGCCGCTACCTGGTGGGCCGCTCCTGGGAGACGGTGGGTGGCACCGCCACCTGGGATATGGTCCCCTACGACGTGCAGTGTTTCGGCGCCCTGGTCCTGCATCAGGGCAAGATCGCCGAGATGGCCACCGGCGAGGGCAAGACCCTGGTGGCCACCATGCCCCTGTACCTCAACGCCCTGCCCGGCCACGGGGTACACCTGATCACCCACAACAACTACCTGGCCAAACGCGACGCCATGTGGATGGGGCCGGTCTACCATGTCCTGGGCCTGTCGGTAGGTGTAATCCAGGACGCCCGCCAGACCGGCGGTGCCGAGGCCTATCTGCTGCTGGCCGCCGAAGGCGCGCCCCAGGAATTCGTCTGGCAGGATGCCTCCCACCAGCAGGCCTACGCCGCCGACATCGTCTATGCCACCAAGGACCAGGTCGGTTTCGACTACCTCTACGACAACATGGCCACCCGCCGCGAGGACATCATGCAGCGCGGCTTCAACTACGCCATCGTCGACGAGGCCGACAGCAACCTGATCGACGACGCCCGCACGCCGCTGATCATCTCCGGCCCGGTGCCCGAGTCGACCAACCGCTACCTCGAGTTGCGGCCCCTGGTCGAAAAGCTGCTGCGCGCCCAGACCTCGCTGGCCAACAAGCTGCTGGCCGAGGCGGAAAAGAAGCGCCAGGAAGGGGGCGACGAATACGAGATCGGCGTCGAATTGCTCAAGGTCATGCGCGGCAGCCCCAAGAATCGCCGGCTGATGAAATTATTGCAAGAAGAAGGGATCAAGCGGCAGATCTCGCGGGTCGAGTCCGACTATATGCGCGACAAGCGCCTCAGCGAAATCGACGAAGCCCTCTACTTTGCCGTCGACGAGCGGCAGAACACCATCGACTTGACCGATAAGGGCCGCGACCTGCTCTCTCCCGACGAACAGAGCGTCTTCATCCTGCCCGATCTGAGCCTGCAGATCCACCAGCTTCAGCGCGACACCTCCCTGAGCGAGGAAGAGCGGCGCCTCAAGGAGGAAGCGGCCTACCGCGAGCACGCCCTCAAGAGCGAGGCGGTGCACAACATCAACCAGCTGATGAAGGCCTACACCCTCTTCGAGAAGGACGTGCAGTACATGGTCACCGATGACCACAAGGTGGTCATCATCGATGAGTCGACCGGCAGGCCCCAGCCGGGCCGGCGCTTCTCCGACGGATTACACCAGGCCCTGGAGGCCAAGGAAGGGGTCAAGGTCGAGCAGGAGACCCAGACCATCGCCACCATCACCCTGCAGAACCTCTTTCGTATGTACCGCCGGCTGGCCGGCATGACCGGCACCGCCGAGACCGAGGCCCACGAGTTGTACGAGATCTACAAGCTCGACGTGATGGTGGTGCCCACCAACCGGCCGGTGCGGCGTATGGACCACGACGACCAGATTTTTCGCACCAAGAAAGAAAAATACAACGCCATCATCGAAGAGATCGCCCGCCTGCACGGGCTGGGCCTGCCGGTGCTGGTGGGCACCATCTCGGTGGAGACCTCGGAGTTACTCAGCCGCCTGCTCACCAGCCGGGGCATCAAACACCAGCTGCTCAACGCCCGCTACCACGAGCGCGAGGCCCAGGTGGTCGCCCAGGCCGGCCAGACCGGGGCGGTGACCATCGCCACCAACATGGCCGGCCGTGGCACCGACATCAAACTCGACCCCGAGGTGGTTAGGGTCGACCGCCAGATCGTCACCTCTGCCCTCCCGCTGGACGGACGCCTGCCCTCGGGAAAGACCCTGCGCCAGACCCTCATCGAGGAACCAGGCGGCCTGCAGGTAATCGGCACCGAGCGCCACGAAGCGCGCCGCATCGACCGCCAGCTGCGCGGGCGCGCCGGCCGCCAGGGAGATCCGGGCGCCTCGCGTTTCTTCCTTTCTCTCGAGGACGACCTGATGCGCCTCTTCGGCTCCGAGCGCATCGCCGCCATCATGGACCGGCTGGGCGCTGAGGAGGGCGAGGTCATCGAGCACCCGATGGTCACCCGTTCCATCGAGCGGGCCCAGAAGAAGGTGGAGGCGCGCAACTTCGACATGCGCAAGCACCTGCTCGAATACGACGATGTGATGAACCAGCAGCGCCAGGTGATCTACAACCGCCGCCACGACGTGCTGGAACGCGACACGGTGCGCGACCAGGTGGAGGAACTGATCGCCGAATGCCTCGACGGACTGCTGGCCGCCCACCTCGACGAGCAGACCCCCCCCGAAGCCTGGCTCTGGGAGGAATTACACCTCCAGCTGGGCAGCACCTTTTTCACCGGCCTGCCGGTTGCGGTGGAGGAGCGGACCAGCATCAAACTCGAGGACGTACGCCAGCGTCTGCTGCAGACGGTGACCGAATCCTACCACCACCGGGTGGAGATGGTGGGAGAGGAGACCTTCCGCCAGATCGAGAAGGCGATTTTATTACACACCATCGACACCTGCTGGCAGGAACACCTCTACGAGATGGACGAACTGAAAGAGGGGATCGGCTTTGTGGGCGTGGGCGGCAAGAACCCCCTTATCGAATACAAGAAAGGCGCCTTCGACCTGTTCGGAAGCCTGATCGAACGCATCCAGCAGGAGACCTTGCGCAACCTGTTTCGGCTGCGCCTGGGCAGCGAACCGGGCCGCCAGACCCTGCCCTCCGAACGCATGGGGCCACAGCGGCGCCTCCGCCTCATCCACACCGAGGCCACCAACATGGGTTTCAGTCCGGCCCAGGACAGCCCGGCCGCTGCGGGACAGGCACCTTCACCCGAGGCCTACATCCCCGGCCAGGCCATGCCCCAGGAGCGGCAGCGGCTCACCACTTCGGCGGGCGGTGCCCCCGAGGCTCCGCCCGCCCCCCGCGAGCCCATTCGCGTGGGGCCCAAGGTGGGACGCAACGATCCCTGCCCCTGCGGCAGCGGCAAGAAATACAAGAAATGCCACGGGATCAACGAGGCCTGAGCAGGGACCGACATCTATG
>SICG01000013.1 GCA_009691525.1 Candidatus Latescibacterota bacterium | reverse complement strand
CATCCTGATGCCAGAAAGCTACCGCAGCGGCCGGTCGGGGTACGCCGCCCGCTTCATGCGCCTGGCGGTCAAGCGGGTGGTGGGCACCAGCCGCCAGGTCTGGGGCCGGCGCCAGGACGGCAGCATCTTCCCCATGGACATGGCCGCCGCGGAGTTCAACCTCGGGGGCCGGCGGCTCTACACCGGCGTGCTCCGCGATGTCACCCAGCGCCACCAGGCCGAGGCGGCCAACCGGGGCAAGAGCGAATTTCTGGCCAACATGAGCCACGAAATCCGCACCCCGATGAATGCGGTCATCGGCATGGGCGAGTTGCTGGGGGACACCGAGCTACATCCGGTGCAGCGTGAGTTTCTCGGGATGGTCCAGGTCTCGGCCACCGGCCTGCTGGATATCATCGACGACATCCTGGATTTCTCCAAGATCGAGGCCGGCCATCTGGAGCTGGCGCAGATCGACTTTGCCCTGCGCCCGGTGGTGGGGCAGGTGATGCAGACTCTGGGGGTGCGGGCTCTCCGAAGGGCCTGGAGCTGGAGCTGCGGATCCAGCCCGAGGTGCCGGAGGGTCTGGTGGGGGATTCGGTGCGGCTGCGCCAGGTGCTCATCAATCTGGTCAGCAACGCCATCAAGTTCACCGCACGGGGCGAGGTGGTGCTGGTAGTGGAGGTGGAGGCGCGGACCGAGGACCAGGTCCGCCTGCGTTTCCAGGTGCGGGACACCGGTATAGGCATCGAGGCCGACAAGCAGGAACGGATCTTCGCCGCCTTCGTGCAGGCCGATGGTTCGACCACCCGCCGGTTCGGGGGCACCGGCCTGGGCTTGAGTATTGCCTCCCGCCTAGTCAAAATGATGGGTGGGCGGATCTGGGTGGAGAGTGAGGTAGGCAAGGGCAGTGTGTTCTATTTCACCGCCTGTTTTGGTCGGCACCAGCGGCAACTAGCGCCCGCAGCCAAGGCGGTGCCCGTCCAGGCACCGGTGAAGCCATCGGTCCTCCCCGCTGCACCGCTGCGGCTCCTGGTAGTCGAAGACAACCCCTTCAACCAACTGGTGGCCAGGGGGTATCTGCAGCAAGCCGGACACCGGGTGGAGGTGGCTGCTGACGGACGCCTGGCTCTGGAGCGCATCGCCGCCGAGGTGTTCGACGCGGTGCTGATGGATGTGCAGATGCCGGAACTCGATGGCTACGAGACCACCCGGCCGATCCGTCGGCTGGAAGGGGCACGAGGCGGCCACCTGCCCATCATCGGGCTGAGCGCCCGCACGGCCCCGGAAGATCGCCAGCGCTGCCTGGACGCCGGCATGGACGGGTACCTGGCCAAACCCATCAATCGGGCTCAACTCCTGGCGGCCCTGGCGGCCCTTTCCGGCCGCCAGTCCGCCGTGCTCCCCGAAAAAAATACCGCGACGGCGGCAGGTGCCGTGCTCGACCCTGTCGTGCTGGCCAACTTGCAGGAGTGGGAAAGAGAGGGGCACCTGTCTTTGGCCGAGTTTGTGCAGGTCTTTGCCGAGGACGGGGGCCGGCGGCTGAGGGCGTTGCGCCAAGCAGCGGCGGCCGGGGAAGCGGAGCGGGTCAAGAGGGAGGCCCACGCGCTTAAGGGCGCCAGCCGAGAACTGGGAGCCGGGCGGCTGGCGGGGTTGTGCCAGCAAGTGGAGGAACTGGGGATCGCCGGGGTGATGGAAGAAATCGGCGCGCTGCTGGACGAGGTGGAGGCCGAGATGGAACGGGTGAAAGAGGTTCTCGACCAGTTGGAGCGCCGGCCGCAACCAGATAATTTATGAGGGAATGGGCCCCCCAACTCCTGCAGACCTGCGCCCTGGCGCTGGTTTACTATGCCACCGCCCGCCTGGGACTGCTGCTCCAGTTCGAGGGCCTGAGGGCCGTCGCCGGCCTCCAATACCTCGCAGCCCAACTGCTGCAGGATAGCGGCGATGGTCTTGCGGGAGAGGGGGGAGTCGTCGACGATCAGCACCCGTTTGGGTGCAGGTAGGTTTATTTGGCCGACATCCAGTCCGGGCCGATGCCTGCTTCGGCGCGCAGGGGCACCTTCAGGGTCATGGCTGCTTCCATCTCGCGGCAGATCAGCTCGGCCAGGGCCGGGGCCTGATCGGCGGGGGCCTCGAAGACCAGTTCGTCGTGGATCTGCAAAAGTAGTTTGAGTGGCAACCCCTCCCGGTCGATGCGATCCTGTACCCGCACCATGGCCGCCTTGATCAGGTCGGCGGCGCTGCCCTGGACCACCGAATTGATGGCCAGCCTTTCGCCCAGGCTGCGCAGGTTGTGGTCGCGCTCGCGCAATTCGGGAATGGCCCGGCGCCGGCCCATCAGGGTGGCGACATAACCCTGGTCGAGGGCTTGCCGCACACACTCCTGCAGGAAGGTATCGATCCCGGGGAAGCGGCGCTTGTAGTCGGCGATCAGCGCGGTGGCCCCCGCCACGTTCATGCCTTCCACCCGCTGGGCCAGGCCAAAGGCGGTGACCCCGTAGATGATGCCGAAGTTGATGGTCTTGGCCTGGTCGCGCAGGGGGCGGGTCACCTCGGCCAGGGGCACGCCGAAGACCTGAGCGGCCACGGCGGCGTGGATGTCCTGGTCCTGGACAAAGGCCTCGATGAGGGCCGGGTCCTCGCTAAGATGGGCCAGCAGGCGGATCTCGATCTGAGAGTAGTCGGCGCAGATGAGCAACTGGCCGGGGGGGGCGACAAAGGCCCGCCGAATCTGGCGACCCACCTCGGTGCGCACCGGGATGTTCTGGAGATTGGGGTTGTGGGAAGCCAGCCGGCCGGTGGCGGTGACCAACTGGTGGAAGGTGGTGTGGATGCGGTGGTCGCGGGGCGAGATGGCCGCCTCGAGGTTGCCCAGATAGGTGCTGATCAGCTTGGTCAGTTGCCGGTATTCGATGATCAGCCGGGGCAAGCCGCTGCGCGCTTCACTGCGGTCCTCGCGGGCGGCCAGCTTCTCTAGCACGGTGATGTCAGTGGAATACCCGGTCTTGGTGCGTTTGCCCGGGGGGAAACCCAGTTTTTTAAAGAGCATCTCGGCCAGTTGCTGGGTGGATTCGAGCTGGAACTCCTCCCCGGCCAGTTCCCAGACCTGACGCCGCAACTCCTCCACCCGCTGGCCTAGGATCGCGCCCTGTCGCCGCAGCTCTTCTGGGTCGCAGAGGATGCCCTGAGCCTCCATGCGGGCGAGCACCACGCACAGAGGGGCTTCCACCTGGCGCATCAGTGCTCCCATCCCCAGTTCATCCAGTTTGGGCAAAAAGCGCCGGCACAGGCGCAGGGACAGGTCCGCGTCCTCGGCGGCGTACACGGCGATCTGGCCCAGAGGCACCTGGTCCATGCTGCCGCCCTCGCCGATCAGTTCGCCGATGGGGATCATCTGGTGGTTGAAGTGGAGCAGCGCCAGTTGATCCAGCTTGTGGCCGGCCTGGGAGGGGTCGATGAGCATGCTGGCCAGCAGGGAGTCGCAGACCACCCCATGCAGTTGCACTCCAGCGTTGAGCAGCGCCCCGGTGTCGAATTTGAGGTTGTGGCCGCATTTGGGCAGCGAAGGGTCGGCCAGCAGCGGGCCTAGTACTTCGAGCACCTGGGCGGGGGAGAGATGCGCTTTGGGTTCAGGCGAGCGCAGGGGGACATAGACCCCCTTGCCCTCTTCCCAGGCAAAACTCAGGCCGCAAAGCAGGGCCTCTCGTTCCAGGCCAGTGGTCTCCGTGTCGACGCTGATCAGCGGCTGGGCGGCCAGGGTGGCGGCCAAGGCCTGGAGCTGCTCTATGGTGGTTATGGCCTCGTAGTCGCCCTCCACGGCGATGCGGGCCGAGGTGTTGGGTGGGGCGGAAAAGAAGAGGTCTCCCTGCTGGGCCGGCGCGGCGGCCGAGGGCGGGGCCAGGCGCTGCACTTCGTCGCGGAAGCGGTTGAAGCCCAGTTGTTGAAAGAGAGGCAGTAGGTGGGCCAGATCCGGGGGCCTGAGGCGGGCGTCCTCGAGGGTAAAGGGGAAGCCGGCGTCGCGTTTGAGCGTGACCAGGGTGCGCGAGAGGGGGATGGTGCCGAGCGCCTTCTCGAGATTCTCGCGGCGTTTGCCTTTGATCTGATCGAGGTTGGCCAAGAGGCCGTCTAGGGAGCCGTATTGCTGGATGAGTTGGGCGGCGGTCTTGGGGCCGATGCCCTCCACTCCGGGCACATTGTCCGAGGTGTCGCCCATCAGGGTCAAGAGGTCGATCACCTGTTCCGGGGTGATGCCCTTGTTGTCCATCAGGGCCTGGACATCGGTGGTGGTGTCGGTGTGGATGTCGAAGAGACTGACCCGGTCGCCCAGCAATTGTTCCAGGTCTTTGTCCTTGGAGACGATGCGGATGTGGAGGTGGGCCAGGGCGGGATCGTCCAGCACCCGCTGGGTGAGGGTGGCGATGATGTCGTCGGCCTCCAGGCCGGGCTGGCCGATGATCGGCAGGCCGAATCCTTCCACCACCTGCAGGACGCGGGGCACCTGGGAGATCAGGTCTTCCGGGGTCTCGCGGCGGGTGGCCTTGTACTGAGGGTAGAGTTCGTCGCGGAAGGTTTTGCCCGGGCTGTCCATGGCCACCACCGCGTAGTGGGGGTGGAATTGGGAGCATAATTTGAGCAACATGCCGGTGAAGCCAAAGACCGCCTGGGTGGGTTCGCCGGTGGCCGGGCTGTGCATGGGGGTGCGGATGGCGTAGTAGGCCCGGAAGATCTGGGCAAAGGCGTCGATCAGGTAGAGGGTTTCGGGCATTGCCGGCGGCTCCTGGGCAGGGTGGATGCCTTAAAATAGGCAAGAATTACAACCCGCACACCTTGTTGGCCGTGCGGGAGGGCAATACTTATACTTCTCCCCTGAAAACCACAGAGGAGGCACAGATGGCGGGCGAGTTGCCACAGACTGTTTTGGGCCGCACCGGACTCAGGGTCACCCGGCTGGGCATCGGCGGGGCGTACTGCGAAACCCCTGAAGGGTATAGCGCGGCGCTGGATTGCGGGGTCACCTATGTGGACACGGCACGGGCGTACCGAGACGGGCAGGACGAGGAGGTGATCGGCCGGGCCATCCAGGGCCGGCGCCATCAGCTGGTGCTGGCCACCAAGACCGGCCAGCGCGACGCGGCCGGGGCAAGGCAGGATCTGGAGACCTCGTTGCGGCTTTTGCAGACCGATTATTTGGATATCTGGCAGATCCACCATCTCAACACCCAGGAGGAGCGCGAAAAGGCCCTGGGGCCCGGTGGGGCCATGGAGACGGTGGCAAAGGCCAGGCAGGAGGGGCTGGTGCGCTTTGTAGGGGTCACCGGGCACGACTGGGTGCAGATCCAGGCGGCAGTGGCCACCGGGCTTTTCGACACCGTGCTCTGCTGGTACAATTGCGCCATGAAGGAGCCCGAGCAGACCGTCCTTCCCGAGGCGCAAAAGCAGGACACCGGGGTGGTGATTATGAACGCCTCGCGCAACACCAAACTCTTCGAGGAAGCCGGGATACCGCCCCGCGAGCAGTTTTACCGCTATGTGCTCAGCCACCCGGCGGTGAACCTGACCATTATGGGGCTGCGGGATGTGGAGATTTTCCGCCAGCTCAGCGCGGCCCTGGCCGGCAGCCTCGCCATCACCCCCCAGGAAAAGGCAGACCTGGAAACCTACGGGGCCGCCCTGCGGGCAGCCGGCAAACTGGACTAGGAGTTCATCACATTGATGTTGAGGTGTCGTCGTGGAATGACCCACTCCGGCCTTTCCCGATGCCCGGGCCTGCCACCGACGGCTCACCCTGCCCCCAGGCCCTTCCCGGCACCTCTCCCCAGTAAAGGCCTCTGGGGTCATCTCCACGCCGCACGGTCGCGCTTGTCAAAACTAACGTGGCGCAACACTAGGAGGGAACCTTGAAAATCACCCGTCTCGAACGCACCGTGGTCTGTGTGCCTTTTCTTCCGGGCATCCTTTCACCCCCCGAAATGGAGATCTACACCCCCAGTTATCCCGCTCCCATCAGCGAGCGCCGGCAGGATGTGCTGCGCCTCCACACCGACGAGGGGCTGGTGGGCATCGGCATGAGCGGCCCCTATTTCGGCGAGCGGGAAGACCAGCCGCCCGACCTGATCGGTAAAGACCCGCTCCACTTCGAGCCGCGCCGCTTGGGTGGGGGCGGGTACGAGATTGCCCTGCTGGACCTGATGGCCAAGGCGCTGGGCTGGCCCCTGTGTCGCCTTTTCGGGGGCAAGTTACAGGAGAAGGTGCTGGTCGATTACTGGATCTCGCGTATGGGACCCGAGGCCTCGGGGGCGGCGGCGAAAAGGGCGGTGGAACTTGGCTTCCACGGCATCAAGATCAAATGCCGGTGGGAGGACAACAATGTGGTCGACAGGGTACACGCCATCCACGAGGTGGCCCCGGCCCTGCGGATTGTCCTCGATCCCAACGAGCGTTTCCATACCCTGGAGAACAGCCTGGTGCTGGCCCGCCAGCTGGAGAGTTACGGGGCGCAGTTGATCTTTGAGGACCCCTTTCCGAAGACTAGTTGGGAGGAGTACCGCCGGCTCAAGGAGGCCACCGAAATCCTGATCGCCCCGCATCTGCAGAACCCCGGGCAGGTGATCAAAGCCATCAATGCCGAAGCCGTGGACGCCATCAACGTGGCGCCCTCGGACTGGGGTTTCCTCGACATGGCGCGCATCGCCGAGAGCGCCGGTATCCCGGTCTGGCAGGCCTCCAACGTGGACTTGGGGATCTTCGACGCCTTCCGCCTGCAGGCCTCGGCGGCGGCGCCCAACTGCACCCTGGGCAGCGATTTGTGCGGGAATTTTGTACACGAGCACAGCCTGTTGGCCCGGCCCCTGGTGCAGCAAGGGTACGCCCTGGTGGGCGAAGCGCCCGGATTGGGCGTGGAACTGGACGAGGAAGCAGTGGCCCGCTACACAGTGGCGCCGGGCTGAGCGGATGCAGAGCTGACCATGATCATCGACACCCACACCCATTTCTACGATCCCTCCCGCCCTCAGGGCGTGCCCTGGCCTTCTCCCGAGGAGGATTGGTTGTACCGGCGGGTATTGCCCGAACACTTCCAGGCCCTGGCCCAGCCAGAGGGTGTCAGCGGCACGGTAGTGGTGGAGGCCAGCGCCTGGCTGGAGGACAACCAGTGGGTGTTGGACCTGGCCGCCGCCGACCCCTTCATCCTGGGGCTGGTGGGGCATCTGGACCCAGGCACTGCGTCCTTTGCCGGCCAGTTGGAGCGCTTTGCCGCCAACCCGCTCTTCCGGGGCATCCGGGTGGGGTTCCGGCAGGGCATGGATCAAGGGGCCTTCCTGGCCGATATGGAGTTGCTGGCAAAAAAGGATCTGGAACTCGACGTGATCATGGGGTACGAGCACCTCGGCGAGGTGGCCCGGCTGGCCGAGCGATTGCCGGAACTGCGCATCGTCATCAACCATGTGGGCAGTGTGCCCATCGACGGCCAGGCGCCCGACCCGCACTGGGTGGAGCAGATGCAGGCGGTCGCAGCGCAGCCTGCGGTCTATTGCAAGGTCTCGGGCATGGCGGAACTGAGCCAGGTGCAGCCGGCCCCAGCCGACCCGGAATTCTATCTCCCGGTATTGGACGTGTTGTGGGCGGTCTTTGGCCCGGAGCGCCTGATCTACGGCAGCAACTGGCCGGTCTGCGAGCGGGCCGCCCAGTATGCCCAAGTGCAGGCGGTGGCCACGGCCTATTTTGCCGCCAAGGGAGGCGCGGCCCTGGAGCAGTTCCTCTGGAAAAACGCCCTGGCCGCGTACCAGTGCGTCCTGCCTGGGTGATCAACCGCCCCTCGCTTGCCAAGAGAAAAAGTGCGTTTATATTAATCCATCCGCCGCTACAGGCCGACTGTTTTTAATCCGGAGGAAAGCCCCGATGAAGCTGCTCAAGTGCATCGTGCGCCCCAGCGCTCTGGATCAAGTTAAAGAGGCACTGGGTAAATTGGGGATGGTGGGCATGACGGTCAGCGAAGTGAAGGGTTTCGGCCGCCAAAAGGGGCACAAGGAAGTCTACCGAGGGGCCGAATACCAGATCGACTTCACCCCCAAGCTCAAATATAGAGGTGGTGGTGAGCGAAGCCTTGCTCGAGCGGGCCATCGGGGCGGTTGTGGAAGCTGCCTACAGCGGCGCCATCGGCGACGGCAAGATCTTTGTGCTGCCGGTCGAGGAGGTGGTGCGCATCCGCACCGGCGAAACCGGGGATGCGGCCATCTGAGGCAGTGCCCCTACAAAAATGTAAGCATCTAGGCGCGGAGCGGATCGTATATGTGCGGCATCGTAGGGTACCTGGAAAGAAGCGGTGAGGGGGTGGAAGTGGGCCGGATCATCCTGCAGATGCTGGAGGCCCTGGGTTCCCGCGGGCCCGATTCCGCTGGCGTGGCCTTGTACGCGGGCCGGCCAGGGGGGGAATTGGTGCTGAGGGTCAAGTTGGGGGAGGACGGGCATCCGGAAGCGTACGTCGCCCGCGTCGTCGAGCAGGCCGCGAAGAGTAGGCAGGTGCTGCGGGCTGAACAGACCGCCGAGTACCTGCGCTTGGTCGTGGATACTACAGCAGACCCCCGGAGCCTGGAGCGCGCCATTGAAACTGTGGGCGTCGGGGTGGAGGTGGTGAGTATGGGGCGTCAACTAGAGATCATCAAACAGGTCGGCTCGCCCCAGAACCTGGAAGCCACCTACGCCATCTCCGACTTTGTGGGCACCCACGGGATCGGCCACACCCGCCTGTCCACTGAGTCCCGCATCGACCTGAGTCATTCCCAGCCCTTCTGGGCGCACGGCCACCCGGATCTGGCGGTGGTCCACAACGGCCACATCTGCAATTACCACAAGCTGCGCCGCCGCTACGAGCAGCGCGGGGTCCACTTCTATACAGAGAACGACTCGGAGATTATCGGCATGTACCTGGGAGAACGCCTGGCCGAGGGCATGAGCCTGCGGGAGTCCCTGGAGGCCTCGATGCGGGACCTGGACGGGTCCTTCAGCTATCTAGTGACCACGCCCGAGGAATTCGGTTTTGCCAAAGATCCTTTTGCTTTCAAACCCCTGCTCTTCGCTCAGAACGAGCGTTTCGTGGCGGTGGCTACCGAGGAGATCGCCCTGCGCGCGGCCATCGGGGGGGAGTACGAGGTGCGCGAGGCCCAGGCTGGGGAGGTGAGGGTATGGCAGCGCTAGATTGCCAGGGTCAGACAACCCGCGAAATCAACGCGGCCATCAAAAGTCTCATCGCCCAGGGCGAAAGCCGCCTCCTGCTCAGAAATCCAGCGGCCCGGCACAACCTGGGGGTGGGCATCGTGCAGCCGGTCGAGCTGGAATTTGCCGGCAGTGTGGGCTACTTCTGCGCCGGCATGATCGCCGGTCCCACCGTGGAGATCGCCGGCAGCGCCGGCTGGGGTCTGGCCGAATCGATGATGGAGGGCAGGGTGGTGGTGCGCGGCAATGCCGGCAATGGGGCGGCGGCCTCGATCCGGGGCGGCACGGTGGTGATCCACGGGGATGCCGCGGCCCGGCTGGGGGTCTCGCTCAAGGGCGGGCTGGTGCTGGTCGGGGGCAATTGTGGGTACATGGCCGGCTTCATGGCGCAGAAAGGGACCCTGGTGGTGTGCGGCGATGTGGGCGAGGCCTTTGCCGACTCGATGTACGAGGCGGTCTGTTATGTGGGCGGCAGCATCGGCGAACTGGGCAACGACGCGGTGGTTTCCGAGCCCAGCACTGCGGAGCTGGCGGTGCTCGTTGAATTACTCGCCGAGCATCTGCCGGAGAAATCGGCGATCCCGGACTTCAAGAAGGTGGTCTCCGGGCGCAAGCTGTGGAACTTCAACAAGCAGGAACGCGCACTGTGGCGGGAGGCGTTGTGAGCATGGCAAAGAACAAGAGAGCGAAGGCCGCCAAAGCGGTGCCGGCCCGAAAAATGAAAGCAGCCCCCAAGGCCGCTCCGGTCAAGAAGAAACCAGCGGCCAAAGTCGCTCTGGCGTCCAAAAAGAAACCAGCGGCCAAAACTGTTCCGGCAAAAAAGTCCCAGGCAGTGGCACCGCGCCCCAAGACGGTCAAAGCCCCTGTCCCACCGCCAGTTGAGATTCAGCCGCCGCTGCGCACCAGCGGCATCTTTCCGCCGGAAGTCATCGAGGACATCCAGGTCAAGGCCGAGTTGGGCCGCTACCGCATCCGCGGCTTCGGGACGCTGCGGCCCCGCACCTGGGCCACCTTCGACGACCTGAGTTTCATCCCCTGTAGCCTCACCCGCATCCCGCTGGAGGGGTACCGGGAGCGCTGCTCGGTCAAGACCCTGCTGGGCACCCGCTTTGCCAAAAAGCCCATCGCCCTCGACATCCCGATCATGATCACCGGGATGAGCTGGGGGGCGCTCTCCTACAACGCCAAGGTGGCCCTGGCCAAGGGGGCCCGCATCGCCGGCTCCTCCAACACCACCGGAGACGGGGGCATGCTCCTGGCCGAGCGCGAGCACAGCCGGGCGCTGATCTACGAGGTGCTGCCTTCCCGCTACGGCCTCGATATCCGCCACCTGTTGCAGGCCGACGGCATCGAGCTGACCATCGGCCAGGGGGCCAAGCCGGGGACCGGGGGGCTCTTGCTGGGCTCCAAGGTGCTGGACACCATCGCCCATCAGCGAGACCTGCCGGTGGGGGTGGACCAGCGCAGCCCGGCGCGCCATCCCGACTTTCTGGGTCCCGACGACATGATCATCAAGATCGAGGAGTTGCGCGAGGCCACCGATTGGCAGGTGCCGATCTTCGTCAAGATGGGGGCCACGCGGGTCTTCGACGATGTGCGGCTGGCAGCTAAGGCTGGGGCGGATGTGGTGGTGGTAGACGGCATGGAGGGGGGCACCGGGGCCTCGGCGGAGATCTGCCAGGAGCACACCGGCATTCCCACCCTGGCGGCGGTGTGTGAGGCGCGCGCCGCGCTGGAGGATCTGGGGCTGTACGGAGAGGTGCAGCTGGTGATCGCCGGGGGCATCCGCAACGGGGTGGACGCGGCCAAGGCCATGGCCCTAGGCGCGGACGCGGTGTACATCGGTACCTCGGCGCTGATGGCGCTCAACTGCAACAAGCCGCTCTATGTGGAAGACTACCATAAGATCGGAGCCGCACCCTATCACTGTCATCACTGCCACACCGGCCGCTGCCCGGTGGGCATCACCACCCAGGACCCGGAATTGATGAAGCGCCTGGAGATCGACGCGGCTGCCGAGCGGGTGGCGAATCTTCTTCAAGCCATGACCTCGGAGATCCAGATCCTGGCCCGGTCCTGTGGCAAGGCAGATGTGCACGACCTGGAGCCCGAGGACCTGCGCGCCCTCAGCCTCGAAGCCTCGATGATCTGCGGGGTGCCTCTGGTGGGGACCAACCGGGTCTTTGGCGGCGGGCCGGGCTGGAAGGAGCGCCACTAGCCCGATGTCCATCAAACTGATCCGCCAGGCCCTCAGCCGCCGGCCGCCGCCCCGGATGTGGCGGTCCCATCCGCTCAAAGATCAGTACGAGGTGGTGATTATCGGCGGGGGGGCGCACGGCTTGGCCTGCGCCTATTACCTGGCCGAGGAGCACGGCATCACCGATGTAGCGGTGCTGGACAAGAGCTACATCGGTTCCGGGGGCAGCGGGCGCAACACCGCCATCGTGCGCAGCAACTACCTCACCCCAGAAGGAGTGCGCTTCTACGACGAGAGTGTCAAGCTCTACGAGCAGCTGGCCTGCAAACTGGACTTCAATGTGATGTTCAGCCAGCGGGGCCACCTGACATTGGCCCACAGCGACGCCTCGGTGCGCACCATGCGCCGGCGGGCCGAGGTCAACAAACTCCAGGGCGTCAACTCGCGGCTGATCTGGCCAGACGAGATTGCCCGCCTTTGCCCGCATCTGGATCTGAGCGACCATCCCCGCTACCCCATCCAGGCGGCCCTGTTCCACCCGCCGGGGGGCATTATCCGCCACGACGCGGTGGTCTGGGGGTATGCCCGCGAGGCGGATCGGCGCGGGGTCCAGATCCACCAGGAGACGGAGGTGACCGGACTCCGGGTCGAGGATGGGCGGATGCGGGGGGTGCAGACCAAGCGGGGTTTTGTCGGGGCCAAGCAGGTGCTCAACGCCACCGCCGGCTGGGGCTCGACCATCGCGGCCATGGCCGGTATAGCCCTGCCCATGACCACTTTTCCGCTACAGGCCTGTGTCACCGAGCCGCTCAAGCCTTTCCTCAACACGGTGGTGGTCTCGGGCAGCCTGCACGTGTACGTGAGCCAGTCCGACCGGGGCGAATTGGTGACCGGTGCCAGCGTCGATCCCTTTGCCTCCTATTCGATGGCCGGCTCCCTTTCCTTTTTGGAGGAGATCTCCGGCCACCTGCTCGAACTCTTCCCTTGCCTGAGTCAGATCCGCGTCCTGCGACAATGGGCGGGTTTGTGCGAGATGCCTCCGGATTTCAGCCCGATCATGGGTTTGACGCCGGTGGAGGGTTTCCTCATCGACACCGGCTGGGGGACCTACGGTTTCAAAGCTTCCCCCATCTGCGGTAAGACCCTGGCCGCCTTGATCGCCACTGGGCGCACCCCCGACCTGATCGCCCCCTTCCGGCTTTCCCGTTTCGCCGAGAACCAGCTGGTGGGCGAGAAGGGCGCGGCCTCGGTTGGACATTAGGAGCTGATGATGCTGATCCTGAACTGCCCCAACTGCGGGCCGCGCAATGCCAGCGAGTTTCGCTATGGGGGCGAGGTGAATCCCCGCCCCTTGGACCCTAAGACCACCAGCGACGAGACCTGGGCAAATTATCTGTACCTGCGGTCCAACCGGCTGGGCTTGCAGAGCGAGTGGTGGTACCACCGGGCTGGCTGCGGCCTGTGGTTCCTGGCCGAGCGCCACACCTACACCGGCCAGGTGACCAAGACCTGGCTGCCACCGGCAATTGAAGGGGAGGGCGAGCGTGCCGCCTGAGATTTCCGGACGCCTCGCGCCGCAAGTGGGCGAGGCCATCGA
Organism: Candidatus Latescibacterota bacterium; assembly: GCA_009691525.1. GTDB lineage: Bacteria > Latescibacterota > UBA2968 > UBA8231 > UBA8231 > SICG01. Next base: position 31,233 of record SICG01000013.1, on the reverse strand, counting down.
CCGCAATCACACCTTCCAGTTCTCCTTTGAGGGGCGGACCTACCCCGCCCATCCGGGCGACACCATTGCTTCGGCGCTGACTGCCGCCGGGGTCGGGGTGCTCAGCCGTTCCTTTAAATATCACCGCCCGCGCGGGCTCTTGTGTGGTGCCGGTCACTGCCCCAACTGCCTGGTGCAGATTGGCGACGAGCCGAATGTGCGCGCCTGCCAGCGCCCGGTCGAAGAAGGCATGGCGGTGAGTGCGCAGAATGTCTGGCCCTCCCTCGACACCGACCTGCTTTCCCTGACCAAATACCTCAGCCCGCTGATGCCGGTGGGGTTCTACTACAAGACCTTCATGCGGCCGCGCGCGCTGTGGCCCCTGTACGAGGATTTCCTCCGCCGGGCCGCTGGCCTGGGCGTGGTGGACCCCGACTCGCACGGAGGGGGCTTCTCCAAGCAGTTCCTGCACACCCAGGTGGCGGTGGTGGGCGGGGGGCCAGCAGGGCTCAGCGCGGCCCTGGCCGCCGCGGCCCAGGGGGCGCAGGTATTGCTCTTTGAGGAGCAACCGGCCTTGGGAGGACATCTGCGTTTCTCGGGGTCGCAGGATTCGCTGCCGGCCCTGCTCCAGGAGATAGCGGCCCAGCCGCGCATCCAGGTTTTCACGGGGACCATGGTCACGGGCTGGTACGCGGACCACTGGCTGGTCGCGGTGCAGGGGAAACGCCTGTACAAGATCAGGGCGCAGGCGATAGTGGCGGCTACCGGTGCGTACGAACAGCCCCTGATCTTCGCCGGCAACGATCTGCCTGGGGTGATGTTGGGCGGGGCGGTGCTGCGTCTCCTCCGCCTGTACGGGGTGGTGCCCGGCCAGCGAGCAGTCGTGGTGGCCGACAACGATGAGGGGTGGGAAGCGGCATTGGCCTTGCGGGAGGCGGGGGTGGAACTGATCGTGGTCGTTGCGCGCCGCGAAAACGAGCGCGCGGCGGAATTGGAGGCGGCCGGGGTGAGGGTCCTGAGCGGGCACACCGTGGTGAGGGCGCTGGGCGATAAGAAGGTGTGGGGGGCGGTGCTGGCCCGCGTCGATGGGCAGGGCCGGGCGGAATCAAAAACCGAGAAGAGGGTGGACTGCGGGCTGATCGTGGTCAGCGGCGGTTGGGCGCCGGCTGCGGATTTGGCGTACATGGCCGGGTGTCGGGGTACCTACGACGAGACCCAGGCAGAATTCCGTTTCTCCGAGATGCGGCCCGGTTTCTATGCGGCCGGCCGGGTCAATGGTATGTACAGGGTTGAGGCCCAGCGCCTCGATGGCCGGAGGGCTGGCCTGGAGGCCGCCGCGCAATTGGGCCTAGAGACAGGGCCGGACCCGGCGATGGCGGAGCAACTGCGGGTTCTACGGCAGGCCCAGTCCCCGCGCAGTTTCGCGCCGGCCGTGCTTCCGGGGAAGGGGAAGGGGAAGCGCTTCGTGTGCCTGTGCGAGGACGTCACCGACGTCGATGTGGAGACTGCCATCGGCGAAGGGTACGAGAGTCCGGAATTACTCAAGCGCTACAGCACCATCTCCATGGGGCCCTGCCAGGGCAAGATGTGCGGGATGAACACCCTGCATCTGTGCGCCCGCGCCCGCAGCATGGACGTGGGGCAGGTGGGCCGGACCACGGCCCGCCCGCCGGTGAACCCCATGTCCCTGGGTGCCCTGGCCGGCCAGCACCTGGAGCCGGTGCAGTTGAGCCCGATCCACTCGTGGCACTTGGACCACGGCGCCAAGATGATGGGGGCCGGGCTGTGGATGCGCCCCGAGCACTACGGCGATGCGGTGGCCGAGGTGCAGGCCGTGCGTCGTGGCGTGGGTCTCATCGACGTGAGCACTCTGGGCAAGCTGCAGTTCACCGGGCCCGGGGCACCGGCCCTGCTGGAAAGGCTCTACATCAACCAGTGGCGCCGCTTGGGCCTGGGGCGAGCGCGCTACGGGGTGATCTGCAACGACGAAGGGGTGGTGCTCGACGACGGGGTAGGGGCGCGTTTGGGAGAGGAGGAGTGGTACCTGACCACCACCTCGTCTGGAGCGGCGGCGGTCTTTGAGCTGATCCAGTGGTGGATGCAGGCCGGCTGGGGCAAGGGAGTACACGCCACGGACCTGACCGAGGCTTTTGCGGCCTTTAACCTGGCGGGGCCGCAGTCGCGTGCGGTGCTGCAGCAACTGACCCAGACCGATCTGGGCAATGAGGCCTTCCCCTATATGCACGCTCGCCACGCCCTGGTGGCCGGGGTGCCCTGCCGCCTGCTGCGCCTGGGTTTCACCGGCGAGTTGTCCTACGAGATCCATTGTCCCTCCGGATACGGTCTGCACCTGTGGGAAGCGCTGATGGCGGCCGGCACTCCGTTCGGCATCTCCCCCTTTGGCGTCGAAGCCCAGCGGGTCCTGCGCCTGGAGAAGGCCCATATCATCATCGGGCAGGACACCGACGCCCTGGCCGACGCCTTTTCAGCGGGCCTCGAGGGCATGGTGAAGATGGACAAACCCGATTTTCTGGGGAAACGCGCGCTGATGCGGGTGGCTGACACCGGGGTCCAGCAGCGGTTGACCGGTTTCAAGATGGCCCAGTCGGGAACTGTGCCCGAGGAAGGGTTGCAGATCGTCGAGCGCCGGCAGGGCAAACTGGAGATCCTCGGCTGGATCACCTCCAGCCGCTTCAGCCCCACCCTCGGGGAGATCATCGGCCTGTGCTGGCTGCCGGCAGCGCTGGCCGAACAGAATGGGGAGGAGTTCACCATCTTCCGCGAGGGCGCGCTGCTGGAGGCCCGGGTCCATCACGGGGCCTTCTACGACCCCCAGGGGGAAAGGGTGCGCCAATGAGCGGGCTTCCTTCGCGATTGAGTCCGCTGCATACCGTGGCCGGAAAGGCCGGGGCGCAGTTTGCCCCTTGCGAGGGCTGGCAGGTGGCGCAGGCCTATACCACGGTGGAGGAGGAGGTGGCGCTGGCCCAGGGTGGGGTAGGCCTGGCTGACGAGACGGCCAGAGGCAAGATCCTGATCGAGGGCCGGGAGGCCGCGGCACTGCTGGGGGTGGAACTGGGCCTAGGCAGGGGAGCAGTACTGGATAAAGGCCGGGTTTTTCGCCTGCGGCCGGATCTCTTTTTTATCAGTACCCCGTCCGGAGGCGAGAAGGGCTTGCTGGAAGGGCTGCGTTCACAGGCAGCGGGCCGGCACCTCACCCTCACCGATTTAACCCACGGGCGGGCCGAACTGTGGCTGGTGGGACCGGCCGGTCCGGCGGTGCTCAGCCAGTTGTGCGGCCTGGATCTGGCGCGTTTTTCCGATGGGGAGGCCAGGCAGACCAGTGTGGCCAAAACCGCCCAGCTGATCCTCCGCCGCGACCTGGACGGGCTGCCGGCCTTCTCACTTATAGGCGCCCGTTCTCTGGGGGCGTACCTGTGGGAAGCCCTGCTGGAAGCCGGGCGCGTCCAGGGCATCGCCCCCCTCGGCCAGGCGGCGCTGCGCGCCCTGGGTGATACCGACTGACCTGCATCCTGCTTGCCACCTTTTTTGCGAGGAGATCGCCGATGAACCTCAGCCAAGTTGAACAACTCGTCAAAGAGAAGCAGATCGAGTTCTTCCTCTGCTCCTTCGTGGAGATGAGCGGTTTGCCCAAGGCCAAGGTGATCCCCGCCACCCATCTGGCCGACATGGCGGAGGAAGGGGCCGGCTTTGCCGGCTTTGCCACCGGGCACATGGGCCAGGGGCCACACGATCCGGATATCATGAGTATCCCCGACTTCCGCTCCCTGGCAGTCCTGCCCTGGCGGCCCAATGTCGCCTGGGTGGCCGGCAACGCCCATGTGGAGGGCAAGCCCTGGGGGTACTGTCCGCGCACCATCCTGTCGCGGCAACTGGAGAAGGCCAAACGCAAGGGCTATACCTTCAACGTGGGGGTGGAGCCGGAGTTCATGCTCCTGCGGCGCACCGAGCAGGGCAATTACGTGCCCGCCGACGCGCTCGATATCCTGCCCAAGCCCTGCTACGATCTGGTGACATTACACCGCAGCCTGGATCTGATGACCACCCTGATCAAATACATGCAGGAGTTGGGCTGGGACCCCTACGCCAACGACCATGAGGACGCCAACTGCCAGTTCGAGATCAACTGGCGCTACGCTGATGCCCTGACCACCGCTGACCGCCACACCTTTTTCCGCTGGATGGTGAAAAGCGCCGCCGAGCAGCGCGGGTTGATGGCCACCTTCATGCCCAAGCCCTTTTCCCACCTCACCGGCAGCGGCGCCCACTTTCACCTGAGCCTGTGGGACAAGGAGAACAAGAAAAACCTCTTTCTGGACAAGAAGGACAAGAACGGCTTGTCTCAGCAGGCCTACTGGTTTATGGGTGGCCTGCTCAAACACGCCCGGGCCCTGGCCGCGGTCACCTCGCCTCTGGTCAACAGCTACAAGCGCCTGATCCGCGGGGCCCCCCGTTCGGGCGCCACCTGGGCCCCGGTCTATACCACCTACGGCGGTTCCAACCGGACCCAGATGATTCGTATCCCCGGGCCGGGGCGCATCGAAAACCGCACGGTGGACGGGGCGGCCAATCCTTATCTGGCCTGCGCGGCGATGCTGGCCGCCGGCCTGGACGGGATCGAGAAAAAAATCGACCCGGGCAAGCGCAACGACGACAATCTCTACGAGATCCCCGAGGCCGAACTCCAGCGCCGGGGTATCGGTTTTCTGCCCACCACCCTGCGCGAGGCCCTCGATTGCCTGGAGGCCGACAAGGTGGTCCGGGAGGCGCTGGGCGCGGAATACGCCGCCTACTATATGGAGGTCAAGCGGGAGGAATGGCGGGAGTACCACCAGCATGTCAGCCAGTGGGAGTTGGACAAGTACCTGCCTATCTATTAAAGGGATCTGATGACCACCAGCCCAATCCTCGCCGGGGAACCCTTCAGCGAGGATAAAACCAGTCAGCTCGTCGAGCAGTTCTATCGCGACGGCTATGTACATATTCCCGGAGTGTTGACTCCGGGCGAGATCAGGGCCCTGCGCGACAAAACCGACGAACTGCTCGCCGATCCCATCCTCGCCCAAAGGACCAACCCGGAGCTGGCTGACAAGCGCTACCTCGAATTGAAGAAACACGCAGAGTCGGGCGAGGAGGTTCCGTTTATTCTGAGGAACAGCATCGAGCTCGACCCGATTTTTCGAGACATGCTGGTCCGGGAGCCGATTTTCAGCCTGGCCGAAGCGATGGTGGGGAAAGATTGTAAGTTTTGCGGCCAGAATGTCCTGCGCAATCTGCCCGGCCTGGCCATTGAGCGATGGCACGTGGACGGGCAGGTTCACAACCCGCTGCCGGAGCAGGTCCCGCGCCACGATGCGCGGATTCGCATGCAGGTCTTGTGGTTCACCGTCCAGATGGCGCTCAGCGATATCGAGCTGATCGAACACGGGCCCACCCAGTACGTGCCGGGCAGCCACTACTCCGGCCGCAACCCCAACGATCAGGAGCATCCAGCCTTTGAAGGTCGCGGGCCGGTGTCGATCTTTTGCAAGGCTGGGGATATCTACCTGCAGGACCCTCAGTGCTGGCACCGGGGGGCGCCCAATCTTTCCGACCGCACCCGCTATATTCTGCAGGCGCAGTACGCGGTTCGCTGGGCCTTCTGGCGCTTCAGCCTGTGCAACCGGGTGCCGGTGGCAGAAGAGGCGCTGCACAGCGCCAGCGATCAGCTCCTGAATTTGTTGGGGCGGAGTCGGCCCCAATGACAGCGCCGATGAAGACGATCAGCCTGCCCGCCCACTATTACCAGCAATTCGACGCTGACTTCGCCTTGGAGGTGCCCGGAGAAGGGTACGGGGGATGGCAACAGGCGACCATCGATCTATCGGCCGAGCACACCGCGGTGGTGGTGATGCACGCCTGGGACACCGGCACGCGGCAGCAATTTCCGGGTTGGCACCGGGCCGTGGAGTACATCCCCCGCTCGGTGGAGATCAGCCGCACTATCTTCCCGGGCTTGTTGGGAGCGGTGCGGAATTCTGCCCTGCCCCTCTTCCACGTGGTAGGCGGTGGCGATTATTACCGCAAGTGCCCCGGATATCAGCGGGCAGTGGCGCTGGCCGGACCTTCGCCTGGGCCTTTGCCCCAAGTGGATCGCGACCCTGTGCTCGACCAACTCAGGGCTTTCCGCAGCGAACAGGTCTTTGTGGGCAGCCACAACCGGGCCGATGTGGAGCGGGGCTTCGGGGATCTAAATTTTTTGCCCGAGGCACGGCCCCTGGACCACGAAGGCGTGGCCGAGGACGGGCACCAGCTCTTCGCCCTGTGCAAAGAGCGGGGCGTCAACCACCTGATTTACGCCGGCTTCGCCATTAACTGGTGTCTGCTGCTCTCGCCGGGGGGCATGGCCGATATGAGCCAGCGTGGGGTGATGTGTTCGGCCCTGCGCCAGGCCGTGACGGCGGTGGAGAACAAGGAGACGGCCCGGCAGGAGTTGTGCAAGGAGTTGGGCCTGTGGCGGGTGGCGCTGGCCTACGGTTTTGTCTTCGACGTCGATGCCCTGGTGGAGGCGCTCAAGGCCTAGCCAGGCGCCAGGCCGGATTGCCTTCTTCGACGATCAGATAGCAGTTGCCCGGCAGGCCGGCAAAGTGTTGGACCGCCCCGCTGGGCCAGTGCACTGTTAATGAATCAGCGCCCTGGGCCGGCCCCAGGCCAAAGTGGGCGCGTTTGTCCTCGCTGCACAGAAAGCTGCTGCCCGCCAGCACCTCCCGGATCTGGACTCTGCCCCCGGCAGAGAGTTTGAGCCGCGCCCCGATGCCCTCCCGGTTGCTCTGCCTGCTCACCAATTTGAGCCCGAGCCAGTGCTGGCGGTTGCCCTTCTCGTTTCTGAGCAGGGAAGGCCGGTCGTTGAGGTTGGAGATGAAGAGGTCCAGGTCCCCGTCGTTGTCCAGGTCGCCGATGCAAGAGCCGCGGCTGACGCGCGGGTTGGTGGTCAGGAGGAGGGTGAAACGTCCCTGGCCCTGGTTTTCGTACAGGTGGCTGGCCTGGGCATAGCTGGAGCCGCTGCCGGCCTGGTCGATCTGGGGGTACACATGGCCGTTGGCCACAAAAAGGTCTAGGTCCCCGTCGTTGTCAAAGTCCAGGAACCCAGCGCCGAAACCGACAAAGGGCAGGCTGGACTGGCCCAGGCCCACGGCAAAACTCACATCCGAAAAAAAGCCCCTGCCCTCGTTGTGGTAGAGGGTGTTGTAGTCGTCCTCGAAATTGGTCACAAAGATGTCCGGACGCCCATCGCTGTCGGCGTCGCCCCAGGCCACACCCATGCTGGCTTGGGCGTGGCCCATTTCTCCATAGGCGGCGTTCGCCGCCAGGCCGACCTCGGCAAAACGACCCTTTCCCTCGTTGCGGAAGAGGTAGTTGGGACTTGAGTCGTTGGCCACGTACAGGTCTGGGTCGCCATCGGCGTCGTAGTCTGCAAAGAGCACACCAAAGCCGCAGCCAGGTTCCACCTGGGAGATCCCGGACTCCCTGCTGACATCTGTAAAACCCCCCTCGCCCTCGTTGCGATAGAAAAAGTCGGGCAGGGGGGTCAGGCCTTTGGGACCCACGAAGACCTTTACGCCCTTCCACACGCTTCCCAGTCTGGTGATCTGTTCGGGGTGGAATTCGGCGTACTGGGCCACGTAGAGGTCCAGGTCCCCGTCCAGGTCGTAGTCGGCGAAGGCAGCCCCAGTGCTCCACTCGGGCGAGGACAGGCCGGCCAGGGCGGTCACATCGGCAAAGCCGGCGGCCCCGTCGTTGCGGTAGAGCAGGTCCTCGCCCAGGCTGGTGAGGTAGAGATCCGCGTCCCCGTCGTTGTCGTAGTCGGCGCTGATGGCCCCCATGCCCCAGCCCTTGCCCTCGGCGCTGAGAGAAGCCGTGACATCGGCAAAACCGGCGGCCCCGTCGTTGCGGTAGAGGACATTGCCTGCGCCCTGGTCCGGGGCCTCCAGGGTGGCCCCGTTGACCCAGTAGATGTCCAGGTCGCCGTCGCCGTCAAAGTCGAGGAGGGCGGCCCCGCCGCCCTTGGCCTCGGCGATATAGCCTTTTTCCGGCCCGCCGCCGGTGTGCCGCTTGGTCAGGCCCAGTTCCACGGCCACGTCCACGAAGTGGGGCCCTGGCGTCTGGGCCCAGGCGGAGACCACCATGCAGACCGCTGCTAGGTGCGCCAGAGGCGACCTCATTACCGGACCACCAGGTATTCGTCTTTCCCTTCGCTGAGCCGGATGGTGTGGTCGGCGGGGAGATTTTTCCAGGTCTGCTGGGTGCCGCTGGGCCAACGGACGGTGAGGCGGTCGGCGCGGCGGTGATCCCCCAGGCCCAGGTGCAGGGAGAGGGGGTTGCTCGAACCAAAGCCAAAACCGCTGGCCAACTCGGCGTGGACTTGGCGCTTCCCTGCATAGAGGCTGACCCGGGCGCCGATGCCGTCCCGGTTGCTCTTTTTGCCCTCCAACTCCACCTCCAGATAGTGACCGCGGGTGCCCTCGTTGCGGTAGAGGCTGTTGGGCCACACGTCCCCGTCGTAGTGTCCGCCCAGGCCGGCGTAGAGGTCCTGGTCGCCGTCCTGGTCAAAGTCGGCGAAGGTGACGCCGTGGCCCTTGCCCAGGTTACCCACCCCGGCGAATGGCGTGATGTCCACAAAAGTGCCGTCCCGCTGGTTGAGGAAGAGCAGGTTGGGCTCCAGGCGGTACATCTCCGGGCCGCCGTTGCCCAGGTAGAGATCTGGAAAACCGTCGTTGTTGATGTCACCCACCCCGGCGCCCATGGCCCCCACCGAGTGGGCCAGGCCCGCATGCAGGGTGAGGTCGCTGAAGGTGCCGTCCCCATTGTTGTGGTAGAGAAAGGGCCGGTTGGGCTCGACGGCCTTGCCGCTGACCATGTTGTCGAGCACGTCCTCGAAGGCGCTCATGATGGTGACGAAGAGGTCCAGCTGGCCGTCGTTGTCGTAGTCGAGGAAGAGAGCCACAAAGTCCCCCTCGATGGGGAAGCTGACCCCGGCCTGTCGGGTTACCTCGGCGAAGAGGCCTTTGCCCTGGTTTTGGTAGAGACGGTTGGCCTGGCTGATATCGACCACGTAGAGATCGGGGTCCCCGTCTCCGTCGTAATCGCCAAAAGCGGTGCCGACGCTCCGGCCGGCATGGGCGACCCCGGCCTGGGGGGCCACGTCCCTGAAGCTGCCGTCCCGCTGGTTGTGCAGCAGTTTGTTGATGCCCCCGTCGCCCACCACCCCGTTGGCCACGTAGAGGTCCAGGTACCCATCCAGGTCGATGTCGGCCCAGGCAGCGGTGAAGCTGGAACTGGAGTCATCGGCCCCGGCCTGGGGGGCCACGTCGACAAAATGGCCGCCCTCGTTGCGGTAGAGAGAATTGGGGGCCGCCCCTTCCCAGCCGTCGCGGGTGACGTAGAGGTCCGGGTCCCCGTCGTTGTCGTAATCGGCGCAGGAGGCGCCCCAGCCGCCCCGGGGGTCGGCCAGGCCCTGGGCGGCGGTCACCTCCTCGAAGCGCCCCTCCCCCTCGTTGCGGTAGAGGGCGTGTACCGCCCGGATACCCACGCTGAACAGATCCAGGTCCCCGTCCTGGTCAAAATCCAGCCAGGCGCTGCCCCGCCCCCGGTCTACCTTGGCCACGCCGACCTGGGGTGCGATATCGGTGAAGCGCGGCGCCCCCGCAGGAGGCGGGGGACTGGGGAAGGCGCGGAAAAGGTGGTCGTCCGGCAGATCCGGGGGATATCCTCCCTGCTCGTCGTAGGCCACCTTGAGCAGCCAAAGGGCCTTGAGGCGGTCGCGGTGGAACTGCAGGGAGAGGTCCACGGCCCGCCTTAGGAGGGGGATGGCGCGGGGGAGGTCGTGCAGCCACACAGCGGCGGTGCCCATCTGCAAATAGGTCAGACGGTCATCTGGATAGCGTGCTAGAAAGTCCTCGCCGATCTCCAGGGCCCTGCGGAATTCCCCCAGGCGCAAGGCGGCCTTGAGCAGCATGGTTCTGGCCTCGTAGTGACTGGGGAGTTGTTCCAGAGCTTCCTGACACAGGGTGCGGGCTGCTTGCAGGTCCATGGTGGCGTTGGCTTGCAGGGCGAGCTGGGTCAGGAGCAGGCGGGCGTCGATGGATTGGGGTTGCTCCTGGAGGACCGCTGCGGCGAGCTGGCGGGCCTGCAGGGGCCGTCCTTCGGCGGCGGTAATCCGGGCCTGGAGGAGGCGGGCTTCGGGGGACTCCAACACCTGGGCGGGCAGGCCGGCGTAGAGCTGGGCCCCGGTCTCCCGATGCCCCAATCTGAGGTAGAGTTCGCCCAGGCGGAGGCGGGTCTGGACATGGTCTGGCATCAGTTGGGTGGCGCGCTGGAAGTACCCTAGCGCCAGCCCCCACTTGCCGGTGTTGAAGGCTTCCAGGCCCTGCGCATAGAGGTGGTCGCCCTGGGCCTGGGGAGGGGGGTCCTCCGGGGCGCAGGCGCAGGAGAAAAATGTCCAGAAAGCGATGAAGCGCCAGGGTCTCATGGTCTTCTTCAGCTGAAAAAGGTCCGCGTCTGGCCGGCCAGTTATTGCTTGCAAGGTATAGGATGCAGGTATATTTTACAGCGTGTCAATAGGCACCGGCGCCACAGGCAAGGCCTTTATCCGCGGGAGTACTCCCATGTGCAGGCCGCACGGTCCTCGGGCTTCCTTCTTTATGGTCTCAGGGGGTCTCTGCCTCCTGTTCTGCGATGCCTTCGCACTGGAGACCGTTGCCATTGGCCAGGGGGGCACCTTGGACTGGCAGGGCAGGGGTGCGGCGGCGGTGTCCACCCTCGATGCGGAATACCGGGCGCCGCGCGATCCCGATAACCCCGGGGGCACGCCCAAACTGCTGGTCGGCAATGCCCCCGGCGGTCTGATCGAATTTTCCAGTCCCGATTTTCCGCGTGGCCTGCTGCCCAAACGGGTGGTGGAATGTCCCCAGGGTTCCTGCGAGGAGGCCAATATTGCCGATGGCGCGCTGGCGCGGGGCGGCACCATCGCGCTGCCCACCTACTCCAGCTTCTCTCTCCAGTACAAGAAGCCAGACCTCAAAGAGGACCTGGCCGAACTCATCACCAGCGAGTCCGGCGGCGAAGAGACCGCAGTGGAACTCAAGAACTTCGACGCTTTTGGCCAGTTGCTCCTGCTCGACCTGGGCGCGCGTTTCGGCGTCAATCGCCTGCGCTTCTACCCGCGCAACACGGTCCACCGCTCGCCTGCCACGCCCTTTCAGGAAGACTTCCTGCGCTCCTACGAACTTTTTGTCAACGACGGGCTCGACCTGACTCGGGAAGGGGTGCAGATCTGGAAACAGGTGCTGCTCGAACGCAATAACAAAACACCTGTGGTCGACGTGGTGTTAGACCCGCCCCAGTACGTGCAGTCCATCCGCCTCAAATCTCTCACCCAGTTCAACTGGGAGATCGACGAATTCGAGGTGTACGGCACGGGTTTCCTGCCCACGGCCTTCTATTTGTCGAATATCTTCGACGCGGGGGGGGCGGCCACCTGGGTCCGTTTGCGCTGGGAAGAAGAACCCCGGGGTGATCCGGGGCTTTCCCAGGTGCAGATCCGCACCCGGACCGGAACCGACGAATCGCCTTTTGTGTTCACCCGCAGACTGAGGGGCAAACCCAACGCCGAGGAGATCCCCTTTTCGGTCGACGACCCCACCGAGGAGATGACGCGCGCCGAATTTGAGAGCCTGCCCAAGATCGACGCCCAGGGCCGCGAATGGGAACCCGCTTCGGTGCAGGACGACCTGGTGAACTGGAGTCCCTTCAGCACCCCTTTCCCCGCCAGCGCTGCCAATGGTCCGGGCAGCCCCATCCTCTCGCCGGGCCCGCGCCGCTATCTGCAATTTCAAGTGCTCTTTCAGAGCGCCGATCCAGAAGCGGTCCGCGCCCTGCGCTCCCTCAGTTTCGACTTCCTCATCCCGCCTTTGGCCGACGAACTGGTAGGGGAGATCTTTCCGCGCCAGGTCGAACCCTCCCAGTCCTCTTCTTTTGTGTACGTGGTGCGGCCAGTGATGAACACCTCCGGCCTGCGGGGTTTTGACACCGTGGAGCTCTCGACGCCCACCAAGGTGGAGGGCATTGACCGGCTGGAGGTGCTGGATTCGCAGGGCCGGCTCCTCGCCGGCCGGGATTTTTCCGGCCTCCAGGATACCGCTCTGGCCGAGGGCTTCCAGATCGCCGCGGTCGCCAAGGACCGGCTCAGGGTGCGCTTTCCCCTGGTTCAGGAGAATGGAGCCCAGGCCAGGATCTTGTTCCGCACCAGTATCCTCACCTACAGCACCAATTTCTCCTCCACGGCTTCCCTCTCCACTGAACCCCTGGCCGCCCAGGCCGTCACCTCGGGCGACGCTGCTTCCCTGGGAGAGGGGGATACCCCAGACTTCTCCGGAACCACGGTCCTCAGCCCGCAGGTGCAGCGGGGAGATCTGCTCGCCAGAGTGGAACTGGGGCCCAATCCCTTCACCCCCAACGGCGACGGGATCAACGACGAGGCCGCCCTGCACTACAGCCTGCTCTCCCTGAGCCTGGCCCGGCCCGTCGAGATCACCATCCACGATCTGGCCGGCCGGCTGGTGCGGGTCCTCTACGCGGGCGCCGAGGCCAACGGGCGCTACGAGGACAAAACCTGGGACGGCCGCGATGGGCAGGGCCAGCGGGTGGCACCGGGGATCTACCTGGTGCGCATCGAGGCCAGGGGAGACGCCACCACCGACACCCAGACCCGCACGGTCTCGCTCGTCTACTGACCCGGAGTGCCCAGGCTGCTTTTCCTCGTTGCCCTCAGTGGCCTAGGCCTGGTTTCTGCGGTCTTTGCCGGCGCCTGGACCCAGGCCCCGGGTGGATATTATCTCAAGCTCGCCGCCCACCACCTGCACACGCGGGACCATTTCGATGCCAGCGGGATGCGGGTGCCCAAGCTGGGCAGGGGCGAACTGACCGATATAGGTCTACAGATTTACGCCGATTACGGGCTCAGGGAGCGCCTGACCCTGGTGGCGGCCTTGCCGTACAAACACCTTGGGGACCAGCGCAGATTTTCCAGCGGTACCGGCCGGGAACAGAGCCGGGGGTTCGGAGATCTGGAGCTAGGGATGCGCTGGCGGCTGAGAGACCGTCCCCTGGTGAGTTCGATCGCGGTGGGGGGGACGATACCGCTGGGATATGTGGTTGATGCAGGTACCCGCGTGCCCCTGGGGACAGGCGAGTTCAGCGGGGATATCCGCCTGCTCCTGGGTCGTTCTCTCCATCCGGTTCCGGGCTATTTGACCGGGGAACTGGGCTACCGGGTCCGGGGCGGGGCGTACAGCGATGAGTTTTTCTATTGGTTAGAGGCCGGGTTCGCCCAGCGCCGCTGGGGGGTCAAAGGGTATGTCTCCGGACTGCGGACCCGGGGTGCCTGCGGCGAGCTGGGGCAGGAGGGCCTGATTGGGGACCAGGATGTCTGGAAGATTGCGCCCGGCCTGAGCTATCGGCTGAGTCCGCGCCTCGAACTGGCAGTGGATTTGATCCACGTCGCCGGCGGATGCAATACGGTGGCGGGAAACACCCTGGCTACCGGGGTGGTCTTCAAGCGCTGAGGAGGGTCTGATGCGGCGACGAGGCTGGCAGTTCCCCGAGAGAGAGGCCACCCCGGAAGCGGTTTTTATGAACCGGCGGAAGTTTATGCAGACCCTGGGAGGTCTGGGTACCGCTGGGTTGTTGGGCGCTTGCGGGCACGAAAAGATCTACACCCCAGATGATGCCCCACCTGCCGCAGCTACTCCTGCCGTGGTCATCAAAGAGCCTCAGGCCACTGCCGACACTGCCCCCAGCCTCTATCCGGCCCGCCTGAATCCGGTTTTCAGCCGTTTGGACCGCTCTCGGACCAAAGAGGAGGTGGCTGCCCGGCTCAATAATTTTTACGAGTTCAGCGAGGCCAAAGACGAAGTATGGCAACTGGCCTGGATGCTGGACACCAAGCCCTGGACCGTGGAGGTGGCCGGCCTGGTGCACAAGCCGCAGCTCCTCGATATCGACGCGTTGATTCGCAGGATGCCCCTGGAGGAGCGGCTCTACCGCTTGCGCTGTGTGGAGGCCTGGGCCATGGCCGTGCCCTGGACCGGATTTCCGCTGAAAGCGCTCATCGAGGCGGTGGAACCGCTCTCCTCGGCCAAGTACGTGAAGCTGCTCTCATTTTTTAATCCGGAGCAGGCCCCGGGGCAGTGGGACAACCCTGGCTGGTCCTGGCCCTACGGTGAGGGGTTGACCATGGCCGAGGCGACCAACGAACTCACCATATTGGCCACCGGGGTGTACGGCCACCCCCTGCCCAAACAACACGGCGCGCCCCTGAGGCTGGTGGTGCCCTGGAAGTACGGATACAAGAGCATCAAATCCATTGTTCGTATTGAATTCGTCGAGGAGGAGCCCCCCACCTTCTGGGACACCCTGCAGCCGGGGGTGTACGATTTTTGGGCCAATGTCGATCCCGCCGTGCCCCATCCTGCCTGGTCGCAGGCCACCGAGGAGATGATCGGCACCGGCGAGAAAAGGCCCACGCTCCTGTACAACGGCTACGGCGAGTACGTGGCGCAATTGTACGATGGCGGTAGGGGCTGACACGGGAGTTCCATAAAATCCACTGCCGGCCCAATCCGCACCCCGCGCAGCGTCGTCCGCATGATGGTCGGTATCCTCGACCCCAAGGAGGGGGAGAGCATCTACGACCCGGCCTGCGGCACTGGCGGTATGCTTGGGGGCCATCGAACACGTGCAGCGGGCCGATGGGGACCCGCGCACGTTCTTCGGCAAGATCTACGGCCAGGAGAAGAACCACCCCACCCCGTCCATCGCCCGCATGAATTTGGTACTGCACGGCATCGAGGATTTCCAGATTGTGCGTGAGGATACGCTCCGCAGCCCGGCCTTCACCGATTCCAGCACCGGGGGACTGGCCACCTTTGACTGTGTGATCGCCAATCCGCCTTTCGCGCTCAAGGAGTGGGGCCGCGAGGTCTGGGAGGCAGATCCCTGGGGCCGCGCTGCCTATGGCTTGCCTCCGGACAGCTACGGCGACTACGCCTGGGTCCAGCACATGGTGGCTTCGATGGCGGCACGCACGGGCCGCATGGCCGTGGTGCTGCCGCAGGGGGCGCTCTTCCGCAAGGCGGCCGAGGGTGCCATCCGGCGACAACTCCTCGAGAAGGATCTCATCGAGACGGTCATTGGCCTGGCCCCGAACATCTTCTACGGCACGGGCCTGGCGCCGGCGGTAGTGGTCCTCCGCCGAAAGAAACCTGCCACTCGGAAGGGCAAGGTCCTGGTCATCGACGCTTCGAGCCTGTTCCGTAAGGGCAGGGCCCAAAACTACCTCGACCCGGAGCATGTGGAGCAGATAGTGACCGGGTGTATGCCTTCAAGGACGTGGAGGACCGGGCCAAGGTCGTCAGCCTGGCCGAGATCAAGGCCGAGGACTGGACACTAAACCTCTCGCGCTATGTGTTGCCGCCCATCAGTGAGGAGATCCCGCCGCTGCCAGAGGCCGTGGCTGCCTTCAAGCAGGCCCTCGCCGAATGCCGCGCGGCCGAGGACCGTCTGCGCGAGGTGCTGGTGGAGGGGGGGGCTCGCATGAACAAGGCTGCCGAACACCTGAGCCAACAAGAGCTTGAGTCGTACCTGTGGGGCGCGGCCAAGCTCCTGCGGGGCCTGATCGACGCTGGCGACTACAAACAGTACGTCTTCCCGCTGCTCTTCTTCAAACGGCTCTCGGACGTGTGGGACGAGGAGTGCGAGAACGCGCTCAAGGAGACCGGCGACAAGTCCTACATCTTCAAGTTCGCCGAGGCCGGTGGTGTGCTCAACAACAGCGACAAGATCATTGCCATGGTCGATGAAGCCCACCGGACCCAGGAGGGCGACCTTGGCCGCAAGATGCGGGAGGCCCTGCCGAATGCCTTCCTGTTTGGTTTGACCGGCACACCGATCAACCGCATTGACCGCAACACCTTCAACGCCTTTGGGGCTGAGAAGGATACGGCTGGGTACATGAGCCGCTACGGCTTTGAGGAGTCGGTCCGCGACGGTGCCACCATGCCGCTGCACTTCGAGCCGCGCCTCTTGGACCTGCACATCGACAAAGAGGCCATTGACCAGGCCTTCAAGGAACTCACGGGCAACCTCAGCGACCTCGACAAGGATCAACTCGCCAAGACCGCGGCCAAAATGGCGGTGCTGGTCAAGGCGCCGGAGCGGATTCACAAGGTCTGCGCGGACATCGCCCGGCATTTCCAGGAGCGGGTAGCACCCAGCGGCTTCGGGGCGCAGGTGGTCACCTTCGACCGCGAGAGCTGCATGCTCTACAAGAAAGCGCTGGACGAGTACCTGCCGCCGGAGTTCTCGGACATCGTTATGACCGTGAACTCCGGCGAGGACGAGTACGCACCCTTCCGCCGAGAGCGGGATGCCGAGGAGCAGCTCCTCGATCGCTTCCGCAACCCCGCTGATCCACTGAAGATCCTGATCGTCACTTCCAAACTTCTCACTGGCTTTGACGCGCCGATCCTGCAGGCGATGTATCTCGATAAGCCTATGCGTGACCACACCTTGCTGCAGGCCATCTGCCGCACCAACCGCCCCTATGGAGAGGCGAAGACCCATGGCCTGATTGTCGATTACCTCGGGGTCTTTGACGACGTGGCCCAGGCCATCCAGTTCGATGAGGGGGGATGCTGGGAGTAGTCGCCAATATCAGCGAACTCGTCGGCAAGCTGCCCGAGGCGGTGCAGAAGTGTCTGGTGTACTTCCAGGGCGTGGACCGCACGGTCACGGGCTACGAGGGGTTGATCGCGGCCCAGGAGTGCCTGCCCAACAATGATACCCGAGACGCTTTTGCCGGGGACTACAGCTACCTGAACCGCCTCTGGGAGGCCATCTCACCTGATCCAGTGCTCAGCCAGTACGAGACCGACTATCGCTGGCTGACCCAGGTCTATGAGTCGGTGAAGCCCTCAACCGGCACCGGCAAACTACTCTGGCACGTCCTCGGACCCAAGACCATCGAGCTGATCCACCAAAGCGTGCATGTCGATGCCATCCGGGACGATCTCGAAACCCTGGTGCTGGATGCGGATCTGCTCGAAGCAGTATTGGGAACACCAGACCCGAACAAGAAGGCCAAAGAGATCGAGAT
Source organism: Candidatus Latescibacterota bacterium (assembly GCA_009691525.1). Lineage (GTDB taxonomy): Bacteria > Latescibacterota > UBA2968 > UBA8231 > UBA8231 > SICG01. The sequence continues at coordinate 14,045 of SICG01000013.1, read as the reverse complement.
CAAGGTAGCCCGCCGCCTGCGGAATCGGCTGCACGACCCGCGGTTCAAAGAACTAAGTAAGCGCCTAGAGGCGCTCAAACTGAGGCATGAGCAGGGCGTACTCCTCAGCATCGACTTCCTGAAGGCGCTGCTCGACCTGGCCCGGGACGTGGTCGCCGCCGAGCAGGCTGCCGAGCCGGTTGCCGGCGAAGATCTCGGCAAGGCCGCCCTGACCGAGCTTTTTGAGGAGGCGAAGAACGGCAAGACGCCAATCCTGGTCGAGCGCGTCGTCAATGACATCGACGAGATTGTGCGCCATGTGCGGTTTGAGGGTTGGCAGAATACCTACGCGGGCGAACGTGAGGTGAAGAGCGCACTGCGGAAGACGCTGTTCAAGTACAAGCTCCACCAGGATCAGGAGCTATTTGAGCGGGCGTTTGGGTATATACGGCAGTACTATTGAATGCTTGATCACCTCGCGTTGCTTTCACGCCGCCTCCGCCCCAATCGCCGCCCCCCGTACCTCCTTCACCAGCGCGTACCCATGCCGGCCCCGCAGCCGGCTGATTTCCTGCACCTCCCGCCACACCACCTCGGCGTCCTCCAGCACCAGTTTGATGCCTCTGGCCCGCCTGGTCCCGAGCCGGCCCAACGTTGGATCAGTACCTTGGGGTAGAAGAGGAAGAGTTCCAGCTCGACCTCGTAAAACTTCCGGTGCGGGGGAATAGCGTTTTCGCCCGAGAATGTTCGCTGGCTGCGCGAAGATTAGGGTAAGGCGAATCTCTAGTTTGTCTTCCGGCTGCCCAAGAGTTTCTCCAGCTTTTCCCCCACTTCCTTTTGCGCTTGTTTCTTCAGTTCCTGCTCCCGGCTGGCCCGGACATAGCGGGCCAGCTGCGCCTGGGACTCTGGCTCCCGGTGCAGGCGCCGGTAGAGATTGGCCAGGCAGTAGTGGGCCTGGAAATTCTTGGGCTCCAATGCCAATAGCCGCTCAAAATGTTCGGCGGCTTCTGCATAACGCCCCTGTCTGGCTAGCAGCAGCCCCAGGCTCCAGCGCGAGGCCGGGTAGGCCCTATCCTGGAGGATGGCCAGGCGCAGGTGGTTTTCCGCTTCCCTGATCCGCGCATCCTGTGGCAGCGAAAAGGTCTGCTGAGTGGCCTCCTCCTGGGCCAGCAGCAGATCGGCCAGGCGGGTGAGGAATTCGGGACGGTCGGGCGCCTGGGTCAGCAGGACGGCGTATTCTTTTGCTGCGGCTGCTAGGCTGTCCTGATCCTCGCAGAGCCGGGCCAGTTGGTAGCGCACGGCGCTCGAATCGGGTCGCAGTTCCAGGGTCCGGCGGTAGGCCCACATCGCCCGGGCGGGCTGCGCGGCCATCAGATAGGCGTAGCCGAGGCGGCCGTAGAGTTCGGCCCACTGAGGTTTCAGGGGGAGGAGGGTTTCGTACTCGGCCGCCGCTTGTTTGAAGCGCTGGGCCGCCAGGCAGGCGTTGGCCAAAAGAAAGCGAACGGACACTGCATCGGGATGGAACTCCAGGAAGGTGCGATAAGTTTCGATGGCCTTGGTCTGTTCGCCCCGGCCCATATGCAGGGCGGCCAGGCGCAAGAGCGCCTCCCGGTGGTCTGGCAGGTGCCCGAGGGCGAGTTGGTACTGGCGGATGGCGTTGGCCTGCATGTCCCGGTGTTGGTAGGCCACCCCCAGGGCGAAATGATGTTCTCCCTCCCGCGCTGCGGTCCTGGTTTCGGCCCCCAGATTGACCGCAAGCAGCAGCAGGGGCAGGAGGGCGAGGAGGATTTTTCGCTGTGGGGCGGGGCTGACGATGGCCCTCAGGCCCTCTCCTGCCAAAAGCAGGAGGAAGGGCAGGGCCAGCAGGCGGTAGCGGGCGGCCACAAAGAAAAGCACCACCGAGAGCAGGTACACCAGCAGGAAGAGCAGCAGCAGGCGGCCTTCTGGGGTTTGGCCCGCCGGGCTGCGCCAGAAACTGAAGATGCCCAGCAGCGCCAGGGGGCCCACCAAGCCAAAGGGAAAGGCCAGCCCGTGGTGCCAGAGCAGGAGGCGCAGCACCAGCGAATCCTCGCGGGCCTGATAGGGGTCCAGGTTGCGCGGGACTTCGTCGCCGCGCCAGAAGAGGTAGAGCTTGTAGAGCTGGAGTTTCAGGTAGGCCAGCGGGTCGTCGGCGATAAAGCGCCAGGACTTGGCGAAGAAATAGGCGGACTTGGCCGCGGGTCGCTTGATGCCGGCCTCTAGCTCCGGGGTCTCGACCAGCAGGGCCCAGTCCTGGCCGGGGCGGATGTTGACGGTGCGCTCGTAGTCTGGGTTGTTGCCGATGTAGAAGTTGAGGCCGGCGTTGGACGAGATCAGCACCCAATCGCCACTTTTCAGATAGTTGCGGGCCGTCACTGGAGCGATGGGCAAGGCGCAGCCCAGCAGAAGCAGGAGTACTTCCCGCCAGGGGCGGGGGGCACCTCTGGGTATCCAGAACATCCACAAAATCAGGAAGGGCAGGAAGAGCAGGATATTGGCGACGGCGAGGGCGGCGATGCCCAGCAGCGCGCCGGAAAGCAGCCAGCGCCAGGGCCCCGGGCAGAGCGGGCGGATCAGCGAATAAAAGAAAAGCAGATAGAGGAAGAGGGCCAGGGTGGCGGGCAGCAGCTCGCCCCCAAAATAGATGAACGGCCCGTACAGGGCCGCCGCCAGCCCAGCGCCCAGGGCGATAGGGGGAGGGAAGAGCCGGCGTCCGATGCGCAGGAGGAGCACACAACTGGCTGCCCCGAGCAGGCCTTGGAGCAGGCGCGGGACCCAGTAGTTTTCGCCGCAGACCCTAAAGACAACCCCCAGGAAGTAGGGGTAGAGCGGGGCCTGCCAGAAAGGCCCAAGAGGGCCGGCCCAAGCCCCCCCTGCCAGGGCCAGGGCCTCGTCCACATAGGTCCTCGCATCGATGACCGGAGAAGCGAAGAAGGGGCTGGCAGCGCTTTCGTTTAGGTAGAGGAGTCTGAGGACCAGCGCCAGGAGGCCCACCAGCACCCCCCATCGCCAACCCTCTGGCAGTGCTCCGCTCTCAGAGCCCCGCATAGATGGTGAGGAAACTCTGGGTGACCATCTCGGATTCCTGGGCTTTGAAATCCCGCCGGTCGATCTTAACGCCACCCTGCATGGTCAGCGCGTAGCCCTGGTAGGCCGAATTATTGGTGAACTGGGCCGCCCAGGCGATGCCGTTGAAATCGTTGGAATCGCGCTCGAGGTCGTTGAAGAAAGTTAATTCGATGCCCGACTGGAAGACGGTGTGTTCGAGTACTGGTGCCCTGACGATCAAGCCGCCGATCTGGGCCAGTTCTTCCCGTTTCTCGCGGGAGAACAGGTCCAGGGTCTGCCGGCGGTACTCGCTTTTCCAGCGCGGCTCGATGCGCAAGATCCCCAATTTGAACAGGTAACTGGCCTTGTTGATCAGGCCGAAGAAGTAGTCCTGCTTGTGCAGGCTCAGCAGGGTGCGCTCGTCCCGGTCCAGGCGTTGGCGGTAGAGATCGTATTTGAAGAAGTTCTTGGTCTTCAGGCCGCCCTTGAGAAAGTCGTGGCTGGCCCCCAGAGAATGGACCCAGGTGTCGGGGGCGACGAGGGGATCTTCGATCAGGACCCCTTCGCCGGTGCGCAGCAGGGTGCCGGGCTGCCACTGCAACAGGTCATCGGGAATGTTGTCCTTTACCGACTTGAGCGACTCGTAGAGATGGAAGCGGCCCCAGCGAGCGGTGTCCCGGTCCAGGGTGAGGAGCAGGTAACGCGAGTGGTTTTTCCGGTTGGCGGAGATCAGCTCCTCGCGCAGCATGCCGGCCATCAGGCGGATCTCGGGGGTCAGATGCCCGCCGCCGTAGACGTTGAAGCCGCGGTGGTCCTTGCGGTAGGGATAGTCTGGGGCGGTGTCGTTTTCAAAGCGGTCGACCCAGAGGTTGTTGTTCATATCGATGCCAAAGAGGAACTCGGGCCGGTCCACGTTGTGGCGCAGGAAGGCTTCCTCGTAGTCGGGGGTGGAGTTGGGAATCACCCGGTTGTCGTTCTGGTTGAAGTCGGAGATGAAGTCGTTGTTCTCGTCCCAGCCTGGGAAGACGGCATTGTCGCCGGTGCGGGTGTCGGCGCGGATGGCGTCGGCAAAACGGTCCTGATCGTCGTTGTCGTCCACCAGTTCGGCCACGTAGATGCGCTCGTCCTCGTAGTCGATGAAGCCGGCAGCGTCGGCGGTGAAGGTGCTGGTGTTGTAGCGCGGGTGCATGCTGTAACTCTCCCCGTACAGAAACCAGGGGTACGAGATTTTTGAGAGGTTGGCCATCCAGGCCGGGGCCCAGCGCTCACCGACGATGCCAGATGAAGTGGGGTGGTTCTTGGTGTTGATGTTGGGGTATTTGGTGTAGCTGTAACTCATGTCGTATTCGCCGTAGAAGTCGAAGCCCAGCACGTTCTTCACCTCCATGGTCCCACCCCACAACTGGGTGGCCGTGGGCAGACCGTACTCAAAGGCCACGGTTCTCAGGTTGGTGTTGTCCTGGATATTGCCCTCGGCCTGGGCGACCAGCAGCAGCACCGAGGTGTTGCTGGTGCTCAGCTGCTGGTCGGAGGTGACCCAGAGCTGGTAGTCGTTGGCCAGGACCACCTGAAAGTCGACCTTTTTGATCTCCTCCTTGGAGCCACTGGAGCGGTTGAGGAAGGCCGGGCTGTCGAAGTCGTAGCGCAGGCGGATCTGTTCGTTGCCGTCGGCGGCGATGAACCCTTCTCGAATAAAACCGCCTTCGATGACCGGCTCGAAGCGGATTTCCTTGCCCCGGTCCACCGTGCCATCCACGTAGGTGATGATGATGTCGGAGCCGGCCGGAAAGAAAGCCGCCCCGCCGATGCCGTCCTCGGGTGAATCGTCGCGCAGGATGATCTCGATGGCGGAGACCGTGGCTTTCTGGTCGAGGGTCAGTTCGCCGGTGACTGGGTTGCCCCTGAAGCCGTCGACCAGGGTATTGGACTGATGGGCGTTGACGGCGGTGAGGCCCAGGGTGACGAAGTCGCCGACCTGGGCAGTGAAACGCCCGCCGGTCAGGGTGGTGAGGTTGGTGACCAGGTTTTCCTGATCCCGGGTGGAAGTGCCGCCCGGACGGCTGAGGCGGGAGAAGATGGTGGTCGCGTGGTATTTGTCAGAGGCAAAGTCGATCTGCACTCCGTCCCAGCTGGGTTTGGAGAAGGTCATGGGGGTGAGGATGGTGCGGATCTCGCTGCTGACAGTCACCGCATAGTGGTACTGTCCCTTGGTGTCTGAGGAGATGAGCAGGCCGGTGAACCAGTCTTGGAATCTAGACGATTTAAAGATGGAGCTGCCGAACTGCTTGGGCTGGCTCTGCGAGGTATTGAAGATCAGCCATCCCCGGCCGACAAAGTCGCCATAGAGGTCGTAGTAATAATCCCCTTCGAGGGTGGTGCTGACGTAGCGGCGGTAGTTTGTCCGGGCGTAGTTGGAGTATTCCCATTGGTTCCAGTGATACTCGTTGTAGAGTTCCTGGGGGACGTACCATTTGCGCACCGCCGGGTCCAAGGCCCCGAACAAGACTCCGGGGCCCTGAGGTTCGTTGGTCAACTCCCCTCCCCGCTGCACCCCCAAACGGGCGCCGTAATCCTGCGCCGAAGCGCCCGTTGCCAGGCAACAGCATACCCATACTATCAGCCAATTCGATCTGCTCACGGGGAGTCCCTCCTTCGTTTTAATAGGCGACATATACGAGTCGGGTGCGGGTGGTGGCCTTGGCGTCTCTGGCGTCCACGTCCAAATCGACCTGGCACAGGTAGATGCCCGGCGGCACCAACTGCCCCTGGCTGTCCGTGCCCGGCCATAACACGGCTGTCTGGCCGCTGTTCACCAGTTGGCGATGTTCCCACAGCAGCCGGCCGTCCAATTGGTAGATGCGCACCCGCGCCGGCCGGTCCAGGCCCAGCTTGTATACTGAAAAGGCGATCCGCGCTGCTTCGTTGACGCCGTCTCCGTTGGGGGTGAAGGGGTTGGGCAGCACCGAAAAATCTCCCAGCGGCACCACCCCCAGGGGGAGCTGGATGGAGAGATCCTCTCCCGAGACCAGCCCGGTGGCATCCCCCGCCTCCACCCCCTGCCAGGGCGCGTTGGCCAGACTTCCCCCCGCACTGTTGCGCACCGCCAGGTCCACGGTGGCCCCGTTGACGTACACCGGTGCGGCAAAAGACAGGCGCACCAGGGAACCCTTGCCCACGGTCCGGCCCTGGAGCCTGGAGGACAGGGCGTTGTAATCGGCTCCGTTCAGCGGCTCGCCCGCCACGTCAAAGGGGAACTGACCCCCTTCGTCCAAGAGGATGCGAAAGTAGCGCACCTCCCGGTCGTCTACCCCCAGACTATCGAAGGTGGCTTCATCCACCTGCTGCAACTGCACCTTTCCCGCCTCGTCCAGCTGCCGGCGGAAATAGCGCTGCGCGCCCCGCTCTTCGGGGGCCAGCTGTCCGTAGGACACCGCGGTCAAGGGCTGTTCCTCCCGGTCGACGGGCACCTGTTCGGCTTCTCCGGTCACCCGGTAGTAGATCCGGTCTCCCTGCCCTGCCGGCAGCGACTGCATGGTGTTGGGCAGCCGCACCCAAATGGAATCCGCCTGGCTTTGCAGGAGGGTTAATGGCTGGCCGTCGGCGTTGGCAAAGCCCCCTCCCGGCGCCGGGAGAAATACCTGTGCGGCCTGGCCGCTGTGCTGGTCCACTCCCACGGCCAGTTCCAAGAGTTCCAGGTTGTTGGCCCCAGGCAGGGTGAGCAGCAACTCGTCGAAACCAGCGCTGCGCACCGCAGTGGGCCGCTCGACGAAGAAGGGCTGCACGTACAGCGAAAAGGTGTCCGCCAGGCCAGGAGTCGCCACTTCCAGCGGCCACAGCTCGGCCACCAGGCGTTCGGCCACGGGTTGCAGCAGCTCGATCTGGATCGAGCTGATTGCCGCCGCCTGCAAGGGGTCCTCCGTGCGCAGCCTCACCTCCAACTGCAAGAAAGAATTCTGCGGGGGGGAGGTGATGCGCTCCCCTGGGTGCTGGTAGCTACGGCTCCAGATGCTCCAATCGCTGCCCACCACAAAGGCGGTGTCTATCGGTCCTTTGAAGCTGCCCAGCAGGTTGTTCCACTGTTTCTGGGGGATATCATTGCCCGACTTGTCGAAGTAGCGCACTACCTTGCGCTGAAGATCCCCGGTGCGGCTGCGGATCTCCAGCTGGGTGCCCGGCGGGGTGTCCCCCTCCCAGTAGATCCTTCCCAGCTGGCGGCCGGGCGGTAGGGCGATCAGGTCCGAGGTGAGCACCACCTCGGCCGGATAGCCGTGAGAAAAGAGCTGGTATTCGGCGATATTGGGGCCGGCGCAGGACATACACAGGCGGCCCACCCCGGGGTTGGTGATGGTGAACTCCAGGAAGCGGAGCCGGGGCGGGGTGGTGAAAGGTTCGAACAGGTGTTCAAAGAGGTCCGCCCGGTTATTTTCGCGTTCCGGCGGCGTCAGGCGGATCCATTTTAATTGCCCATTGGTGTCCCGGGTGCCGTCCGAACCGAGCATCTTGTAGCCGTCGATGTAGGTTCTGGGCAGGGTGGCGGAGGTCCGCACCCCATCCAGCCAGAAGGTGGCCCCCATGTCGATGGTCAGCACGCCGCGGTCGATCAGCGAGGTCTTCTCGCGGATCACATGGAGAAATTCAGTGGAGTAGTCCCCGTCAAAGGCCCCGCCCGGGCTGAAGCCCTCTCCGGTAAGGGAGAGGCTGCCGCCGCCTTCCACCATGCCCAGGCTGATATTGTCCCCGTACCCCCACACCTCGATATCGGCCAGGCGGGGGCGCTCGCGGCGGTAGAAGTCTTTGCGCCCTTGGCGTTCGGAGGGCAGGCTCTCATACACCTCCTGTGCTACCGGCTCTTCCAGTCCCTGGTCGTCTTTGATGAAGTAGACGATCTCGCCCTTATCAGCCGGGTCCGAGGCCTCCCACTGCGCCGCGTCGACCAGATGGCCCTGTCCCCCCTTGGTATCGGTCACCACCAGCCGGAGGGTCTGCACCATCCGCCCTCCCCACACCAGGCTGGCGCGGGGCTGAGTCAGAGGAAAGGAAAATTCGCGCTGGTCCCGGTTGGGCGTTGTCGTCCGTCCCACCAGGGCAAAACCCACCTTGCTCACCTCTTCTAACACCGGCTCCTGATCGGGTGCCGCCAGGATGCGGAACTGGCGAAAGGGATCTCCCAGTTCCTCCCCCACAAAACGCACCACCACCGAATCCACCACCGCCACCCGGCCTAGGTCCACTTCGATCCACCAGTCGTCCAGCGGCGTTGCCGGGTCTGGCTCCCAGTACGTCGAGGGGTCTCCGTCCAGGATCATGGACGCCTCCTCCGGGTTGGTGCCCACCCGGCTGATGCCCATGGCCATCAGATAGGTGTAAACCGGCACTTCCTGGCCGCTCTTCTTCTCGGTGATGAGGTTGCCGCGGATATCCCTGGTCTCGGTGCTGTCGATATTGAGGATGGCGCGCTGGTTCTTGCCGCGTTTGAAGGCTTTGAGCTTGCGCTGAAAGGTATGGCGATCGTCGAGGAGTTGGTAATAGGAGCGGAACAGGTGCGGGGTGACCTTGCCTTCGGCGCTCACCTCCACGGCATGGGTGGGGAGGGCCCAGTTCTGCCAGTGGGAGGCTTGCTCCACCGCGACGTGATCCTCGGCAATTTCGTAACCCAGGCCCCGTTGGGCCAGCGCTTGCTGAGCACCCCAGGCCCACAGGGCAAAGACCATCCACCACCACTGCGAATTCCCCCAAGCCCAGTGTTTGGGAAAGGTGGTTCCCATGGTTCCCTCCTCAGGGTTGCTCAGTGGGTGGCCCCGCCAACTGGGCCAGTTTCTCGCGCGCCTTGGCGTGGCCAGGGTCTAGTTCCAGGGCTTTGGCAAAAGCCGCTCTGGCTTGACCGTAAGCCTTTTCGTTTACGAAGACCAGGCCCAGGGTATAGCGGGCCTGGGCCTGGGAGGGGTTGATGGCGATGCTCTGCTCGAAACAGGTCTTGGCGGCCTGATCCTTTTTCTGTTTGAGATAGACCAGCCCTAGGTAGTAATGGGCCTCGCTGTGGTCGGGCTGGCGGTCCAGGACCCGGCGAAAGGCGGTCATGGCTTCGGGCAGGCTGCCCTGCATCAACTGGGCGCGGCCCAGGCCGTAAAAGCCCCGCGCCGCGTCGGGTTGCAGGTGCAGGGCCTCGACAAAGGCCTGCCGCGCTGCGGCCGGGTCCTCGGCCATTAGGAAAGCCTCGCCCAAAAGGCAACGGGCTTCCAGATCCTGGGGCGCCAGGGCGAGAGCTTTTTGCAGCAGAGGGATGGCAGACCCCGGTGCCTGTTGGTGGAGTTGGGCTTTGCCGAGGCGGAGATAGGCGCCCAGAAAGGAGGAATCCACCTCGATGGCCTGGGTCCAGAAGGCAATGGCCTGGGTCCACTGGTCGCGTCTGGCATAGAGACTGCCCTGGTCGAAGAACTTCTCTGCGGTACTCAGGCGTTGGAACGCCGCTAGTTCTGCCTCGGCCTGCCGGGTCTGCCCGGTCTGGGCATAGACCTGACCCAGGAGATAATGGGCGCCGGTCGAGCGGGGTTCCAGGTCCAGGGCCTGCCGCAACAGCGGCAGCGCCTCTTTGGGGCGCTGTTGCTGGGTGTAGAGTTTGGCCAGGTCCAGACGGGCCTGCAGGTGCCGGGGGGCCAGCGCCAAGGTGCGCCGGTATCCTGCTTCTGCCTCGGCGAGGCGGTTGCTGCGCGCCAGCAGGTCGCTGCGGTAAAATTGGGCCTCTGCAAGGCTGGAATCTAGGCGCGTCGCCTCCTCCAAAGCCTCCAGGGCCCCGGCAAAGTCCCCGGTAGCCCGGCGCGCTTCGCCCAGATGGAAGAAGTAGTCGGGGCGGTGGGGTGCCAGTTCGGCGGCTCGCTGCAGCTGTTTCACGGCTTCCGGGTCGCGGCGCAGGCCGCGCAGGGCAATGCCCAGGGCAAAACACAGTTCGGGGGTGGGCGGCGCTAATGTTAGGGCCCGCTCGAAGGCCACCGCGGCCTCTGCGGGCTGGTCCAGTTGGGAATAGGCCAGCCCGAGGTTGAAATGGGCTTCTGCGGCATCGGGGATTTTCTCCGCCGCTTCCCGCAGGACCGGCAGGGCGCGTTGTGGGCGTCCCTGCTGCAGGAAGAGCACCCCCCGGCCGGTTAGAAGTAGTCCCTCCTGGCGGCGGGCCTTTTCCAGGGCGTCGGCATCGCGCGCGGCCTGGTTCGGCCCGCACCCCGCTGCCAGGAGCAGGACCAGCAGGCCCACAGGGCTCTTTAGCGCGACGGGCATGGGCTTCAGTTCCCCAGGAGAGCATCTGGTAGCGCTTCGCGGAGCACGGACTCATCGGTCTCCACCAGGGCGGCGGACTCTGCTCTCAGCTCTTTGACAAAGGTCTCCATTTCCTGGTTTTCCCGCTGCCTGAGCAAAAGGCCCCGGGCGCGGCGAGAGGCGGTCTCAAAAGGTTCTAGCTGCTGCTTTTCCCGGCTCTGCACCTTGAATACCGAAAACCCGCCTTCTACCTCCACCGGGCCGGTAAGCTGGCCCACGGCAGCCGCTAGCAGGGCCGGCACCAGTTTGGGGTAGATCGCCTTTTCCTGCGGGTGAAAGTGAAAGCGCCCCTGGTGCTCGACGGCGCCTTTTCTCAGACTGCGCTCCGCCAATGCCGCAAAGTCAGCACCGCTGGCCAGTTCTTCTTTTAGCTGCGCGGCTTGGGTCTCGGTGGGCAGCAACAGCTCCTGGACCCACAGGGCCTCCTCGTGGTAGAAGAGTTCGGGATTGTTGTCGTAGTATTGGCGGGCTTCCTCCGCCGTGACGCTCAGGTGCCTGGTCACGGCCACCTTCCTCAGCATCTCCAGCAGCACGTCTTCGCTGGTAGTCTCCGCCAATTGGCGGATCTCTGGTTCGGCGTAGATCCCGGCCCGGCGGGCCGCTTCCTCCACGACAAAGGGGCGGAGGAGGATTTTCCTGAGCGCGGCGGCGGCCCGGGCGCTGTCGGCTAGGTTCTGGTAAAGGTTGAACTGCAGCAGCAGCTGTTGCGCTTTGCCCACGCTGATTTCGCCCTGGTCGTACAGGTAGAGGGCACTGGGGCTGGCGGCGAGTGTTTCGAGGGTCCGGTTGCGGTACGCCGCCATCAGTTCCTGCAGGCCTTCCGGGCGCAGGCGCAGCTGAATGCCTTTCTCCAGGCGTTCCAGGTGTTCCTCCTCGGCCTGGGCCATCCTTTCGCTGGAGAGGCGGGACTCAATGAGCTGCCGGTATTTCTCAAAGTCGGTGGGCCGCTCCTGGGTAAAGAGCACCACGTGCCAGCGCTCCCCAGCGCTGAGGGGCTCGGAGACCTTGCCCAGGGGCAGGGTGCGGAAGATTTCTGGCGGGACGTGTAACCTGGAAGCCATTTCGCGGTCGACGAATCCCAACTCGCCGCCCTGCTGGGCTGAGCGTTCGTCGAGGGAGTGGGTGCGGGCCACCTCGGCGAAGGGCCGGCCTGCCCGCAGCTTGGCCAGGACCACATCGAGGTCGGCGCGGGTGGCCACCAGGATGGCGTTGAGGGCGCGCTCCCGGTTGTAGCCCTCGCTGGCAAAGTAGGTGCGGGATTCTTCCGGCGAGATCTGGATTTTGCCGGTGATCTCCCGGATGCGATACAGGGTGCGGGCGCGGGTGTTGACCCTTTCCTGGATACTGGTACGCACGGCCTCGGTGGTGTCGAGGCCGCGTTTGTGGGCCTCCATGAGCAGCAACTGGCGGTCGATCAAATCCTGGAGGTAACGCCGGCGGGCGTCGTCGCCCCGCTCCTGGAGGCGCAGGCCTTGGGGCAGTTTTTCGACAAAGGCGCGCAGGGTGGCAGCGGAGATCGAGTGGGAGCCCACCCGGGCGACGGCGGAGTCTGGTTTTTCGCCGCACCCGATTGCCAGGCCGCCTAGTGCCAACAACAATAAAAATAGACCCTTCATGGGCATGGCACTCATGCTGTCAAGAGGCTTTGGGGGACAGAGGTTGCCGGGAAATACCGCTGAATACCCGGAAAAAAACCCCTGCCTCGCTCCGGTCGGCGGGCCAGAGCAAAGCAGGGGTGAGACCAAACAGGGGCGTGCTGACGAGTCTTAGCGGGTACTAACGCGTGGTGCCAGCCTTGATGCGGCCCCAACTGACCTCCTCTACCGCTGTTACCCTGGTTGCAAGGGCTTCGAGGAGCAGGGGGTCCAGTTCGGCCATGACCAGATCGGAGGTGGCGTTGCAGCAGGGGACGTCGGTGCTGACACCCCAGAAGCTGTTGTAATTGTCCTCTCCACCGGTCTCGTCGATATCGCCAAAGTTCACCGAGAAGTGGATGGTGGTGCCTTCTTCCAGGTCCAGAATCTCAGAGCCCTCTTTGGAGGAGGCTTCGTCCCTGGAGAGGGCGAGGATGGGGGTAATGGCCATCTCGTAGTAGTAGGTGCTCTCCCCAAACATCTCGCCATCAAAGGCCCAGCCGAAGTCGATGAACTCCGTGCCGTCCTGGAACCAGGTATAGGTAGAGATGGGCTCGATGTACTGATACTGGCCTTCCAGAGGGGGCACAGACCATTTGTAGCTGAACTGGTTGACGGGCTGGCCTTCCAGGTTCTTTTCGCCGGCAGCCACGGCCGAGGGGTTCACCTCGATCTCCAGGGCATCGTCGTCCCAGAAACGAGCCACGTCCTCGCGGTCGATGTTGTGGATATTGTCGAAGACCTCGCTCATGAAGTAGAGCTTGTTCTGGGAATTGTTCCAGCCGACGACGTGGTGCAGGTTTAGGTCGCTGGGGTCTGCCGAACCACGGGGGGCGGTCAGGATGCTGGGGTCCGGAGCGGAGAGGCGGTCATTCCTGAGATGGTAGGGGCTCTCGGGCACAATGTCCCATTCGGAGATATCGCCGTCCATCACCGGAATGGCGTTGTCCGGGAACTGGACAGCGAAGAATAATTCCCCTTCCGGTGAATGGGCTCTGACGGCAGTGGTACCTAGTAGGAAGATGCACACTGCCCCCACCATAATGCTGCATTTCATATGCCTGCCTCCTAGACCGAGCTGAAGATGAAGAGCAGAATAAGACACGAAATTGCGGCCAATATATGCCACCCACTCCCCAATGTCAACCGATTTTCTTGGGTCGGGGCTGGGTCGGGGTTTCTTTTGGATTATTTAACTAATCGTTGTATTATAGGGCGGTCGAGCAGTCGAGCCGCTGTTCTCAAGCCAGAAAAAGGAGGGGCTATGACAAGATCGTGGCCCATTTGTCTTTTGACCCTGCTGCTGCCGCTTGCCGCGGCCTGGGGCCTGACCGAATACCGGCTAGGCAGCGTCGAGGGCAATGCCTGGCAATCCGTCCTGTCGCTGGATGGGGGTGGGGGGTACCTAGTGCTCGATGAGGAGGGCCAGGAACTGCGGCAGGTGGAGGTGGGCACCACGCCCTACGGTGCGGGGACCGATACCCTGATCGATTTTTCTGGCACCTCGATACGGCCTCGTTTCATCGAGGCAGGGGTGAACTTGGTCTTGACCGACCCAGAGAGCGAGCCGCAGCGGGTCCCTTTCCCGTACACGGGAGGCAGCGCCAATCCGACCAATATCTATTGCCCCTCGCTGGCCCTGGACAACGAGGCCATCAAAAAGATGTTCGACGGGGATCGCACCACGGCTTTCTTTCGGCCCTTCACCCAGGATCCAGAACTTCCGCCTGGATACGGGGACGGCTGGGGATCACTTCCCGACAAAACCCACTCTGTGGTTATGGACTTCGGCGCGGCGGTGCCCCTCAACCGCATTCGCTTCCACCCCCGGATGAGCGAGGTGGACGACCGGTTGTTGATCGAGGAGTTCGTTCAACCGCAGCCGCTATTGGGGAGTTTTGGCGAGGACAGTTTTGTCGAGAATTTTCTGGCCTGGTATGAGTTGCGCAGCGGGGGCCGGGAATTGCTTTTCAGTCAGGGCCCCTGCGATGTGGCGGGTTTTGCCCAGGGGTTAGACTGGCCGCAGCCCTCGGACACTCGTCTCAAGGTGCTCAAGAC
>SICG01000164.1 GCA_009691525.1 Candidatus Latescibacterota bacterium | reverse complement strand
AGATCCATATCCCCGTCGTTGTCGTAGTCGCCGGCATCCACACCCATGCCGGCCTGGGAGCGGCCCTCTTCGCTGTACGCCACCCCGGCAAAGGCAGCCACCTCCTGCAGGCGCCAGTTGCCATCATTGCGAAAGAGCAGGTTGGGTTGGGAGTCGTTGGCCGCATAGATATCCGGGTCGCCGTCCCCGTCGTAATCGGTGAAGACCACCCCTAGCCCAGGGTAGCGGTACTGGTCGATGCCGGTGGCTGCACTCATGTCGGCGAAGAGGCCATCCCCCAGGTTGCGGTAGAGTACGTCGGCCTGGGCGGTCATGCCATGCGGCCCGCAGAAGGTCTCCAAACCTTTATATCCCCGGCAGGGTTGGCCGGCGTTGGGTGGCGAGGCTGGGTCGAAGACGAGGTAGTGGGTCACGTAGAGATCTAGGTATCCATCCAGGTCCAGGTCGCCAAAGGCGGCGCTGGCGCCCCAGCCTTTGGCCCCCACACCCGCCGCTATGGTCACGTCGGTAAAAGTGCCATTGCCCTCGTTGCGGTAGAGCAGATCGGGACCCCAGCCGGCCACAAAGAAGTCCACGTCCCCATCGTTGTCGTAGTCGCCGGTGGCGCAGCCGGTGCCCCAGCCCGAGTGTCTCAGGCCGGCTGCATCGGTGACATCGCGGAATACCCGATTCCCGTCCGGCCCAGGCACATTGTGGTAAAGGCGGTTGCCCGCTTCGGGGGGCGGGGCTTCCTGCCGGGTGCCATTGACGAAAAACGCGTCTAGGTACCCGTCGTTGTCGTAGTCGAGAAAGGCGACCCCGCCGGTCATGGCCTCCAGGATATAGCGCTGGGCTGGGCTGCCCGATACCTGGACGAAATCGAGGCCGCTCTGGGCGGTCACGTCCACAAAGCGCAGGGATTTGGCGGCCAGGCCCCTTCCCGGCGCGGGCAGGGGCCTTTCCTCTGGCTGGGGAGAACACCCCAGGGCCCATCCCATCAGGATCAGCCCGACTGAGAGATACCTTGACTTCATGGGGGAACTTGCTCGAAATTTTGGTTTGCCTGGAGGACAATTTGCGCCTTTGCAGGGCCAGGCACAACTTCGTAGCCGGGAGGCCCCATGAGCTATCGCGTCCTGAGCGCCCAGCAGATCGAGCAGTTTGAGGAAGACGGCTTCGTCATTGTCGAGAACCTCTTCTCCTCAGCAGAGATAGAGCGCATCCTGCGCATTGCCCGCGGAGACCGGCAACTGGCCGGTGACGCCAAGCTCAACCACAACTACGAGGGGCAGGGCCTGGACACCCGACTGGCCTACAGTCCCCACTTTGGCGACGACGCGTACAGCGCCGTGGGCCGCAGCCGACGCCTGGTCGAACCCATGGAGCAGTTGTTCGGGGAGGAGATGCGCCATTTCTACCACCTCGAAACCATGAAAGACCCCAATACCGGCGGGTGGCAGTGGCACCAGGATTACGGCTACCACCACCGGGAGTTCCTCTATCCTGATTTTATCAGCGTCATGGTGGCTCTCGATCCGGCCACGCGCGCCAACGGCTGCCTGCGGGTGGTCAGGGGCTCCAACCGCCTGGGCCGGCTGGACCACCAATCCTCCGGTTCCCAACTGGCAGCCGACCCCCAGCGCGTCGAGATCGCCCTGCAGCATCTGGAGGAGGTCCATGGCGAAATGGCCCCAGGATCGGCCCTCTACTTCCACGGCAACACCCTGCACGCCTCCGACCCCAACACCAGTTCGCAGCCCCGCTGGGCTTTTATCTTTGCGTACGTGGCCGCCTCCAACTTCTATGTGCTGCCCCAGCTCCCAGACAGCCTGCGCGAGCCAGTGGATAAATGCGACGACGCCAAGTTGGAGGAACTGACGCAGCGCCACTGGGAAAAGGTGCAGGCACAGGCGCAGGTGAGCTAGGCCTACGCTCAGGCATGCAGCCCCTGCAGCCTTCCGAGCCCCCTCAGGTAAGCCTCCGCGCCATGTTGGTGGACATGCTGGGCAATGAATCGGGAGGTACTAACTGATAGGGAGGCTGCTATGCGCCATTGGACAAGGTCCTACATCCCACAGCGGTTTTTGGCCTGCTGCCTAGCTCTGATAGGGGCCAGCGCTTTTGCTCAGGAAGAGAAGTACCCGCCCGGCACCTTCCGCCTCACCCCAGCCGTGGACCTGCAACTCCAGCCGGTAGAGGTGGGCATCCCGGATCAATTCAGCCAGATCCCCGCCCATGTGCTCAACCTGCCGCCCGGATTCTCGGTCAGTGTCTTCGCCGCCGAAGGGCTGAGGAATCCCCGCTTCCTGGCCTTTAGTCCCGAGGGGGTGTTACATCTGTCCAACATGGGGGCCGGTCAGATCCTGGCCCTGCCGGACCGGGACCAGGACGGGGTGGCCGACCAGGTCATCATCGCGGCCCGGGGTTTTGCCGAGGCCAACAATATGGCCTTCTATAATGGCTACATGTACGTGGGCGACACCCACCAGCTCTTGCGCTTCAGAGACGCCGACGGCGACCTGGTCTACGAAGAGCGCCAGATTTTGGCCGAGTTGCCCTCGCCCGGGCCCTGCTGCGAGAATGGCTGGCACACCACCCGCACCATCGCCATCGACCGGATTCGCGAGAAGCTCTATGTGGGCATCGGCGCGCCCTGCGATCTGTGCCGCTCCGAAAAGCCCTTTAATGCCGACACCCTGGAGCCGCTTCCTCCCAATCCCGAATGGGGGGCGATCCTCGAATTCAATTTAGACGGCACGGGCCGGCGCATCTTTGCCACCGGCATGCGCAATGTGGTGGGTTTGGACATCCACCCCCTTAGCAACGAGTTGTGGGGGGACCACAACGGCTACGATCTGGGCGGGCCGCACGCGCCGGCTGAGTGGATCGACATCATCCGCGAAAACGACTTCATGGGTTATCCTTTTGTACACGGGTACCAGGCGCCCATCGACTTCACCAGCTTTGACGCCTTCAACCTTGATCCCGAGCATGCGGCCGCGGTGCGCGCGCAGCGTCTCGACAAGGTGGAGAATCTCTATCTGAAGGTGGGGGTGCTGCCCCTGACTGGGGCGGACAGCCTGCGCATCGCCAGGCAAAAACGGCCAGTGGCCCTGGTGCCGGCGCATCTGGCCCCTTTGGGCCTGTATTTCTACACCCGCGACCTCTTCCCGCCCCGCTTTCGCAACGCCGCCTTCGTCGCCCTGCACAACGGCAAGGTTAAGGGCAGTCTGGCAGCGGTGCCCGGGCACAAGGTGGTGGCTTTGTTCAGCCAGCCCGACGGGTCCGGGGCGCGCCTGGGGGATTTTGTCACTGGTTTCGTCACCGGCACTGCGTCCAGCGACGTGTGGGGCATGCCGGTGGGTATCGTCGCCGACAGCCTGGGCAATCTCTACGTGACCAGCAACGCCCGCAATTACATGGTGCTCAAGATCAGCCACAGTTTTGTCAGCAGTGAATGGCAACACAATCTGCCAGACTCCATTGTGGTGGGCGCCGAACTCAAGGTGGAGGCCCTGGTGCGGCTCCTGCGCCTGGCGGAAGATGGCCAGGCGCCCAGGGTGACGGTGGACCTGAGCGATTTCGGCGGGTCGGCAGAGCAAGCGCTGACGGCCCTGGGGGACAGCAGTTTCCGCCTGGAGACCACCTTGCCGGTGTCGGGGCAGACCGGGCTGAGGACCATTGCGGTGCGGGTCTCCCAGGACCCGCTGCGTCCGGGTTACAGCGTGACCCTGAGCAAAACCATCACCGTGGTGCCGGCCGGCGACGTGCTGATCCTGGGCGATGCCCTGGGGGCTGGCTGGCTGGCAACGGGCAAGGCGGGGGGGCAGGTCCCGGTCTTTGGTGCCTCAGGACCGATATACCGCGGGAAAGGGGCAGGGGCCTTTCAGGTAAAGCCGGAGCGGTCGGTGGTCAACTGGGAAGTGGAGCTGCGCGCGGCCCAGCCGGTGCCCCCCTTTGGTTTCAGTGCCCTGCGTTTTGCCTTCCACCCCGGCGATTTGCAGGGCCCCCTGGCCAAGTCCCTGGTGATGAGCCTGGAAGGCCCCAAGCGAAAGGTGGCAGACCTGCAGCGGGGCAGCGAGGCGTTGCGTGTGGATCTGGAGCGGCGGGAATGGCAGTTGATTGAGGTGCCTCTGGTAGACCTCAAAGCAGAGGACTGGATCGAAGCCATCCGTTTTTCCGGCAACCTGACGGGCACTTTCTATCTCGACGATCTGCGCCTGGTAGCGCCTCCGGCTCTTTCGGCCACGGCGGTGCTGGAGGAGGGCACCCAGGTGCTGCCGCCGGTCTTCTCCCTGGCACCGAACTATCCCAACCCCTTCAACAGCGAGACCCTGATTCGTTTTGCCCTGCCGGCCCAGGCCGAGGTGAAGCTGGCCGTCTATAGTCTGGCCGGGCAGCAGGTGGCGGTCCTGGCAGCGGGTAGCCGTGAGGCGGGTACCTACACCTTGCGCTGGGACGGCCGCGACGATCAGGGCCACGCCCTGGCCAGCGGCGTGTACCTCTACCGGCTACAGGCAGGGGGGACCAGTGCGCTGCGCAAGTTGCTGCTGCTGAGGTGAAGGGCGGGATCCCCTGGGTTTGCTGGAACAGTTGCTGAAAAAAGGCTCGGTGTCGTCTTTCTAGGTGTAAGTACAAGGAGGTGGATGATGAGCCGAGGCCTGGTACGACTGAACGAGGAACAACTGGCCGCCTATCACCGCGAGGGCTTCGCGGTGGTGGAGAACCTGATCCCCGCCGCCCAGGTCCGGGCCCTGGGCCGGCGTCTGCGCGAATACACCCACGGCGGTCGCCCGGCTGACCAGCTCAGAATTCAGCTGGAACCCCGGGTGCAGCGGGGAGAAATACAGGTGGAGGCCTGGGGCGATGGGATCCGCAAGATCGACAATCTGGTGGAGGGGGACGACCTTTTTAATCGCCTGGGCCGCAACAAAAATATCGTTAGCATCATCGCCCAGATCCTGGGCCCAGACGTGAAGATGTTCCGCAATTCCCTGCTGCTCAAGCCGCCCAAAGTGGGCTCGCAGAAGGGCATGCACCAGGACTCGCCCTACTGGCCCATCCAGCCCATGGCCTTGTGTTCCTGCTGGTTTCCCTTTGACGACGCCACACCGGAAAATGGCTGCATGGGGGTGTTGCCCAGCGGTCATCTGCGCGGGCCGCTGCCCCACGAGCGAGTGCCCGACGATTTTGTGGTCGTCGAGGGCCAGTATTCCTTTGACGAGATGCGGCTGGTGCCGATGAAGGCGGGCAGTGGGCTCTTTTTCCACTCGCTGCTGCCCCACTACACCGCGCCCAACAACTCCGACCAGTGGCGGCGGGCCATCGCCCTGTCCTACATGTCCTCCCACTCCCGCTACACCGGCGAAGGCGAGGCACCCGAGTACTATCCTATCCAGGGCCGGACTTTTCCCGGTTGTGTGCGCTGAGGTCCCTTTCATGCTGCCACCCATCCACCATCTGACCCAGAGGTAAACCGATGGAACACCAGGTCCGCCACAACTGCGGATTCAGCGTTGCCCACACCTTGCACGATGCCCACCGGTTTATCCGTTCCCTGCAGCACCGGGGCCGGGAGGCGGCCGGCATCGCCGCCGTGGGTGACAACCGCATCGATGTGATCAAATGGGCTGGCGGAGTGGAGCGTTTTGACATCACCGATCTGCACAAGATCCTGCCCAGCCCCAACTACCACACCTATATGGCCCACGTGCGCTACGCCACCCGGGGGCGCAAGGACCGCATCCTCGAAGACGCCCATCCCCACGTGGTGGGCGGCCGACCCGAGCACCGGGACAACCACATCATGATCTGGGATTGCGACATGGCCGCCGTACACAACGGCCAGGTGGACCCCGAGTATTACAAGGAGGTCCCGCTCGACCAGCTTAAGACCACCTGCGATACCGAGGCGCTCTTACACGTGTACCGGATGCATGGGGAGTACAATTTCCTGCGCCGCATTCCGGGGGCCTACACCATGGCCATTGCCGACAAACGCAAACGCGACGTCATGGTGTTGCGCGACCGCACCGGCATCAAACCGGGGGTGCTCAGCTGGAAGGACGGCAAGTACGGGGTGGCTTCTGAGGACATTGCCTATCGCAAGAATGGCGGCGACTATGTCGAGGACCTGGAGCCGGGGTCCATCTACCACCTCACCGCTGAGGGGAACTACACCAAGGAGACCCTCTTCGAGCCGCGCCTGGCCCACTGTTTCTTCGAGTGGAACTACATTGCCGACGTGGACTCTATCCTCAACGCGGTGAGCGTGCGACGCATTCGCGAGGCCTTGGGGGAAGTCCTGGCCGGGGAGTTCAGGCCCGCCGATGCCGACCTGGTCACCTACCTGCCCCGCTGCCCGGAAGTGGCGGCCCGGGCCTACGCCAATAAGGCGCGATTGCCTTTTGAACCGGTGTTCTACAAGATGCGGGGCGAGCGTTCCTTTCAGGGGACCACGGCCAGCGACCGCAAACAGTCCATCGGCGAAAATCTCCACCTGCTGCCCGGGGCCGAGCGGTCCCTGGAGGGCAAGACCGTGGTTATGCTCGACGACAGCATCATTCGCGGCAACAACTCCAGGCGCGCGCGAGACCTGCTCTACAAGGAGGCCAAGGTCAAGAAGGCCTACCTGGTCAGTTATACCCCGCCGATTGGTATCGTCGGCAAGGACGGCGTGCCCCGTGGTTGCCACTTTGGCGTGGACATGCCTCCCGATTCGCCGGTCGGCGAGGAGTTTATCGCCAGGGGGCGCAACGAGGAGGAGATCGGCCGCCAGTTGGGCATGCCGGTGGCCTATATCTCGGTGGAGGGTATGCTGGCAGCGTATGAAAGGTCGGGCATGCCCGAGAAGAACCTGTGCACCTACTGCATCGGCGGGCGGCATCCCTTTGTCGGCTGCGATGGGTACATCATGCCCAAGGTCGCCACGGTCCAGCTCTCGCTGCTGGGCCGCGATCAGTAAGCAAAGGCGGCGCTGAAAGCCGGAACGGGTTGTCGCAGGGGGGCCAGGAAAAGCTGGGCCCGCCCCAGGCTCCCGGGCAGGGACAGAGGATCGTGGCCGCCTCCGGGGTAGAGGTAGGACTGAAATTCGGGCGCAGCGCGCCCCAGGCGCTGCATGGCGTCGATCAGGCGTTGGGCCTGGCTTACCGGCACCAGTGAATCGGCGGTGCCGTGGTGTACCTGCACCGCCGGCAGGCGGTCGGCAAAATAGACCGGGGAGCGGCGGATCAATTCCAGCCGCGCCTCCGGGATGCCCAGGGTGCCTTGCTTCAGGGGCTGCAGCAGCGTTCGATTGAGATAATCCAGGCCCGGCAACAGGCGCCCTTTGCCCAGCAGCGCCTCCGCGGCCACCTCCTGCCCAAACACATCCAGCAGATCGGTCGGCCCGAAAAAATCCACCACCCGGCTGAGGCGCGAATCCCGTATGGCCATGAGCAGGGCCACGGCTCCACCTCGGCTGATACCCACCGCGCCCACCTGCCCCGGATCCAGCGCCGGCTCGGCGGCCAGTGCCACGGCGATGAAGGCCAGGCCGTCGTCCACGTCGCCGTCCCAGAGACTTGGCTCCCCCTCAGACATGAAGGTCTGCTGGCCGTAGCTGAGCGCTTCGGCGCGGAAGGCTGGCAGGGCGTAGGCGTACTGGCCGCGGGTGGTGGCCAACGCGAAGCTGAGCAGCGCCAACTCCTCGACACTAGCCCCCTGATCGCCGCCGTGGGCATAGACGATCAGGGGCAGGCTGCCGGGGGCGGCATGCCTGGGGACGAGGAGGGCACCGTAGAGGCGGGCGCCGGCGACGGTGTAGGCGAGGATGTGCAGGGAGGCACTCTGGGCACCCAGAGGCACGGTGGCGCTCAGCACCTCGGTGTAGGCAGGGGCAGGGCGGGCGGCCCACTGGGTGCTGATGAGGGTGAGTTCTTCGGGAGTGGGCGGCGCGAAGAGGCGGTCGAAGTCCACCCCAGCGACCAGGCGGGCTGGGTCCTTGCCGGGTCCGGCGGGCGAACCGCTGCAGGCCCAGAAGAGGCACAGGCAGAGCAACAAGGCGGGCATGGTCAGGAGAAAATAGACGCAGGGGGAAGGGGACTCAACTGCCGGTGGAACGGTAGTGCCGCACGCCCCAGTCCCACAGTTGCAGACACAGGACCAGGAAGAGTACCCCCACCAGGGGCGCCAGCCAGTGCAGGGCGGCGGGCGAACCCAGGGGGTCGGCGCGGTCCAGCAGGGCCAGGGCCGGGTAATAGCTGACGCAGGCCAGCGGTACCACAAAGGTGAAGAAGCGGCGGAACCACTCGCGGTAGATGACCAGGGGATATTGGGCCGTCTCCACCCCGCCGTAGGTGACGGTGTTCATGATCTCCAGGGTTTCGGTGGTCCAGAAGGCCATGGTAGCCTGAAGCACCAAGAGACCGTAGAAGAGGCAGGCCCCGCTGAGCAAAGTGGCCAGCAGTAGGGCGATTTTGGGCAGCGACCAGCTCAGGTGCAGGGCGTTGGCAGCCCATACGAACACCAGCAGACCCTGGGAGAAGCGGCCGACGCGGCGCAGGGTCAGTTCCTGGCCGGCCAGCTGCAGCACGGTGCTGCGCGGGCGCAGCAGGATGCGGTCGAATTCCCCGCTCTTGACCAGGTGGGCAGGATGTCGAAGCCGCGCGAGGTGGCGTCGCTGAGGGCAAAGGCCATGTTGATGATGCCGTAGAAGAGGGCGACCTCGGGCAGGGTCCAGCCCTGAATCTGCCCGAAACGGGTGAAGAGCACCCAGACCCCGACAAACTCCAGGCCGGTCATGAGAAATTGCCCCAGGGTGAGCATCACAAAGGAGGCACGGTACTGCATCTGGCCCCGGCAGGAGACCCCCAGGTAACGCAGGTACAGGCGCAGAGCGTTCATACGTGGTGACTCGCCCTAGGCGTCGAGGAGCGACCCTCTCCGGCTTTTTCCCAGGCGCGTCCCGCAGCACCCCAACGTATGGGGCGCTGCGTCGAATATGGGTAGCCGCCCGACAGCCCGGCCCCCGCAACACCGTCGATCTGGTGTTGCGCACCCCCGCTCGCTGTCGCTCCGCTACCCGGCCCCCGACCACGCGGACTTCCCTTCCCGGCCACTCCCCGGAAAAAGCCTCCGGGGTCATCTCCCCGCCGCTGGATCAACGATGCCATATAATCGTCAGCCCCCCTGTACCACCAGGCGGCGGGCGCCCCGGTGTAGGGCCAGTCGGCCGAGGCCGATCAGCGCGGCGGTCCAGATCAACTGGCGGGTGAAGATTGCCGGGGCCTCGGCAGCGGGGAGATGGCCGGTGTAGAGGCGGAAGGGCAGGTCCACCAGGCCGGCAAAGGGCAGGGCCTCCAGAATGGGGCGGGCCCAGTCGGGGAAGAAGGGCAGGGGCACGATCATGCCAGACAACAGTACGACGCAGGCCGAGACGATCTGGAAGAGGCCCTCGCCCGCGATGGTCCACATCAGCGAGATGTTGAGCAGGGT
>SICG01000012.1 GCA_009691525.1 Candidatus Latescibacterota bacterium | reverse complement strand
GGGGAAGCATTAATGATCCACTATTATCATTTTTGATACAGTTCGCTTCAAGCCAAACCTCCGCAGACGTCGATAAAAGGTCGCTCGGCTGATGCCCAGTAGGTGTGCTGCCCTGGAAATATCTCCCTGCTCGACACGAAGAGCTTCGATGTACATGCTCTTGGTGGCCTCTTCGTAAACGAGACGAGCCTTGATAAAGGTGTCCTGAGGTTCGATGCCAGTCCCCTCTCCAACGATCACACTCTGGAGATGGACTGGCAGGTCTTCCCATAGGATCTGACGTTCCTTGGCCACTGCAACAGCGTGTTCTATGGCGTTTTCGAGTTGCCTGACATTGCCGGGCCAGGTATAGGCACTGAGTTTTTCCAGCACTTCTGGGGCGACGCTCTCTACCGCCTTGCGGTTGCGCTGGGCGAAATTCTCGATGAAGCGGGCGACAAAGAGAGGAATATCGCCCCGCCGTTCGCGCAAAGGGGGCACTTCAATGGTGATAACATCCAACCGGTAGAGCAGATCCTGGCGGAATTTTTGCTCACTCACGGCGCGGTGTAGATCGCGATTGGTGGCGGTTATCATACGACAATTCACGGGAATAGTGCGGTCCCCCCCCACTCTGACGATAGCTTTTTCCTGCAGGACGCGCAGCAATTTTACCTGGGCTTCGGGGGGAATCTCGCCTATTTCGTCCAAAAAAAGTGTGCCGCCACTGGCCAGTTCGAACTTGCCCAGCCGGCCCTTTTTGCTGGCCCCGGTAAAGGCCCCTTCCACATAGCCGAACAACTCGCTTTCTATCAGGTCCCGGGGCAGCGCCGCGCAGTTCACCGCTAGAAAGGGTCCCTCGCTGTAAGCGCTGGCATTGTGAATGCCCTGGGCAAACACTTCCTTGCCGGTGCCAGTCTCCCCCTGGATCAGGATGTTAGAGCTAGTTCCGGCGGCGACTCTGGCCAACTCCTTGGTCTTCTCGATGATGGGACTGCTGCCGATGATGTCCTCGAAGGCAAAGGTGCGCTGCACGCCGATAACTCGGTTCACCAAGCGTCCCACCTCGCCCATCTCCCTGAAAGTCAGCACCGCGCCACTGGCTTGGGAGCCGACATCGAGGATCGGCTGCAGGTTGGCCATAGCCGCTACCTTCCCCGCCACCGTGTTCAGGGTGATGACGCGCTGGCTGAACTGTTCCCCGCGCTTCAGCCACTCCCGCAATGACGGCTTATCTTCGGCCAGATCATCGATGAAACGGTTCTTGAGCGCCCGTTGCTGCTGGCCAAAGATCCGATGGGCCACGGTATTGGCTTCGACCACCATGCCCTCGCGATCAACCGCCAGCAGGCCGTCGGAAATGGACTCCAGCAAGGCCCGCGAACGATTGTAGAGCTGCCGCAATTCCTCGGCCTGCTGCTTTTCGGTGCGCACCAATTCCTGCAAACGCCCGGTGAGCCGAATGTCCTCGATTTCTGCGGCCAGCTGGCTAGATATGGCAAAAAGCATGTTGAGGTCGTCCATGCTGAACAAGCGCCGTTCCGCACCAAGGGGGGCTATCTTGTCGAACAGGGTCAAGGTGCCGACCACTCGCTCCTCGAGCACCAGAGGGATACACACCAGGGATGCTCCCAGCGCCTCTGGCTGCTTGATGGCGCGCAGATCGTCGATCACGATGGGCTCGCCAGTGGCGGCTACGTACTCTGCGATGCGTTTCTCGTCGCGGGCGTCAAACTGCTCTTCTGACACCGCCACCACCGTCGCCTGCGCCAGGGACCCATCCTCTACCATCAGACGGATGATCGAGCCCTTGGCACTGAGCGCCTCGGCGGCCTTGGTGGCGATCAACTCAATGGATTCGTCGAGTCCCAAACCTGAATTCATCGCCTGGCCCAATTCGTTGAGAGCCTGAACCTCGCTGGTCCGCTGCCCCATATCCTCAAAGGCCTGGGCGGTCCGGATGATCCCGAGGATAAGCGGCCGCACCACCTTGTTGAGGACCTCTACCTCCTCTGCCAAAAAGTGGCGCACCGCACTGTTTTGCAGATTCAGCGCCCCCAACAACGCCTCGTCCTCGACCAGGGGCAGGGCGACGATGCTCTGGTAGTAATGCTCGCCTCTCTGGCGATGCACCGAGCGCGGGTCGCGCTGCATGTGGGCTACCTGCAATAACTTCCGTTGGTAAGCGGCCATACCGGTGATACCCTGCCCAATCCGCAGCCTGGTCATCGCCAGGTGGCTCTTCTGTCCTCCCCGTCCTTGCAGCACCAGCTCATCCGTCCGCCGGTCTAATAGATAAACGGCGCAAAAGTCCACGGCGAAGTGCTCCACCAGCATCTCGGCTGCTTCCCTCAACGCGTGCTGCAGCGTCTGGGGCTTGGCCATCAAGGCAAGCCCGTCGCGCCACAGCTTCACCTCAATAATATTGGCATCGTCCATGGCAACCTTGGCAAGGTTGGGGTTAAAGCCCGCGGGCCGGGCGCAAAAACAAACTCCCGAAGACCTATCGCCTCCGGGAGTGTTTCCTGGCTCTCGATGCCAACAGCCCGCAGGCTCGGCGACCTATCAGCGCGAGATTTTGTCTATCTTGTAATTCAACAGGCCGGCAGGCACTTGGATCCTGACCTCTTCTCCTTCGGCGTGGCCAAGCAGGCCCCTGCCGATGGGCGAGACGGTGGAAATCTTGCCGCGCTCGAAGTCGGACTCTTCTGGAGCTACCAGGGTGTACTTGAGCTTGCGCCCGGACTTCAGGTCAGTCAGGTCGACGGTGGCACCGATGTAGACTTTGTCGGCAGGGATGTTCTCATTTTCGAGCAGTCGGGCCCGGCTCAACGTTTCTTCTAGCTTGTTGATGCGGGTTTCGACGAAGAGCAGGCGCTCTTTGGCCGCAGAGTATTCGGCGTTCTCGGAGAGATCACCGAATTCCCTGGCCCGTTGCAACGACTGGCGCACGGCAGGGCGTTCCGTCCCCTTCAGATTCTTCAACTCGTCCTGAAGCTTCTCGTAGCCCTCTCTGGAGAGGTAAACCTCGCTCATCCTCTTTCTCCTGCCAGTTGCCTGACCGGGACTCATACAAAAAGCGGAAGCGCAGATAAACTACCATCGCTCCCGCTGAAATCTTTCTGAATATATGAAATAATCTCAGGGGATGCAACAAGCCCCGCGGTACCGGAACCGCCGGCCGGCGCTTTACGGCAACCCCGCCAGATTATACCTTACTTGATCCCTGCCAGTACTCCCCTATACCTGCGCGGCTCATGACCCTGCGATTCCTCCATTTTGCCGACCTGCATCTGGGTGTCGAAACCTACGGCCGCCTCGACCCACAGAGCGGTATCAACACCCGTGTCCAGGACTTTATCAGCTGCCTGACCTTCGTCGTCGACCTGGCCATCGGGGAGCAGGTGGATCTGGTGCTCTTTGCCGGCGACGCCTATAAAACCTGCGATCCCGATCCGACCTATCAGAGCGAGTTCGCTCAACAACTGCGCCGGCTGCGGCAGGCGGGCATCCCTACGGTGCTGGTGGTGGGCAATCACGACACCCCAGCTGCCTTTGGCCGAGCCACTTCCCTGGACATCTTTAGTGTCCTCGAACTGGACAATACCTATGTGATCCGCCGCCCCCAGTTGTTGCAGGTGCAGACCCGCAGCGGCCCCCTCCAGCTAGCCGGCCTGCCCTGGCCCACCCGCCATTCCCTGCGCACCCTCGACCAATACAAGGAATTGTCCCAGGAGGCGCTTAACCAGCAGATTCAGGGGATCTGCGCCGCCCAGATCTCCGAGTTCGCCCGCACCCTGGACCCGGCCCTGCCTGCGGTTTTCACCGCACATCTGGCCGCCGCCGAAGCCACCTACTCGGGTTCGGAGCGCACCGCAGTCATCGGCCAGGACCCGGTGCTGCTGACCAGCACCCTGGCCAATCCAGCCTTCGACTACGTGGCCCTGGGACATGTACACAAACACCAGGATCTCCACCCGCAGGTGCCACCCTCGGTCGTTTACGCCGGCAGCATCGAGCGGCTCAACTTTGGTGAGGAACGCGATCCCAAGGGCTGCTGCCTAGTGCAGATCGAAACCCTTCCCGAAGGAGGGCGCTGCACCACCTGGGATTTTGTCCCCACCCCAGCCCGGTCCTTTCTCACCATCGAGGCAGACATCCCTCCAGACACTGCCGACCCCACGGCCTGCCTGCTGGCCGCCATCGCCACCCATCAGCTCGAAGGCACCGTAGTGCGCCTGACCTACCCCCAGCCCCGACCGGACCAACCCCCTGTCGACCTGACCCGGGTGCGGGTAGCCCTGGCGCCGGCCTATCATCTGGCCGGTATCCTGCCCCGGCTCATCACGCCCACCCGCCTGCGCCGCGCCACGGTGGACCGGGAATTGGATCTGCCCCAGGCGCTCGACCGCTACATCGACAACCAACCGGACCTGCACAGCCAGCGCGAGACGCTGCAGCGCTACGCGCTGCAGCTGCACCAGGAACTGGAAGCAGGCGACCGGACGGAGGACACCGAGCCGTGATTCCCCTCTCGTTGTCGCTCCACAACTTCCTCAGCTATGGCCCCCAGACCCCCGCCCTCGATTTCACTCAGTTCAAGGTGGCCTGCCTCACCGGCAGCAACGGCCACGGCAAGTCGGCCCTGCTCGACGCCATCACCTATGCCCTGTGGGGCGAAGCGCGCAAGAGCCAACACGAGCGCCGGCCCGACGAAGGGCTGCTCCGCCTGGGGGCTGCCGAAATGCGGGTCGAGTTCTGCTTTGCCCTGGACGAGGAACAATTCCGCGTCATCCGCAGCTTCCGCAAGGGCCGCCGCCAGGGCATGACCCAGCTCGAGTTACAAATATTCGATCCGGGGAGCAACACCTACAAGACCCTCTCGGAAAACGCCTCGCTGGTCCGCACCCAGGAGCGCATCGACCAGCTCTTGTGTATGAACTACGACACCTTCATCAACTCCGCCTTCATCCTGCAGGGCCGGGCCGACGAGTTCACCCAGAAGGGGGCCCGCCAGCGCAAGGAGATCCTCGCCGACCTGCTGGGCCTCTCCCGCTACGACCGGCTGCAGGAACTATCCAGACGCCATCAACAGGAAGGCCAGCAACACCTTCAGGAGCACCAGCGCCGGCTCCAGGATCTGGACGGCGAACTGGCCCAACAAGACGAGCTGGAGCGGCAGTTGGACGAACTGGCCAGCCGGCTGGAACAGTGCGCCGCAGAGCTGCGTGCCGGCGAAGCCCGCCTGGAGGAGTGGCGCGAAGAACGCCTGGAACGGACCCAATTGCAGCGGCGGAGCGCCGCAGCCCAGGAAGAACGCCAGCACCTGAGCGCCCGGCTGGCCCAGGAAGAAAAAGAAGGGTTGCATCTGATCAGCCAGTTGCAGAAGGACGCCGAGGTGCTGCAGCGCGCCGACCTCATCCAGCAGGACTTTGAGACGTACCACCGACTGGTGGCCGAGGAGAGCCAGCTGGCCATCCTGCTACAGCGGCAGCGCGAATTGGAGGCCCAGATGCGCCAGGTGGAGCACCAGCTGCTCGCCGCCCGCCACGAGGTGGAGCAGCGCCACAGCAGCTGGGAAGCCCGCCGCCATACCCTCGAAGACCAGCTGAATCATTTCCGCGCCGTGTTGGCCGGCCAGGCCCGGACCGAAGAGCGTTATCAAGAGCTGCTAACCGTCCGCCAGCAGCTGCAGCAGCTAGAAACCCCACGCCTGCGACACGAGGCCCTGCAGCACGAGGAGCGCCAACTGCGCGAGCGCATCGCCGCCGAGGCCGAGCGCATCGCCACCCGCCGAGAAGAACTAAACCATCGGCTCGGAGAACTGCAGCGCCGGCTTCAGCAGCACCCTGCCGCCACCGCCCGCCGCGAAGAGCTGGCCGGGGAATTGGCACAGCTGCAGCTGGAAACCCAGCGCCGCGACCAACTGCGGGAGGAAGGCGGTGCCCTGCGGACCCGCCAGGAACAGTTGCGCCGGCAGCTGGAGACCCAGCAGACCGAACTGGCCCAGGCGCGCGAAAAACTCCACCTGTTCAAGGCTGCCCCCCAGGCCTCCTGCCCCCTGTGCGGCAGCCGGCTGGACGAGACCCACCGGCAGCAACTCGACCAGGAACTGGCCGAGCAGGAACGCGGCCAGGAGCACGCTATCACCGCCGACCAGCAGCAACTGGTGGCCCTGGAGAAAGATCTGGTCGAGTTGAGGCAGCAGTATCAGCGCGCCGAGCACCAGGCCCAATTGTTGCCCACCCGCCAACAGGAATGGGGCCGGCTCGAAGCCCGCCTGGCGCAGTTTGCCGAGGAAGAGCGGCAGCGGCAGGAACTGGAAGCCCAGCTAACAGACCTAGAAACTCAGCTGCGCGAGGAACGCTACGCCCCGGACTATCGCCTGCGCCTCGCCCAGCTGGCCACCGACCTGAGCACCCTGGACTATCACCCCGACCACCACGCCGGACTGCGCCGACAGCTCGAAGAGCGGGCTCCGGCCGAAACCGAACGGGCCCATCTGCAGGAGGCCCGTCTGCGCCACGAACAACTGGCCGCCGAATTGGCAGACGCCGTGGAGAATCTGGGGACTGCCCGCCGCAATCTGGAGGAAAAACGCTACGGCCTACAGGAGCAACACGCGTTGGAGGGCCTGCGGCACCGGCTCCAGGATCTGGGCTACGATCCGGCTCGCCACCAACAGGTCCGCCTCAACCTCGACCGACTCAGCGATGTCGTGGCCCGCCGGGAGCGCTTGATCGCCGCTCAGCAGCGCCATGCCGCCAACCAGGAGCAACTGACAAGAAATACCCAGATTCTCAGCGCCCTGAGAAGCCAATTATCCGCACTGGACACCGAACTCGCCGCTGCCCAGGTCCGGCTGGAGGAACTATCTGGGGTGGAGGACTGTTTTACCGCTGCCTCCCAACTGCTGGCGAGTCAGAGAGGGGAACGCGACCTGCTCCTACAGCAGCAGGGCGCGTTGCAAACCCGCCACCAGCGCGGGCTCGCTATGGCCGAGGAGCGCAAGGCAGTCTGGGCGAAAACAGAAAGCGAGCAGCGGCAGGTCTGGGTCTACCAGCAATTATCAGAAGCTCTGGGCAAGGACGGCATCCAGGCGCTGATCATCGAAAGCGCCATCCCCGAGATCGAGCAGGAGGCCAACGCCCTCTTGGCACGCCTGACCGACAACCGCATCCAGATCGCCATCGAATCGCTGCGCGACCTGAAAAAAGGCGGCACCCGGGAAACTCTGGACATCAAGATCGCCGACGAGTTGGGGGAGCGCTCCTACCATCTGTATTCCGGGGGCGAAGCCTTTCGCACGGACTTTGCCCTGCGCCTGGCCCTTTCCAAGGTGCTGGCCAGACGGGCCGGCGCCCGCCTGCGCACCCTGATCATCGACGAGGGCTTCGGCACCCAGGACAGCCAGGGGCTGGAGTACCTGATCGAGGCCATCCAGGAAGTCAGCAAGGATTTCGACAAAGTGCTGGTGGTCACCCACCTGCCCGAGATGAAGAATGCTTTCCCCGTGCAGATCCAGGTGACCAAACACCCCGAACTGGGCTCGCGCTTCGAGATCATCCACAATACCTGATCAGAAAAAGATCGCGAACTCCGTGGGGCCCCCTACCCGGCTCTCCAGAGAAAACTCGAACTCGTGCCAGCTGAGAATCTCCTGCACCAGAGTCAGACCGATGCCCTGTCCCTGCGCCTTGGTGCTGAAGAAGGGGGTGAACAACTGCTCCCCAATCTCGGGCGCGATGTCGCAGCCGCTGTCGGCGATCACCACCTGGGGACGACCACCCACCCTACCCACCTTCACCCAGATGCGCCCTTCTTTCCCGATAGCCTCCAGCGCATTCTTGAGGATATTGACGAAGACCTGCTCCAGCTGCTCGCGGTCCATGCGCAAAGGGGGAAACTCGTCTTCCACCTCCCATTCCCAGACGATACGCCGCTGCTGGCTTTCGACCTGCAGCAGGCGCTCGATTCCTCTCAGCAATTCCGCCACATCCGCCGGTTGGAGGCGCGGGGCCGGCAACTTGACCACCTCGGAGAAGTTGCGCATGAAACTGCTCAGGCGCTCACTGCGCTGGGCCGACACTTGGAGGGCAGCAGTGAAATCCTCGCGGTCCGCTTCGCGCATCTGGTCGCCATAATTGAGACAGGAGCGGATCAGCGAACTCGCCGCGCCGGTGGAATTATTGACCTCGTGGGCCATCATGCGGATCACCTGCTCGTAGCCCCGCTTTTCCGAATGACGCAGTTCCTCGGTCAACTCCTCGATCAGGACAAAGGAGCGGGGAAACCCCCGGTCGATGAACTGGGACTTCTGGCAGCGCACCCGCCGCTGGCCCTGCACTCGCACCACCTTTGTCCCCCCCCACCTCCAGTCCGACTAGAGCATTCAGGGTCGCTCCCCAACGCCTTGCCCATGTTTTGGGTTTGATGTATAGTCTGAAAAGACATCGGACTACGAGGAGCACCATGCCGAGAAGCCCTCTTGCAACCGCAGTGCCAGGCGCCGCCTGGATCGAGTCTTCAGACTGGGAATTGCCCGCCCACTACGGCGATCCGGCAGCGGAGTACCGGGCCGGCCGCCAAGGTGTCGTCCTGCGCGACACCTCCCACTGGAGCCGGCTGCGTTTTGCGGGCCGGGACCACCTGGACTTTCTGCACCGCATGACCACCAACCACTTCAGCGCCCTAGCGCCAGGTGCCGGCCTGGAAGCGGTGTTCACCGACAACCGGGGCCGTATCCTGGAGCTGGGGACCTTCTACCGAGCCGGCGAGTCTACCCTGGCCGTGCTCAGCCCCAGCGGTTGCGAAAAAATCCCCGCCTGGCTCGACCGCTATATCTTCGCCGAAAAAATCACCATCCAAGACCTCACGCTTGAGCTGGCCATGCTGGAGTTGCTTGGGCCGCAGGCCATCGCCCTGGTCGCCCAGGTCCTGGGCCAGGACCTGACCTCGGTAGCCGATCATCACCTGTTGAACGACCCGCTTGCCGAGGGGATCTGGCTGGCGCGCCTCGACCGCTTTGGCCACGCGGGCCTGCGCGCCATGGGCCCGGCGGAACAGTTGCTGCCATTATGGGAGCGTTTGAGCGCCGGCGGCGGCCAGCCCCTGGGCGAGGAGGCGTGGGAGATGTTGCGGGTGGAAGCCGGCCTGCCCCTGCAGGGTCAGGAACTGGGCGAGGAGCATAACCCCTGGGAGGCAAATCTGGGGCGCACCATCCATATGAACAAAGGCTGCTATATCGGGCAGGAGGTCATCGCCCGGCTCGACACCTACGACAAGGTCAAGCAACGTCTGATGGGCCTCGAACTGCCCGAGGGGCCCTTGCCCCCGGCCGGAACAGTGCTGCAGGCGGGTAATGCCGAAGCCGGCCGGCTCACCTCTGCGGTCCGTATTCCCGGTCAACCGGGAGGCATCGGCCTGGCCTATGTGCGGCGCGATCACTGGCAACCTGGCACCCTGCTCCAGTTCGAAGGCAACCCCCAGCCCGTCCGCGTGGTCCCCTTGCCCGGCACATGAACCACCGCAAGATCATCCATGTGGACATGGATGCCTTCTATGCCTCGGTGGAGCAGCGCGACAACCCGGCGCTGCAGGGCCGACCGGTGGTGGTGGGCGGCGATCCGCGCGAGCGCAGCGTGGTAGCCGCCGCCTCGTACGAGGCCCGCCGCTTCGGCGTCCACTCGGCCATGCCGATGAAGACCGCCTTGCGCCTCTGCCCCGAGGCCGTGCGCGTCTCCCCCGACTTCGACAAGTACCGCCGCGTCTCCGGGGAGATCCACGCCCTCTTCCACGAGTACACCGACCTGGTAGAACCCGTCGCCTTTGACGAAGCCTATCTCGACGTCACCTATAACAAGCAGGGCATCCCCTTTGGCCACCGCACCGCCCGCATGCTAAAGGCCGAGATCCGCCGCAACCTGCACCTCAGCGCCTCGGCCGGGGTGGCGCCCAACAAGTTCCTGGCCAAGATCGCCTCCGATCTGCACAAACCCGATGGGTTAGTGGTGGTCATGCCCGACCAGGTGCAGGACTTCCTGCGCCCCCTGCCCGTGGAGAAGATCCCCGGAGTGGGCCAGGTCACCCGCCAGCACTTGCTGGAATTAAACGTCAACACCATCGGCGAGCTGGCCGACCTGGACCTGCTCAACCTAATCCGGCGCTTCGGCAAGCGGGGGGCCTACCTGTGGGAATTGGCGCAGGGCCGCGACGAGTCGCCGGTGGACCCCTCCTGGGAGCCGCAGCAACTGAGCCAGGAAACCACCTTTGCCGTGGATGTGTACGACCGGGAGGAGATGGGTTTTGCCCTCAAGGTACTGGCCGAGGAACTCAGCGGCCGACTGCGCCGCCGGCTACTGCGGGGTCGTTCCGTAACACTCAAAGTGCGCTACCCGGATTTCCAGACCATCACCCGCTCCCAGACCCAGAGCGCTTATCTGGATCAGGCAGAGGCTATTCTGGAACGGGCCATGGAGTTGCTGGAACGCACCGAAGCCGAAGAGCGGGGGGTGCGCCTCCTGGGGGTGGGGGTGTCGGGTTTCGAGGAGGAAACCGTGGTGCAGCTGGACCTCTTTGCCGAGGAAAACGACAAGCCCTGAGCGGCCTCTACATCAGCCCGTGATGTCGACCTGGCGGCCGACACCGGCTTTTCCGGTTTCTTGGGTCTGGGCTGGTGGTGGCTTCACCGTCTTGGCCGGGGTGCCGTAATCCGGCTTGCGGTATCCAGACACATTGATCCTCGGCCCAGCACCATGGATCTTGAGCAGCAGGGCAGCATCAGGAGTTCCATACTGAACTGGAGATTTTGCTCATGCTGCCAGCACCGGCAGCACCGAACCCCCATAGGGCAGGGTCAACACCCGGGCCTGGGGCCCGACCTTATCCAGCGCAGCCTTGAGGGCCTCGTCCAGGCCGGCGAAAGGCACCAGCCCACTGCCGGACAATACGCCTTCTTCCAGGCCGGAAACCAAATAAACCGACGCCCGCTTGAGCACCGCGGCAATGGCCGCTGCCTTGTGCCCGCCCAGCACAAACTCCCGCTGGATCTTCTCCAACACCTTGTCCGGTTCTCCAGCCTCCCGCAGCCAGCTCTCAAAGGTCTTCCCCCCCAAGCCCTCGACACACTCGGCCACCCAGATGATCACCCCACCCTGGCGCACCGCGTGTACCGCGTTGTCCAGGGCCTTCTGCGCCTGGTACATATTGACATCCTTGGGATAGCCCCCGGCGCTGACCACCACCACATCGGCCAACTGCGGAATAGGCACGGAACCGCGCCGGGCCACCATTTCGCAGCCCTGGCGGTGGGCCTGTTCCGCGTGACCGGCCACGGCCCCGGTGACACGGTGATGGCCGTCCACCACCACGTTGAGGATGAAGTCGGCCCCCAGCATCGCTGCTCCTTCCTCGAGGTCGGCGCGCACCGGATTGCCTTCGATCTTGCCGGCCATCGCCCCTGGTTGCACCATCAATGCATGGTTGGCATTAACCGTAGCCTTGGAGGCGCAACCCGGCAGCATAGCCTTGGCGCCCCCGGAAAAACCGGCAAAATAGTGAAATTCGAGATTGCCCAGGCAGACCCGCAAGTCGGCCTCCACCAGCGGGCGGAAAAACTCCACCGGCGTGCCCCGGCTGGTCGAGCCCAGGCGCACCACCTGCTCCGGATCATGATTGAGCACCCGCACCCGCCGGCACACCTGGGGGCCTAGCATCTCTTCCAGCTCAGCCGATGTCTGCGCCCGGTGCAGCCCCAGGGCGATGATTACAGTGATGTCCGCGTCTAACACCCCGGCCGCGTTCAACTCAGCCAGGATCGGGGGCAGCAGTTTGTCCGAAGGGCAGGGCCGGGTCATGTCGCTGGTGACCACCGCCACCTTTTGCCCGGGTCTGGCCAGCTCGCGCAGGCGCACCGTGCCGATGGGATGTTCCAGGGCCTGGCGCAAGACTTCCTGCTCGTCGGCCACCGTCTCCTCTTCCTGGGGTAGAAAAGCCCCCAGGAAACTGGCTGCCGGCACCTGGCCGCTCAATTCGGCGTGACCGTAGGGCACGGAAAAGCGGGTGCTGGGCATGCTATGCTCCTCTTACTGGTGCAGGGCCGGCTGGTACAGCCCCACGCTGTAGAACTCGTACGACGCCGCCTTGTCGGGGAAATCCACCACATGTACCGTAAACCGGGCCGGCACCCCGCAATCGGGCATGTGATCGCGGAAAAACCCGCTGTACGCCTCGGCATATTCTCTATAGAGCCGCTGTTGCTCGGCGACGAACCCCTGCGGGTCCACCAGCGGATTGGGCGACTTGGGCTGGGCGGCAAAGGCGTGCACCTCGACGAAGTCGATCTTGCTGATCGAATCGCAGATCCCCGCCTCCTGCAGCCATTTCTCCCAGCAGCGGAAGACCAGCTCCACCTCGATGGAGGGCTTCATGCTGATCAATTCCTCGCGCTCCAGCAGACCCTTGGCCGAATGCCCACCCGTAAGGCCGGCAAAACAGATCTTCAGATCCCCCTTGTCCAACTCCTCGGTGACCAGGGCAGAGAGGGTGGGGTGATCCCCTCCGTAGTAATAGGTCAGACGCCCCCGCTTTCTCACATTGAATGCCATCGCGCTCTCCTTTTTTACAAGGCCTCGGCCAGGATCTCGGCCCAATGACGGACCCTTCTGCCGGTGGCCTCGGTGATCTGGTGCCGGCACGAGGTGCCGACCGCGGCGATTTCCACCTCGGGACCGGCTTCCCGGACAGCCTTGAAGAGTCGATCCTCGCCCACCTTCATCGAGATCTCGTAGTGCTCTTTCTCATAGCCGAAACTGCCGGCCATGCCGCAGCAGCCCGACTGGATCTCGCTCACCGCAAAACCGGGGGCCAGGCGCAGCACCTCCAGGGTGGCACCGGTGCCCACCAGCGCCTTCTGCTGGCAGTGCCCGTGTACCAGCACCTGGCGCTGCACCGGGGTGAACTCGATGCCCAATTCTTTTTTGTGCGCCAGCCCGGCGAGGAACTCCTCCAGCATAAAAACATTGTCGGCCACCTGCTGGGCGCGCGGGTCGGCCACCAGGTCGAGGTAGTCGTCGCGGAAGCTGAGCATACAACTGGGCTCGATGCCGACGATGGGCCAGCCCTTTCCCACATAGGGGGCCAGGGCGGCCACGTTCGCTTTTGCCCGCTCCTTGGCCTGGGCCAGGAAACCCTTGGAGATCAGGGGTCGGCCGCAGCAGACCTGGGGGGCGGGCAGCACCACCGAGAAACCGGCCCGCTCTAAGAGAGCGGTGGCCGCCACCCCGATCTGCGGATCGTTGTATTCGAGAAAGGTGTCGTTGAAGAGCACCACCGTGCCGCGCGTCGCCGCCGGGCGGGAGGGCCGCTGGTGGAACCACTGGGAAAAGGTCTGAGAGGCCAGGGGTGGCAGATGCCGCCGCCGGTCGATGCCCAGCCGGTCCAGGGCCCAGCGGCTCAGGCTGGTACCCATCAGCCAGTTGGCCAACCCGGCCACCGGCGAGGCCAGGCGGTTGAAGCGGTCGATCTTGGCGAAGAGATGGGAGCGCAGCGGGTACCCGTGCTCCCCGTAATAGTGGGCCAGGAACTCGTACTTGAGTTTGGCCATGTCCACGTTGGAGGGGCACTCGCCTTTACAGGCCTTACACTCCAGGCACAAATCCATGACCTCGAAGAGCTGCTTGCTCTTCAGCCCGTCGCCGTCGAGCCGGCCAGAGAGGGCGGCCCGCAGGGCATTGGCCCGCCCCCGAGTGGAGTGCTCCTCTTCGAGGGTGGCCATGTACGAGGGGCACATGGTGCCCACCATCTTCTTGCGGCAATGGCCCACCCCCGAACACATCTCCACTGCCTGCTGCAAACCGCCCTCGCGGTCGAAGCTGAAAAAGGTCTCGACCTTGGGGCTGCGGTAATCCGGGGCATAGCGGAGGTTCTCGTCCATGCGCGGGGCGCGCACGATCTTGCCCGGATTCATCAGGCCGGCCGAGTCAAAGGCGTCCTTGACCTGGGTGAAGGCCTCCACCAGCTGGTGGCCGAACATCTTCTCGATCCACTCGCTGCGGGCCAGGCCGTCGCCGTGTTCGGCGGTCATCGCCCCGCCGTATTCCTTGGCCAGGTCGCTCATGCGGTCTTCGAGGGCGCGCAAAGTGGCCATGCCCTGGGAAGTCTTGAGATTGAGCACCGGGCGGATGTGCAGCACGCCCACGCTAGCGTGCCCGTAGTACTCGGCAATCACCTGGTGTTCGGCCATCAACGCCTGCACCCGCCGCACGTACTCTGGTAATCTTACCAAAGGCACGCAGGTGTCCTCCACCCCAGGACTGGGCTTGGCGTCCCCCTTCATGCCCATCAGCAGCCCCAGCCCCGCCTTGCGCACCTCCCACATATTCTTCTGCACCGCCGGGTTCAGCGCCTGGACATAGGCGTAGCCAAGTCCGCGCTGCCGCAGGCGTTGCTCCAGGTCCTCGATCTTGGTGCGCAGTTTTGCCTCATCGTCCCCAAAGTACTCGACAAAAAGAAGGGCCTGGGGGTCTCCCTGCAGAAAACTGCGCCGGCGGGCGTGTTCGATGGAACCCTTGGTCAGGTCGAGCAGGATCTTGTCCACCAACTCGACCGCAGCCGGCCCGGTTTGGAGGATTTCGAGGTTGGCCTCCATGGCCTCGTCCAGCCCGGAGAAGTGGCAGGCCAGCACCGCCGTCTTCTTTGGGGCATCCACCAGGCGCAGTTTGGCCTCCACCACCACGCACAGAGTCCCTTCCGAACCCACGGCAATCTTGCTCAGATCGAAGGGCGCCCCCGGCTTGATCAGCTCGTCGAGGTTGTAGCCCGATACCCGCCGCATCACCTTGGGAAAACGCTTGGCTATCTCCTCGCGGTTTTCCTGGACGATGCGCCGCACTTCCCGATAGATCTGCCCCTCCAAACCGGGCAACCCCGCCTTGAGCCGGTACCCCTGCTCGTCTACCGGACCCAGCCGCACCTGGCTGCCATCGGCCAGCACCACCTGGAGTTCGAGGACGTGGTCAATGGTTTTACCGTAGAGGATGGAATGGGTCCCGCTCGAATTATTGCCGATCATGCCGCCGATATTGGCCCTGCTGCTGGTGGCCACGTCGGGGCCCAGCATCAGGCCGCGCGGTTTGAGCTGGGCGTTGAGTTCGTCCAGCACTACCCCCGGCTGGACCCGCACCCAGCGCTCGGCCTCATTGATCTCCAGGACACGGTTCATGCGCTTGGACAGGTCCAGGTGCAGGGCGCGGCCCACACTCTGGCCGGCCAAGCTGGTACCTCCTCCTCGGGGCAGCACCGGCACCCCGAACCGGCCGGCCACCTGCACCGCAGCGGCCACATCCTCGGCATCCTGGGGAATCACCACCCCTACGGGCTCCAATTCGTAGATACTGGCATCGGTCCGGTACAACATCCGCGAGACCGGGTCGAAACGGACTTCCCCCTTGAGGCGCTGCTGCAAGGCGCTGATCAGTTGGTTCTTGTCGACTGGCAAGGATTTTTCCCGCGCTAGGGGTGTATCAAAAAATCTACGCAACGGCCCTGATAACGGCCAGAGCAGCCTCTCTTGCAGGCTGCAAACCATCAGCCCATGAGCCATTTTGGCCCCGAGACGCAAAAAACGCAAGATCTAGATTGACAAGGCGATTTTCCCCAATATATTGGGATACGCACCACTTGCACGCGTGCAAGGAGGGGGCTTCCGGGACTAAGGGGAGATCGCGGAAGTCCCCAATTTTTTCCTTCCCGCCCTGCTGGAAACCCATCATGGCTCCCGATACCTTCACCTCGGTCCAAATCTACAATCAGACCTATCGCCTGGGCAGCGACCAGGCCAACAGCCAGTCCATCAAGCAGGCAGCCGCTTACCTCGACAAAAAGATCCGCGAAGCGGCCTCCGTGACCGGCCACCGTCCCCTCCTCGATCTGGCGGTTCTGGCGGCCATGGAAATCGCCGAGGAGGTTCTGAAGGAACGGCGCAAAAAAGAGACCTTGCTGAGCGAGGCCGACCGCCGGATCAGCAACTTCACCCGCCGTCTCGAAGACCAGGCCGGGGACCTGCCAGCTGGCAGCGACCCTCCCGCTCCTCCCACCTCGCGTTTCTGAGCCAAAAAAACGGCGCCCCAGGAAACCTGGAGCGCCGCCGCTGTTTCTGCGTCGTTCGGATCAGAGCGGGCGGAGAATGATGGACATTTCGCGTCCCTCCATACGTGCAGTCTGATCCAGAGCCGCCACATCCTCCACCTTCTTCGAAAGATCCTGGAGGATTTCCCGGCCCCGGTCCTGGTAGGCCATCTGGCGCCCGCGAAAGCGCACGCTGACCTTGACCCGATTGCCCTTGCCGAGAAACTCGCGTATATGGCCGATGCGGTATTCGAGGTCGTGAGGGGAGATGTTCACTGAATCGATGCGGATCCCCTTCATCTGCACTTGGTGCTGTTTCTTGCGCGCCTCCTTGGTCTTTTTCTCTTTGTCGTAGAGAAATTTGCCGTAGTCGATGATGCGGCAGACCGGCGGCTTGGCCTCGGGGGCGATCTCAACCAGGTCCAGACCCTGGGTCTCGGCCATTTCCTGGGCTTTCCTGGTCTCCATAATCCCCAAGGGCTCGCCTTCGCTGCCGATCAGGCGGATCTGGGGGACGCGGATGGTCTCGTTGACCCTGGTTGACGATGTTTGCGGTTTGTTGATAAATACTACCTCCGTTTAAAAAAGGGTTGGACTTTGTGCGGCATGCCCTTAAATATAACCAAGCACATCAAAATATAAAATACTATATACCTACCCTGGCCGAAAGGATAACCATGTCCCGCACCTTAGATGTATACGGCGTGGGTCACGCGCTGGTGGATGTCCAATACACCCTTGCCCCCGAGCGCCTCGAACAATTGGGCATCCGCAAGGGCGTGATGACCCTCATCGACGAACCCCAGCAGGAGCAACTGCTCGTGGCGCTGAAAAA
Source organism: Candidatus Latescibacterota bacterium (assembly GCA_009691525.1). Lineage (GTDB taxonomy): Bacteria > Latescibacterota > UBA2968 > UBA8231 > UBA8231 > SICG01. Next base: position 27,479 of record SICG01000012.1, on the reverse strand, counting down.
CGAAACCCCGGTGGCCCAGGCTTCGGGGGGATCGGCAGCCAACACCATGATCGGCGTAGCCGGCTTTGGCGGCAAGACCTATTACACCTGTCTGCTGGGCCGGGACGAGTGGGGGGACTTCTACCACCGAGATCTGGAAAAAGCCGGGGTCAAAAGTAACCCGACCCACCGCAGCGCCGGCCCCACGGGCAAATGCGTGGTGGTGGTCACCCCCGACGCCGACCGCACCCTGAACACCTTTCTGGGGGTCAGCAGCCAGCTGGACCCGGAGCATTTGGAAGTGCCCTTCATCCAGGACAGCGCGTATCTCTACCTCGAGGGATACCTGGTCAGCTCGGAAAAGGGGTTTGCCACCTGCTTGCGCGCCCAGGAAATGGCCCGGCAGGCCGGCACCCGTGTTTCCCTCACCCTCAGCGACCCAGTCATGGTCGAGTATTTCCGGGAGCGCTTCGAAAAGCTGGTGGCCGGCGGCGTGGACCTGCTCTTCTGCAATGAGGAGGAGGCCCAGGCCTTCACCGGCGCCGGTGACCGGCAGGCCGCTGCCCAGCAACTTGCCCGCCAGGCACCGACCGGCTGCATTACATGTGGAAAAGACGGGGCCCTGGTCTTTGAGGGGGGCCGCTGCAATCTGATCCCCGGCGTCAAAGCCACGGCTGTGGATACCACTGGGGCCGGCGACCTCTTTGCCGGGGGTGTGCTCTTTGGCCTCGCCAGGGGTTATTCCCTGGAGCAGGCCGCCCGACTAGGCAACTACGCAGCCGCCCAGGTGGTGGCCCGCTACGGCCCGCGCCTGGATCGCCCGCTCAAAGGCGAATTGAACCCGATCCTCTCTACCTTTTGACCCTATTCAGGAGTGTGCGATGAAAATCCTGGTCCATTTTCCCTTTGAACCTCAACAACTGGAGGCCCTGCGCCAGCTGGCTGGACAGCACGGGCACGAACTGCTCTACGCCGCCGACGAAGCCGCTGCCCTAGAGGTCGCCCCCCAGATCGAGGTGCTCTTGGGCTCTTTCCTGCCCTCGGTGTGCGCCGCTGCCCCGCATTTGCGCTGGATCCAGTCCTTCAGCGCCGGCATGGACAAAATCCTCTTCCCCGAGATCGTCGCCCGCGAAGAGGTGACCATCACCAACATGGCCGGCCTCTATGCCAGCCAAGGGGGCGAACACGCCTGGGCCCTGCTCCTGGCCCTTTGCCGCGGCCTGCACCGGGCGGTGCGCATCCAGGACCAGAAAAAATGGCAAGGCGGGCCGGTGGTCGAGCTGACCGGCAGCACCATGGGCATCATCGGCATGGGGGGATTTGGCCTGGAGATCCTCAAGCGCGCCAGAGGTTACGAGTTGGAGATCCTGGCCCTGGACCCGGTGCGCCGGGAAACACCCGAAGGAGTGGCTGAACTCAACCCACCCACTCAGGAACACCTGCACGACCTGCTCAGGCGCTCCGACGCGGTGATGCTCGCCTGCCCGCTCATCCCGGAGACCTACCACCTCATCGGGCCGGCGGAACTGGCCTGCATGAAACCCTCGGCCTTTCTGGTCAATGTCACCCGCGGGGGCATCATCGACGAGCCGGCCCTGGCCCAGGCGCTCAGGGAGGAACGCCTCGCCGGGGCGGGCCTGGATGTGTGCGAAAAAGAACCCCTGTCCCCAGACAGCCCGCTGTGGCAGGCCCCCAATTTGATCCTCACCCCCCACCAGGCCGGCGCCTCCCAGCACCGGCCCCGCAAGACCTTTGAGTTCTTCCGCGACAACCTGCGCCGCTACCTGACCGGCCAGCCGCTGGTCAATGTGGTCGATAAGAAGAAGGGGTTCTAGTACCCTAACCCCCGCAGGTATTCCCGCATCCTCTTGCTGCGCCTGGCCTCGCTGACCGGGTCCTCCTGGCCGGGGATGGGCTCGCCCGGACAACTGGTCACCCAGCGCGAGAAACCCCGCTGGTCCAGGGTCTTGAGAATGGCGGCAAAATCCAGACTGGCCGCCTGCCCCACATCGCACCACACCGGCAAATAGGTGCCATCGGCGGCCCGCGAAGTGGAGGAGTAGTCCTGGAGGTGGATGTAGTTGAGCTGGGACCAGAAATCCACGATCGAAGCCACCGGGTCGTACCCCCACAGATCGGCGTGCGACACGTCGATGCACAATCTGGCTTTCTTCAACAAACCCATGTACCGCTTCCAGTCCTCGGCCGAATCCACCAGGAGATTAGTGTGGATATGGTAACTCAACTCCAGCCCGAACTGGGCGGCGTACTCGGCCCACTGCTCCGCACCTTCGGCGGCGGCCTCCAGGTCCCCGGCACTGACCGGCCGGCCCTCGGGTTTGCCGGCGTTCATGAACATGAAGCAGTCCACCCCCACCGCGGCGGCATACTCCATGCGCCGTTTGTTGCGCTCCACCTGTGCCCAGTCGCGCTGGTCGGGTGAGCCGCTGGCGGTGTAAACCACCATCGGCATGCCGGCGTTGGTGCACACCTGCCGCAGCCGCTCCGGCGGTCCCAGCCAGTCCAGCGGCAGACGCCCCTCCCACCCTTCCCATCCGGCCTTCTTCAGCTCTGCCAGGGCTATTTCCAGATCTGGGGTTTGCCAGCGCAAGGCGCAGTAACTCATCTTGAGGGCCATCGCTTTTCTCCTCGGTATAGGGACGGACCTAGCGTACGCATTTTTGCACCCTGCGACAATGCCGCGACTTTACCCAGCCCTGTTGACGGCCCGCACGGGGGGTTCGATATTTTCAGCTGTTCTAACCCACCGCAACACGTATTGCCAAGACTTTGTCGATGGGACAGGAAAAACCACTGCTTACCAGGGGAGAAGTGCCACGGGCCCTGCGCGCCTTCATCACCGCCAGCGGCTTCTGGGGCGCCTGGGGGCAGGCGGTGGGCATCGGCAACGCGGTGTTCACCGGCTACGCTTTGTACCTGGGCGCCGATGAGTCCTTTATATCCCTGATCACCGCCGTCAGCTACCTGCTGGCGCTGACCCAGTTGGCTGCCCCGCTGCTGGGACGTTGGATCCAGAACAAAAAGCGGCTCATCCTCGGCTTCGGCTTCGGCGAAGTGCTCATGCGGGGCCTGCCCGCAGCCATCCCCTTCATCTACGGCTATTTCCATTTTGCCCCTTCCCTGCAGTTGGGCGCCTTCATGGCGTTGATCTGCCTGAGCCTGCTCTGCGGTTATATCATCTCCCCTTTCTACAGCACCTGGGTGGCCGATACCATCCCCACGGACATCCGCGCCCGTTTCACCAGCCGGCAGACCATCATCAGCACCCTGGTGGCCATGGTCGCCGGTTTTGCCATCGGCCAGTTCATCGACTTTTTCCCCGACGCCGATAAGCGCGACGGCTTCATTATCGTCATCGCCGCGGGCAGCCTCTTCGGCTGGGTGGGTTACCTGACTCTGTGGCGCGCCCCCTTTCCCCAGACCGAAGAACGGGGACAGCATCACCGCCCTTCCATGCTGCTGCAGCCTTTCAAAGACACCAACTTCAGGCGGGCGGTGCTCTTCTACGGCCTGTGGACCTTTGCCACCGGCGTGGGCGGTCCGCTTTATGCGGTGTTCATGCTGCAGGAATTACATATCTCCTATACCACTATTTCCATCTACAACGCCCTGTTCATGGTGACCAGCATCCTGGGCTATCAAGTCTGGGGGGGGCTGGTGGACCGCTTTGGCGGCAAACCGGTGCTGCAGATCCTCATGGTGCCGGCCACCCTGATCCCGCTCTTGTGGCTCTTCAACACCCCACAGTCCCACTACCTGGTGCCAGTGGCCTTTGTGGTCAGCGGCATTGTCTACTCGGGGTTCCAGGTAGCCGCCACGCCCATACTCTACGAGCTGCTGCCCGAGGACGAGCGGCGCTCCTTCTACCTGGCCTCCTGGTCGGCCACCGTCAACCTGATCGGCGCCTTGGGCCCGCTGGCGACCAGCTACCTGGCCATTGCCCTGCACCAGGTACACTGGGATTTTGCGGGCTTCACCCTGGGCAGCCTGCAGTTGATCTTCCTGATCAGCTGCCTCCTCCGCCTCCTGCCTCTGGGCCTGCTCCCCCTGGTCCGCAACAGCAAGGCCATCTCCTCCATGCACCTGGTCTCACAGTTGTTCAGGGGCAACCTGCTCAGCTACGCCTACAACGCCGCCGTCTACAATCTGGCCTCCGCCGAGGATCGCCGGGCCCGCGCCGCCGAGGGCCTGGGCCGCTCCGGCAACCCCCTGGCCATCGAGGAATTAGTCCAGGGCCTGGCCGACGCCAGCCCCAAGGTGCGGCGCAGCGCTGCCCAGGCCCTGGGTGAAAGCGGCTCCGAAAAGGCCGCCGCCCCTCTGGTGCGCGAGTTGATGTCGGACGATTCGGATATACGCAGCGAGGCGGCCGAGGCCCTGGGCCGGCTGGGCATGGCCCGCGCCATCGACCCACTGATCACCGCCCTGGAAGATGAGGACCCGCGCGTGCGCATGAGCGCCATCCGCGGATTGTCGCAGATCGGGGGGGATGAGGTGAGGGAGTTGCTGTTCTGGCACTTCAGCAGCGGCTTCGACCCCCGCACCTTCTCCACCCTGGTCGAAGTGCTGGGGGAAATGGGCGATTACCGCATCATCAAGCCCACCCTGCAGCATCTAGAGGATTTTGGCTCGGCGGCCGTGCGCCTGCAACTGCTCAACAGCGTCTGCAGAGCCGTAGGCGCCGAGAGTCAGTTCTACAAGCTGCTCTCCTACGAGCCCACCCGCCGGGTCGCCGAACTCATCAAGATGCTCAAACGCGCCTCCTCCAACCTGGCCACCAGCCGGGCGCTAGACACCGAATTCCGCCAGGAACTGCGCCGCTCCTTCGAGCGCCTGGTCCAGGCCTATGAGACGGAAAATGCCGAATGGCTGGTGGAGGCGGTGCAACAGATCGCCGGCGTAGTCCGCGACGCCTTCGCGAGCACCGGCCAGAAATCCTACGAAATCCTCCCCGTGTACCTGGTCCTCCTGGCCATCAACTTCTTCCTGGAGAGCCAGGCCCGCGCCGACCTGCCCGAGGCCCAGGAGATCTTCCTGACCGTCTGTCTAGAGCGGATGGCCAATTTGATCAAAGAGATCGGGGATTAGCTGTTGCGGTGCATCCAGCGGATACGCGCCAGTTCCCGCAGATTGCGCCAGGTACCGCTCAAGGGTTTGAAGCGGCTGTCTGAATCGTCGCGCCACTCCACCGCCAGCCCCTCGATGTGATAACCCGCCTGCACCGATAGCAACAAGATTTCCACATCAAACATGTACCCGTCCACTCGCTGCCGGCCAAAGAGATCCCGCATCACCTCGGCGCGGAAAAACTTGAAGCCGCACTGGGTGTCCCCAAAGCCCCCCAGCCCCATTGCCTTGAGCAGCACCCCTTTGAACAACCTGGTGCCCAACTGCCGGTAGCGCCGGCGGGGCACCGCGATACGCGACCGGGAGAGAGTGCGGTCACCGATCACCCCGTCACAACCGCCTTCGAGCAACTCCATGGCGGGGCCCAATGCGGCGATGTCGGTCTTGTAGTCCGCGTCGGTGAATCCAATGTACCGGCCCTGGGCCGCCGCCACCCCCTGGCGGATGGCGTACCCCTTGCCCCGGTTGGGCGTGTGCCGCAAAGCGCGCACCATCGGCCAGGTGCGGGCGAACTCCTCCACCCTGCCTGCCATCTGGTCGGCGCTGCCGTCGTCGACCACGATGATTTCCCAGCGCCAGGACTGCCGGCTCAGGTAGGCCACCGACTGTTCCAGCGTCAGGCCGATGCGCTTTTCTTCGTTGTAGCCGGGGATGATGATCGTCAGATCCATAGAGGTGGGTGAATCTACTCCTGCAGTGTAGAGTGGTCAACGGCGGCTGGACAAAGTCCGCCGGGACGCTTAATATTGCGGCAGCAGCGCCTTAGAGCCTATCAGTAGGTTCTTAATCCCTCCTGAGCCCATGACAACTGTGCTGATCGAAGCTCCCCGACTGCAGACCGTCTGTTCGCAAATCTTACAACAGGCGACCATCCCCCCCACCGACGCCGATTTTGTCGCCCAGAGCCTGACCGAGGCCGACCTGCGCGGCATTCACAGTCACGGCAGCATGCGCCTGGGCCGCTACGTGCGCGAATTACGCGAACAGATCACCAATCCCCGCCCACAGATCCGCTGCCTCGAAGAAGGCCCGGCCTTTGCCCGCATCGACGGGGACGGCGGCCTGGGGCAATTGGTGGGCCGCCAGTCCATGAAAGTGTGCATCGCCAAGGCACTAGCGGCCGGCTCCGCCACCGTCACCGCCTGTCATTCCCGCCACTTCGGCGCCGCCGGCTTCTTCGCCCTGATGGCGATAGAGCACGAATTGATCGGCATCACCATGACCGTGGCCAGTCCCCGCCTGGCCCCCACGGGCGGCACCCTGCCCCTTTTCGGCAATAACCCGCTGGCCATGGCCGTGCCCGGCAACGGGGAATTCCCCCTGCTGGTGGACTTCGCCACCGGCAGCATCGCCGCCGGCAACCTAGAGTTAGCCGCTGCCAACGGCACCCCCATCCCCATAGGGGTTGCCCGCGACCTGGAGGGCAATCCCACCACTGATCCCAAGGTGGCCCTGCAGGGCACCATCGTGCCCATCGCCGAGCACAAGGGCTATGGGCTCACCTTGCTCATCGAGGTGCTGGCCGGCCTGCTGGGCGGGTCGCCCTATTTTGGCGTGGAGAAGAAGCAGGTGGACGCCCACGTGCGCGAAAAGGGCATCGGCCATTTCTTCATGGCCATCGACCCTTCCCGCTTCATGCCCCTGCCTCAGTTCAAGGAAGCGGTGGCCCGCATGGTGAGCCAGACCAAGGCCTCGCCCAGGATGCCAGGCACCGTGGAAATCCTCCTGCCGGGAGAACTGGAGGCCAGGCGCCGCCAGGAACGCCTGCGCCAGGGCATTCCGCTGGCGGCTTCGACGGTGGAGATGTTGCGCAAACTGGGCCGCGAGTGTGATGCCGAACTCTAGCGGGTACTGAAGGTGGCCGAAACGATATTCAGCAAGATTATCCGCCGGGGAATCCCCGCCGACATCGTTTACGAAGACACACGGTGCCTGGCTTTCCGCGACATCAACCCCCAGGCGCCCACCCACATCTTGATCATCCCCAAAGAAGAGTTGGAGGGCCTACAGGCCGCTGCCCCCCAGCACGAGCAGTTGTTGGGCCATCTGCTGCTGGTGGCCGCCCGGCTCGCCGAACAAGAGGGCATCGCCGCTGCCGGCTACCGTTGCGCCATCAACGCCGGACCTGAGGGGGGCCAGACGGTGTGCCACCTCCATGTCCACCTGCTGGGCGGCCGGCAAATGGAGTGGCCCCCCGGCTAGGACAAAAAAAAAGCGGCCATCGCTGGCCGCTGCGGAAATCTAGGTCAGGCTCTTATAATTTCTGGATTTGCAAATATCCGTTGACCCCTCCAGGCACCGCGCCCTTGACGAAGAGCAGGTTCCGCTCGGCGTCAACCTTCACCACCGAAAGTCCCTTCACACTGACCCGCTCATCACCCATGTGGCCCCCCATTTTGTGGCCGCGCCACACCTTGCCCGGGGTGGTGCCCTGCCCGATGGAGCCAGGATGGCGCACCCGGTCGGGGGTGCCGTGGGCCGTGTCCTTGCCGTGAAAGTTGTGCCGTTTGATCACGCCAGCAAAACCCTTGCCCTTGGAGGTGCCAGTCACCTTGATCTTGTCACCCGCCTGGAACAGGTTGACGTTGAGGACCTGGCCGACCTGATGGTCGCCCGCCTCGGTGAGGCGAAATTCGCGCAGCAGGCGGTGGGTCTTGACCCCGGCCTTCGAAAAATGGCCGGTGCGCGGCTTATTGGCTTTGCGGGGGATGACTTCGTCGAAGGCCAGCTGCAGGGCTAAGTACTGGTGTTTCGCGGCCGTCTTGATCTCGACAATGGGACAGGGACCGGCCGTCAGGACCGTGACCGGGATCAGGCGGTCCTTCTCGTCGTAGATCTGGGTCATGCCCAACTTCTTGGCCAGGATACCTACCATCGCTAAAACTCCTTTTGAGAACCCTCACCGGTAAAATCAACCATTAAAAATAATGGGTGCCCTGGAAATTAGCAAGAGCAGCAGCATAGGGGTCAAACGCAGCGGCGCTCTAGGGGACTTTGTGCTGACCCTGCCGGCCTTCGCCGCCCTGCGCCTGGCTTTCCCCGGAGCCCCCCTGCACCTGATCGGCGACCCGCGGTTTTTTTCTTTAGCCCGTCCCGACGCGGCCCTCGATCACGATAGTCCCGGCCTCATCCCCCTCTATAGCGGGACCCCGCTGGCCCCTGAGCTGCGCCCCTTCTTTGCCGATTGCACATTCTTCCTGGCCTATGCGGTGGACCCGGAGGGCCAACTGGGCGCGGCACTGCGCCGCCTGGTGGAGGGCGAGTTGCTGGTCTGGAATCCCCGCCCTGCCGGCGACCTGCACATCACCACCCACCTGCTGGAACCCCTGCGCCGACACGGCCTGCCCATACCTGACCCAATCCCCCGGTTCAGCCTCTTGGCGGCAGAGCGGATCTACGCCCAAGCCTGCTGGCAGGAACGCCGCCTGGCCCCCCCCCTGGTCCTGATCCATCCCGGCAGCGGCGGCCGGCGCAAATGCTGGCCCTGGGACCGTTTTCTGGCCCTGGCGCAGCGTTGCCGGCAGCAGGGCCTGGCGGTGCTGCTGCTCCACGGTCCGGCCGAAACCGATCTGGCCGCACAACTCGAGGGCGATCCGCAGTGCTGCGACCTGACCCTCTGCCCACCCGGCCTGCTGGACCTGGCCGGCTTGCTGGAAAGCGCCGCCCTCTTCATCGGCAACGATTCCGGCCCCGGGCATCTGGCAGCGGCCCTGGGCACGCCCACCCTCAGCCTTTTTGGGCCCACTGATCCCCGCATCTGGAGCCCCCTGCATCCGCAGGCACGGGTCATCCGGGCGGCAGACGGCCAGTTGGAGGCTATAGCCGTGGAGGAAGTGTTTGAAGCTGCGATGGAGATTCTGCGCGGTGGGGCCCCTACGGGGCGGCCTTGACGATCTCGATCATCACTTTTGTCGAACCCTTGCGGACCATGTCGAGGCGCTTTGCCGCCTCCAGGGAAAGGTCCAGGACCCGCCGCCTGGTGAAAGGCCCCCGGTCGTTCACCTCGACCTCGACGGCCCTGCCGTTCTCCAGGTTGGTCACCTTAATGACGGTGCCCAGCGGCAACACCCGATGGGCGGCGGTCATCCGGCTCATGTCGTAGGTGTCGCCCTTGGCCGTCCGGCGGCCGTTGAAACGCTTGGCGTAATAGGAGGCGCGGCCCACCTGGTAGGCGTGTTTGGTGGAGATCTTGGTCGGGTCGGAGATCTCAAAAGTCGGCGGCGGCACTTCGCCGGCGGCCAGCCCGATGTCAGTCGAATCGGCGCCAGCCAGCTCATCGCCTCCCCTGCCAGGCACCGGTACGGAAGGTCGCTCCGGCGCCGGTTTTGCAGCGACGGGAGGGGAGGGAGGCGAGGATGCAGCTCCCCGGTACACTGGATAAGGCGCGCAGCTGGCCAGCAGGCCAAAGACCAAGACTCCTCCTAACTGCAGCAGCTTCTTCATCGCAGCCTCTGGGTTCAGACCTGCAGTGCCCCGACCAGCGTCGCCAGGCGCTCGATGCCGTGGGAGGTGCAGTAAGCGGCCAGGCCCTCGACGATTTCCACCGCCGCCCCGGGATTAAAAAAAGTCGCGGTCCCCACCTGCACTACCGTCGCCCCGGCCAGCATGAACTCCAGAGCGTCGGTGGCCGTGCTGATGCCGCCCAGCCCCATCAGGGGCAGACGCACCGCCTGTCGCACCTTCCACACCATGGCCAAGGCTACCGGCTTGATGGCCGGCCCGGAGAGCCCTCCCGTTATATTGCCCAGCACCGGCCGGCGGCGCTCCACATCGATAGCCATGCCCAGCAGGGTGTTGATCAGCGAGATGCCGTCGGCCCCAGCCTCCTCCACCGCCTTGGCCACGGCCGCAATGTCGGTGACGTTGGGGGTCAGTTTGGCGATCACCGGCAGCCGGGTGGCGCGGCGCACGGCGGCAATCACCTCGGCGGCGGCGCGCGGGTTACAGCCGAAAAACATGCCGCCGTCCTTCATATTGGGCGAGGAGATGTTGATCTCCAGAGCGGCGATGCCGGGCAGCGCGTCGAGCCGGGCAGCCATCTCGCCGTGCTGCTCAGGCGTGGGGGCGGCGATATTGACCACCACCTGGGTGTCGAGGCCGGCGAGGTAGGGCCATTTGTCGCGGATGAAGCCCTCCAGACCGGGGTTTTGCAGGCCGATGGAATTGAGCATACCCGCCGGGGTCTCGACGATACGCGGGGGTTTATTTCCGGCGCGCGCTTCGGGCGTGATGGTCTTGCTCACCAACCCGCCGACATGGCTTAGATCGGCCAGGGACTGTAACTCCTCCCCGTAGCCGCAGGTGCCCGAGGCCAGCAACACCGGGTTGCGGAAACAAATGCCGGCGAATTCCACGCTCAGATCGACCATCATCCCTCCTCCCAGCGCACCCGCAGGGCATCGAAGACCGGGCCGTCGACGCAGATCCTCTGGTAGCGCCCATAACCTTCTCCGGAGGCCGTTTCGACCACACACCCCACACACACCCCGAAACCGCAGGCCATGTATTCCTCAAGGGAGACCTGGCAGGGCACCCCTCGCCGACGGCACAGGCCGGCCACCGCCGCCATCATGCCGTGCGGGCCGCAGGCGCAGACCATACTGCCGGGGGCAACCGCCAGTTCCTCAGCCAACAACTCAGTGACTAGGCCGCCGTGTCCCAAACTGCCGTCATCGGTGGCCAGGCGCACCTGCGGCACCGCCAGCTGCAGATCGGCCAGGGGCAGGTGTTTGGCCGCGTTGCGGGCTCCGGCCAGCAGCACCGCCTCATGGTGTCCCTGCTGGCGCAACCTGGCGCCCATGAAGAGCAAGGGCGGCAGGCCGATGCCCCCGCCTACCAGCACCACCCTTTGGCCCGCTGCAGGCTGGGTAAACCCTTTGCCCAGCGGTCCGAGGCAGGACAGGGTCTGCTGGTCGCGCACCTGGCTCAGCAGCCGCGATTTGGAGCCCCGAGCCTCGTAGAGCAGCTCGACAGTGCCGCTCTGGCTATCCACCGCGCTGAAGCTGAGCGGAATGCGCAGCAGCGGCACCAGCTGATCGCTCACCCGCAGGGAGGTGAATTGCCCCGGTTCGGCGGTGGCAGCTAGATCCGGCGCCTCCAGGCGCAGCAGGTAAAATCCCTCGGCCACCTGGCGGTTCAACAAGACAGTTGCTCTCTCGTCCAGCATGCTCGCTCCCTATTCCAGACCCTGGCCGCCCTGCTCCTGAACAGCGGGCTCAGACTTGGCACCGGCGGCCACCTCGGCGGGTTTGGGCGGCGGCACAAAACTCACCACCACTTCCACCCAGGTCCGCACTTCCTTGTCATTCTTGTCGATGGCCGGATAAAAAGAATACTTGCGGGCCGCTTCCATCGCCGCCTCGCCAAAAGGTTCCTCCCCGCGAAACACTTCAACCCGTGCGGGTTTGCCATCGGTGGCTACCAGGATGTCGAGGATCACCTGCACGGTGTCGGTCACCGCCTGGGGGTACTGGGGGGTGATGCTCTCCCGCACCACCGGCAAAGCACTCAGGCCCAGGAAGTCTGCTGACAATTTCCAGTCGTCCTCTTGCTTCAATTCCAGCTCCTCCAGGCTGCGGCGGTCCAGGTTTTCCGGCTCGGCCCCGGATAGGGTCGGGTAACGCTCCAGCAGCAACTGCACCTGGGGGTTGCGGCGGTCACGCCTGGCCACCTCACGCAGGTAGTGATTGGCCGAATCCTCCTGGCCGGCGGCCGTAAAGGCGGCTAAGAGGCCGTAGCAGGCCGGCACCGAACCGGGTTCGTAGCGCAGGGCCTTGCGGTAGTATTCGCTCGCATCTTCGGAGTACCCTTCCTGGACCATGATCTGGCCCAATCGGTTGAGCGCGGCGGGGAGACGCTCCTGGTGTTCCAGTGCCAACTCATACTGTTTGCGGGCCGTCTGCAGATCCCCGCGCTGGTGGGCCCTGACCCCAAAGCCCAGGTACTTGCGCGCCAGCGAGAGTGAATCGCTCGAATTGGGTTCCACGGCAAAGACCGTGAGCCGCTCTCCCGGACTCAGTCCTCTGGCCAGGATCTTGATCCCCCGCTCTAACTTTTCTAGCGCCCCGTCTTCCCTGGACTTGCGCCGCGCCTCAGCCAGGCGGGCGAAATCCGAACCTGGATGTTCGGCCGCCAGCCGCGTGTAGCGCTCCTCGGCAGCGGCGGTGTCGCCCTGGACATTTTCGTAGGTCCAGGCGGCCAGGTATGCGGCCTTGGCCCCAGCCCGAGTCTCGGCGTACTGGTGGCTGAGGCTGTCGAGCAAGGGTAGATACGCGGCCGGTTCGAGCCCCTCGGCCAGGCGCCGTTCCTCGACGAGAGCGAACTGGGCGGCGGCTTCCTCCTCCAGGCTCAGTTCCTCCTCTAGTCCCAGCAGACGGCGCGCGGCGTTGGCGTGTTCGGAGAGCGGGTAGGTGGCGATGAGGCGTTCCAGCAGGGAGTCGGCGGCAGCAGGGTCCCCCTTCATTTCCCGCGCTATCCAGGCCAGGCTGTACCACACCCTGGGCTGCTGTGGGACGGCCGGGAATCGCTCGGCGATCTGCTGGTAGTAGTGGGTGGCCGAATCCGGCTGGATCAGTTTGGACCGGTAGATCTCGGCCACGGAAAACAGATCGGCCAGCCGCGCCGAATCGGGTTGGGCCACCGCTGGCGGGGAGGCGGCAACGGGGACGGGCAGCGCGTCGCCCAACGCTGCGGACAGGGAGTCTACCGGAACGACCTCGGGCACCTCACCCAGCAAGACCAGCGAGTCCCCAGCCGCCGAGTCCGCCAGGGCGGTCTGGGTCGTGTCGGCCGGTTCCGCCTGCAGCGAATCCCCGGGCACTGGCACCAACGAGTCTACCGGGACTGCCCCCTTAGCTGCCGCCAGCGCCGCCAGCGAGTCGGCCTGGTGGAAACGGGTCATGATCTTGTCCAGTTCGCCCAAGTCCTGTAACCGCTGTGCGCTCAGCTCGGAGGCTTCGGAGCCCGGCTTTTCCTTGTTCACATCCTGCAGGTATTCGCGGGCCCGCTCCTTGTCGCCGTAATGGCTGAAGTAGAGCATGCCGGTGTAATACAGCGCCAAGGCCGAATAGGCACTCTGGGGAAAGTCATCGCGCACCCGTCCGTATTCTTCAAGGGCCCGTTCATAAAACCCGCGATCCTGGTAGTGCTGGCCGATGAGCAACCTGGTCTGTCCCTCGAAGCGGCGGAAACGCTGCTCCTTTAGCAGCGAGGTATAGACCTCCAGGGCCTGGTCCTCCTGACCCCGGGCGCTGAGCAGCTTTCCCTGGTTCAACCGGGCTTTATAACCTAACTCTGGAGCGGGGCGGGCCTCGAGAACCTCGGCAAAGGCATCCAGGGCTTCTCCGTAGGCAGCGGTATCGGCGCGGGCCATGAGCGCCTCTCCCCGCCGCAGCCACAGTTCGGCGCGCAGCGATGACTGGGGAAAGGCCTCCAGCACCGCCCGGTACTCCTGAATGGCCGCCACGTAATCGCCGTCGGCAAGAGCCATATCGCCGAGACGCTGGCCGGCCAACACGGCCACCTCGCCCTGACGGTCTTCGAACAGGGAGCGATAGAGTGCGCGGGCCTCGAAGCTGGCCCCCTGGGCCTGGTAGGCCTGGGCCTGCCAGTATCGCGCCTGATGGTAGAATTGGCTGGTGGGAAAATTCTTTTCCAGGTCGCCGAAGGTGCGGATCGCGCTGGTGTAGTCGCCCTGCCAGTAGAAGGCCCGGCCCATCAGGAACATGGCGTCGTCGACCCGGTCACTCTCCTTGTACTCGTCGAGCACCCGAGAGGCGGCACGAGCGGCCTTGTCGTACAGCTCGGCGGCCTTGACCGTATCGCGCTTGCGTTTACGGCCACCGCCCACCTGGTCCTGGCTCTCCTCGTCCTGCTTGCGGGCTTTCTCTGCTTGGCGGTAGAATTTCTGGGCGTTGTAGAAGGTGTTGAAGTACACACACCCCGGCAGCACCAGGAGGGCGACCAGCAGCAGCGAGCTGCAGCGCATGTCTGGGGCCCTCGTGCCTCAGCCCCCGTGTTGCCGGAGCTGGAGGTGGTAGTCCTGCAGGGCGTGTACGGACAGTTCCTGCTGCTGCAGGGCCTTGATGCCGGCGGCGGCGGCCTGGGCGCCGGCCATGGTGGTGGTGTAGGGGACGTTGTTCATGATGGCAGCCCGGCGCACGGCAAAGTCGTCGTACTGGGACTGTTCGTCCTGAGGGGTGTTGATCACCAGGCAGACCTGGCGGCTGCGGATGGCGTCCTCGATATGGGGCCGGCCCTCGTGGATCTTCAGCACCTTCCTGGCCTCCACCCCGTGACCTTGGAGAAAATCGGCCGTCCCCTGGGTAGCCAGCAGTTCAAAACCCAAGTGGCTAAGTTCTAGGGCGATGGGCAGCATCACCTCCTTGTCGGCATCGTTGACGCTGATGAATACCTGCCCTTTGGCCGGCAGCATGTACCCGGCACCCATCTGCGCCTTGAGAAAGGCCACGCCGAAGCTGTCGCCGATGCCCATCACCTCGCCGGTGGATTTCATCTCCGGCCCGAGGCGCCCGTCGGCCCCCGAGAACTTGCTGAAAGGCAGCACGGCCTCCTTGACCGAGATATGCCGCGGGATGATCTCGGCGGTAAATCCCTGGTCGCGCAGGCTCCTGCCGGTCATCGCCCGGGCGGCGATCTTGGCCAGGGGCCGGGCGATGGCCTTGCTGACAAAGGGCACGGTGCGCGAGGCTCGCGGATTGACCTCCAGCACGTAGACCAGGCCTTGCTGGATGGCGTACTGCACGTTCATCAGGCCCACCACTCCCAGAGCGCGGGCCAGGGCATGGGTGTACTCCCTGACAGTGCGGAGATTTTCCTCGCTGATATCGTAGGGAGGCAACACACAGGCGCTGTCGCCCGAGTGTACGCCGGCGTGTTCGATGTGCTGCATGATCCCGCCGATCACCACCTCCTGGCCGTCGGCCACGGCGTCCACGTCGAACTCCTGGGCCCCTTCCAGATAGCGGTCGATGAGCAGGGGATGGTCGGGCGAGGCGGCGATCGCCGTCTTCACGTAGCGCTCCACGCTGGCCTCGTCGTAGACCACCACCATGGCACGACCGCCCAGTACGTATGAGGGACGCACCAGTACCGGATAGCCGATGCGGCCGGCCACTCCCCTGGCCTCTTCGAGGCTGCGGGCCAGACCGTTTTCGGGCTGGCGGATGTCCAACTGGCGCAGCAGGGCGTCGAAACGCTCGCGGTCCTCGGCCAGGTCGATGTTGTGCGGGCTGGTGCCGATGATCGGCACTCCGGCCTGTTCGAGGGCCAGGGCCAGGTTGAGTGGGGTCTGCCCCCCGAACTGCACGATCACCCCGTCTGGCTTTTCGTGCTCGAGGATGTTGAGCACGTCCTCCACGGTCAGCGGCTCGAAGTAGAGCTTGTCGGCGGTGTCGTAGTCGGTGCTGACCGTCTCGGGGTTGCTGTTGATCATGATGGTCTCGTACCCGTCTTCCCGCAGGGCAAAGCAGGCGTGTACGCAGCAGTAGTCGAACTCAATGCCCTGGCCGATGCGGTTGGGGCCCCCTCCGAGGATGGCGATTTTCTTGCGATGAGAAGAGGGCAAGGCCTCGTTTTCCTGTTCGTAGGTCGAGTAGTGGTACGGAGTGTAGGCCTCGAATTCGGCGGCGCAGGTATCGACGGTCTTGAATACCGGCACGATGCCCAGCTCCTTGCGGCAGCGGCGAACGCTGAATTCATCGGTGCCGCGCAGAAAGGCCAACTGCCGATCGCTGAAGCCGTATTCCTTGGCCTGGCGCAGCAGGCCGGCATCTTGAAGAAAATCGACGGCGGCCAGCCGCAGGGCCATCTGGTGCAGTTCGACCAGATTGTCGAGGAACCAGGGATCGATACGGGTGAGCTTGTGTAATTCCTCCACCGAAAAACCCTTGGCGATGGCCGCCTTCAGATAGAAGAGCCGCTGCGAATTGGGCACCATCAACCGCTCGCGCAGCTCCTTGTCCCCGATCTGGGCCGGGTCAAAATCTTTGCCGTCGGCGCCCCAGCCGGCCCGGCCGATCTCCAGCGAACGCAGCCCCTTCTGCAGCGACTCCTTGAAGGTGCGGCCGATGGCCATGGTCTCCCCCACCGAGCGCATCTGGGTATCGAGCACATCGGGGGTGCCGGGGAACTTCTCAAAGGCAAAACGCGGGATCTTGGTGACCACGTAGTCGATGGTGGGCTCAAAAGAAGCCGGGGTCACCCGGGTGATGTCGTTGCGGATCTCGTCGAGGGTATAACCCACCGCCAGTTTGGCAGCGATCTTGGCGATGGGGAAACCCGTGGCCTTGGAGGCCAGGGCCGAGCTGCGCGACACCCGCGGGTTCATCTCGATCACCAGCATGCGGCCACTCTTGGGGTCCACCGCGAACTGGATGTTGGAACCACCGGTGTCCACGCCGATGGTGCGGATCACCTTGATGGCGGCGTCCCGCATCATCTGGTACTCTTTGTCGCTGAGGGTCTGGGCCGGGGCCACGGTGATGCTGTCGCCGGTGTGCACTCCCATGGGGTCGAAGTTCTCGATGGAACAGATGATGACGACGTTATCTTTGACGTCGCGCATCACCTCCAGCTCAAACTCCTTCCAGCCCAGCACCGACTCCTCGATGAGCACCTCGCTGATCGGGCTCAGGTCGATGCCGTAGCTGACAATGCGCTCGAACTCTTGGGCGTTATAGGCGATGCCTCCGCCGCTGCCCCCCATGGTGAAGGAGGGCCGCACGATGGTGGGATAACCCAGCTCCCCCTGGTGGCGCTGGGCTTCTTCGAGGGAGCGCACGAAAAAGCCGCGCGGCATCTCCAGGCCGGCCCGGTCCATGGCCTTCTTGAACAATTCGCGGTCTTCGGCCATGCGGATGGCCTCGATCTTGGCCCCGATCAGTTCCACTCCGTAGCGCTCCAGCACCCCGCGTTCGGCCAGGGCCACCGCGGTATTAAGCGCCGTCTGGCCGCCCAGAGTGGGCAACAAGGCGTCGGGCCGCTCGCGGGCGATGATCTGCTCGCAGATCTCGGGGGTGATCGGCTCGATGTAGGTCCGATCGGCGGTCTCCGGATCGGTCATGATGGTGGCCGGATTGCTGTTGACCAGGATGATTTTGTAGCCCTCTTCCCGCAGGGCCTTGCAGGCCTGAGTGCCGGAGTAGTCGAATTCGCAGGCCTGGCCAATGACGATGGGCCCCGAACCGATCAGCATGATCTTGTGGAGGTCTGTGCGCTTGGGCATAGTTCAACCGGAATGGGTGGACAGAGAAGACCAGCTTGGACTTGGTTGCTGCCTCAATCGCGGCACGGAGCGAGCAGCAGAGAAGTTGGGGAAGGGGCGCCCCGAATGGCGGCAGCGCCCAGCCTCAGGAACTGGCCACAAAACCCAGATAGAGCAGCAGGATGATGAGACCGATGGTGGCGCAGTACCCCACTTTGAGCAACCACGCACGCAGCCGGTCCCAGTCGGGACGCCAGCGGGCGCGCCATGCAGCGCGCCTCAGGTGGGGGCGGACTGGTTCTTTGCTCTCTCCCTGGAAGCGGTGCGCGTCGATCAGGCGCACCAGCTGGGGGTCGTATTGGGCAATAGTCCTGAGGATCTGCCGCTTGCGGCGGGCCGCCTTTTCGGCGAAGATCTCGTTGAGCGACTTGATGGAGCTGTCTTCGCCCAACTGCGTGCGCCGCTCTTCCTCGTAGTCGGCCATCAGGACAAAAGTCTGCTCCCGTTCCAGGGTTTCGGCCAGACCGTTGAGCGCTTCGCGGTTTTTGAGATTTTTGTAAAGCACTTCGTAGCAGGTATCGATGAAACGCCTGAAGTCCTCGCAGATCTCCTGCTCGGACAGGCCCATCAGATAGGACTCTTCGATGATTTCTTCGATGGCTTCTTTGACCCTGGTCATCTTCTCTCCGCAGGCAGAGCCGCCTTCAACCGGCCTGTAGACCTTTCATACGTTACAGCATCCCCCAAAGACTGTCAAGAGCGGCCGGCCGCCTCCGCCAAGGCCCGGGGTAGGGCCCGGCTGATGTCCCCGGCCTTCATCCCCCACTCCCCCTGCCCTGCCCTGGCCAGATCCCCTGCTAAGCCATGCACATTGACCCCCGCGCACGCCGCATTTTCCGGGGTCGCCCCCTGGGCAATCAGGCCGGCGATCAGGCCGGTCAATACATCCCCCGCCCCGGCGGTGGCCATCCCGGGATTGCCGGTGGGATTGACCAAAACCCGGCCCTCGGCCAGCGCCACCAGGGTGGGCGCCCCCTTGAGCACCAGGACCAGGCGGTGGGCGGTGGCGAAGTGCCTCGCCGCCCCCACCAGATCCTGCTGCACCTCCTGCACCCCCATGCCCGCCAGCCGGGCGAACTCCCCCAGGTGGGGCGTCAGCACCAGCGGAGCGGATGAGTCTATCAATCTATCGGCCTGGCCGGCAAAGGCGTTCAGCCCATCTGCATCCAGCACCACCGGTATTTCCACCCGCCCCAGCAGCCGGCGGACCAGCTCTCCGGTCTCCCGGTGCCGGCCCAACCCTGGCCCCAGGGCCAGGCACTGGGCCCCGGAAAGCAGGGGCAGGACCTCGCCGAGGGCCCGCAGGCTCAGGCAGCGGTGCCGCCGGATCTCGGGCAGGGGCCGGGTCATCACTTCGGTGAGCTTGACCGCCAGGATGTCCTGCAGGCTGGCCGGCGCGCCCAGGATCACCTTGCCTGCCCCGGCCAACAGGGCGCTGTCGGCAGCCAGGGCCGCTGCCCCGGTCATGCCCGCCGAACCGGCCACCACCAGCACCAGGCCACAGCTGCCCTTATGGGCGTCGGGGGACCGGCGCGGGATCAGCCGGGCAATCTGCTCGCCACTGATCAGGTACACCGCCTGCGGGCTGGGCACTGGCGAGGGCAGGCCGATGTCCGCCACCACCAGGGTGCCGCAATAGCTTTTGCCTGGGTAGAAGAGCTGGCCGATCTTGGGCAGGCCAAAGGTCACGGTCAACACCGCCCGCACGCAGGCCCCGGGCACCTGGCCGGTGCCGGCCTCCAACCCCGAAGGCAGGTCCACGGCCACCACCGGTCGGCCCGCCTCGCCGAGCCGCTCGATGATCCGGTGGAATTCCGGACGGGGCGCCCCCCGGCTGCCGGTGCCCAGCAGGGCGTCTACCGCCAGATCGGCCCCTGCCAACGCTTGTTCGAACGCTGGCAGATCTCCCTCTCCCAGCAGGGACAGAGCCTGCAGGCCGGCCTCCTCCATTTTCTCTAGATGATGGCGGGCATCCCCCTGCACGGCCTGTCGCTGGGCTGCCAGGAAGACCTGAACCCCCACCCCTGCCTGGCACAGCAGCCGGCCCACCACAAAACCGTCGCCGCCGTTGTTTCCTTTGCCGCAGACCACCACCACCTCCAGATCCTCCAACCCTTCCCAGCGCTCGCGGATGGCTTCCACTACCCGCGCGCCGGCCCTTTCCATCAATTGGGTGCCGGTCACCCCGCCTTCGCGGAGGGCGCGTTGGTCCAGTTGGGTCATCTCTTGTCCGGTGACGAGTCGGGGAAAGTCCATCAGTGCTCCCAGGGACGGATGAGTTCTCGCCAGTGCCGCGGCTGTTCCGCCGGCGGCTGGGCGCCAGAGTACTTAAAGGAGAGTTGGCGGAAGCCCAGGCTGATCAGCAACGCCAAGGCGGCGAGCCCCCCACAGAAAAGTCCGGCGCCGGTGAAGGCGCTGATCCCCAGGAGGAGCAGGCTGCCCAGCAGCAGACCCCCGGCCAGTCGGAGGTTGTCCAGGACCAAAAGAAAACTCTGCCGCACCACCGGCCACACCCGGCTATCCTGGGAGAGCAGCACCGGAAAGACGAAAACCGCCGTCAGCAGCAGGGCCAAGAGTAGCCAGAGCATGCTACCGCTGAGGATCAGTCCCAGCCAGCCCCCCAGCCGCTGATAAAAAAAAATGTTGATCAGCAGCAAGCCGGTGATCCCGCACAGGAGCAGCCCCAGGAGTTGGGCCCGCAGCGCAAAAGGCAGCGCCTCCTTCAGGATCGCCTTTACCTCGGCCGGCCTATCCGCAGCCCAGTGCCGCCCCGCCACCAAGAGCAGCAGCCCCGGCGGGGCAAAGAGTACCAGCTCCGCGCCCAGCAACAATCCGGCAGCCGCCCCCAGAAGGGCCAGTTCCCCCCCCAGGTTAAAGCCCGCCGTCACCAGCAGCACTCCGGCCCCCAGCCAGGGCAGACTCAGCAGGGTCCACAACAGGTTGACCCCGATCAGCGCCCACAGATGATCGTAGAGCGCCCAGGCAAAACGCTTGGCCAGTCCCATCCCCGATTTCAAAAACCCCGCTGCATGAACTCTGCGTACACCCGGGCCGTCTGCACCAGCTCCCGCACCCCCACCCGCTCGTCCACCCCATGGGCCCCCTCGCCCTTGACGCCGTAACCGATGCCGGGCAACCCGCCTTCGACCACAAAATAATGTAGATCCGTGAAGCCGCGCGTGGCGCTGAAGGCCGAAGCCCGCCGGCGCACCCGCTGCACGGCGCGAGCAAAGGCCTGGGGTAGGTCCCCGTCCGGTGCCACCACGCAGGGGTCGATGCGCAACCGGGTGTGTATGCGCACCTTCACCCCGCGCAAGGGAGCCCCCGCCCGCTCCAAGGCCGCCCGCAATTCCTCCTCGACCTGGGCCATGGTCTCGTTGGGCAAAACCCGGCGGTCGATGGTGAAGGCCGCCCGGGCCGGCACGGTATTCACCTTGTCGCCCGGCCCCCCGCCAAACACCCCGCCCACATTGAGGGTAGGCCAGCGATCCTGCCCATTGGGCTCGCGCCAGCGCCGGCCCGGCGCCTGCAACTCCTTTTTCCAGCTCTGCAGCCGCCAGACCATTTCGGCCATGGCCTCGAAAGCGTTGTGCCCTTGCTCGGGGCTAGAGGCATGAGCTGCCTTGCCCTCAATCTCCACCTCGAGCCAGAGCACCCCGTTGTGCCCTAGACCTACCCGGTTGCCCGAAGCCCCCTCGCACACCACCGCATAGTCGGCTTGTACCAAACCCTGACGCACCAGGTACCCAGCCCCCAACTCCCCGCCGGTCTCTTCGTCAGCGGTAAAGGAACACTCGACCCCAAAGGCCGGCTCTTGCCCGGTGCGCCGCAGCGCTTCCAGCGCCATCAGCAGGGCGGCGATGGACCCCTTCATATCCCCTGATCCACGGCCATAGAGCCAGCCAGCGCGGACCTCGGAGGCAAAAGGGCCGCCGCAGCGCCACTTGCCGGCGGCGGGAACCACGTCGTAGTGGGCGTTGAAATGCACGGCCGGGGCCCCGCTGACCGGCCAGCGGGCCACCACGTTGTAGCGCGGCAGACTCAACCCGGCCCGGCGCACCACCCCCTCGGGCACCTGGTGGATCGCCACCTCCAAACCCAGGCCGGCGCAGCGCCGTGCCAGCCAATCGACCATCTTCCGGTAATCGGTCCCGGGCGGGTTGACGGTGGGCACCCGCACCATCGCCTGCAGGTCACGCACCAAGCTGCCCTGATGTTTCTCTAGATACTCGTGTACATCCATAGCTCAATCCTTTGGTCCCTGCCTAAGGTGAAGTTCACCGCTGCCACTGTTTTCATCGCACCCCTCCCGGCCCGCGGTACTCGCGGCCAAAAGGCAACACCGCCGGCTCCTCGCAGGGCCGGAAGGGCACCCGGGTGGCGATCTGGTCCAGCCTCTTGAGCAATTCCGCGGGCAGCGGACCCTTCTCCGCCGCCGCGATATTTTGCTCCACCTCGGCCACCGAGCGGGCCCCCATCAGGGTACAGGAGATGTCCGGGTTGGAGAGCACGAAGCGCAGCCCCATCTCGGCGATGGTCATGCCGCACTCGTCGAGCAGGACATAGAGGTCGAGCAACTGCTGCCGACGCTGCGGGCTGAGCCAGCGCACTCCGCGCCGTACCTCCTCGTCGTAGCGCCGCGCCAGGGCCCCCTGTTGCAGGGGCGAGCCAACGATGACCCCCATGTTCTGCGCCCGGGCCACCGGGATCAACCCCTGGCCGGCCTCCTGCCAGAGCAGACTGTAGTTGAAGGCGGTGAGCACCACGTCGAAAATGCCGGTGCGCGCCAGGTCGGCCAGGTGGTACACCGTGGTGCCCCCGATGCCGGTGAAACGCACCAGCCCTTCCGCCTTCAGTTCGGCCAGCACCTCCAGCACCGGCCCCTCGTAGGGCATCATCCGGGTCCACCATTCGTAATATCCGGGGCGTTCCGGCTCGTGGACCATGAGCATGTCCACGTAATCGCGCCCCAGCAGGCGCAAGCTCTCCTCCAGCGACTTTCTGAGGTGGTCCCGGTTCTGCGGTTCAAAAGGCTTTGGTCGCCCTCCCAGTTTGGTGGACAGGATCACCGGAGCTTTCACTCCCTCGAGGAATCTGCCGATGGCCTCCTCGCTGTTCGCATAGGTAGGAGCAGTGTCGATGTAATTGACCCCCAGCTCCAGCGCCCTCAAGGTGGCCTTGCGGCCCTGCTCGAAGTCCCCTCCCACCGAGGAGACGAAGAGCCCCCCTAACGACAATTCGCTGACCCGCAGCCCGGTCCTGCCCAGCACTCTGGTCTTCATTCAGCCGCTCCTCTCTGCGGTGCCTTACACACCCCTGGAATTTCGGCGCAGCGACACCAAAGCCGCAAGGGTGGAAGTTGTACAAAAAAGTTTGACGGAATTGCAGATCATGTTATCTTGGTGGCCCATTTACCAGGGAGTGTGCCACCCCTCATGCATGGTGTCGCCCTTATCCTTTCGGCCGGACTCCTGGGATTTGCCGGATGCGATCACCCCGCCCAGCAATCCCCCTCGGCCTCCTATCAGCAAGCCTTGCGCCATCTGGATCAGCGCGACTTAGCTGCGGCGCTCAACGCCTGTCAGACCGCGGTCCAGTTGCAGCCCGCCGACCTGGCCCCCCGCCGGCTGCTGGGTTTTCTGTTGGCCTCTTCCGGTCAGACCGAAAGGGCAATTGACGTCTTCATCTCGGCCTTGGCTCTGGACTCCTCCAGTGCGGTGCTCCACAACGACCTGGCCTGCGCCTACGCTGACCAGGACAAATACCAGCAGGCGCTGATCCACCTGGTAAAGGCCCAGCGCCTGGCCTTTACCTTGGCCTTCATCCACTACAACCACGGCGCCTTGCTCGAACATCTGGGCCGCAGCGATGAGAGCCAGGCATCCTACCTCCAGGTATTGCAATTGGACCCCCAGTATGCCAAGGCCCACCTGGCCCTGGCCCGCTACCAACTCAGGCATCGGCAATACGAGCAGGCAGAGTCTCTTTTTCGCCAGGGATTGGCGCTGAACCCCCGCGATCCGCGCGCCCACTGCGAAACAGCTCAGTATCTGATGAACCGGCAGCGTTATGCCGAGGCCGCCGAACATTTCCAGCAAGCCCTGACCCTGGCCCCCAAATTACACGACGCGCACTATGGCCTGTCCCAGGCCTGTGAGCGGCTCGGGCAGCGCGACAGAAGCGCAGCCGCCTTGGACAACTTCAACCGCCTCGGCCCACGCCCCCACCCCCAGGCACTGATGGCGCTCAGCGACCCCCGCCGCCAGTACCTTCAGGATACTGACCAGCCGAAACCCGACCTTCCAGCACCCTCACCGACTGCTCCCGCGGCGGCGGCGTGGGGCCAGTTCACCGACATCACTGACCAGGCCGGCCTGCACTTCGTACACACCAGCGGTGCCGCCGGAAATTACTACATGCCCGAGATCATGGGTGCCGGGCTCTGCTTTTTCGACTACGACAACGACGGCCACCAGGACCTCTACCTGGCCAATGGCCATGCCCTGCCCCGTCCCGGCCCCTCACCACCCACCGACGTCCTCTATCACAACCAGGGCAAGGGCACCTTTGCCGACCGGATTGCC
The DNA here is from genome assembly GCA_009691525.1 of Candidatus Latescibacterota bacterium. Taxonomy (GTDB): domain Bacteria; phylum Latescibacterota; class UBA2968; order UBA8231; family UBA8231; genus SICG01. The sequence goes on along the minus strand of SICG01000012.1, from coordinate 3,488 downwards.
GCCCTTATCCGCGACCGGGGGTACGGCATGGGTTGTGCCGCCGCCGACTACGACAGCGACGGCGACCAGGATCTCTATGTGACCCACTTCGGCGCCGATGCCCTCTATCGCAACAACCGCGGCACCTTTGCCGAGGTGGCCGGTCAGGCAGGGGTGAGTGATTCCCTGTGGAGCAGCAGCGCCGCCTTCCTCGACTACGATCGCGACGGCGACCTAGATCTCTATGTCGCCAACTACCTAGATTTTTCCCTGGAACGCAACCAGATCTGCGGCAAAGGCTCCATCCGCGATTACTGCGATCCGGTCAAGTACCATGGAGTGCCAGATGCGCTCTACCGCAACGACGGGAATCACTTTAGCGATGTAACCCGCCTCGCCGGGGTTTTCGACCCAGAGGGCAAGGGGCTGGGGGTGACCACCAGCGACTACGACCGCGACGTCGATATCTACGTGGCCAACGACGGCACTGCCAACCGCCTCTATCGCAATGAGGGCCGGGGCGTTTTTATCGAGGTGGGTACGGCCTCGGGCACCGCGTACGATCCCAACGGCCTGGCCGAGGCCGGCATGGGCACCGCCTTTGGCGACTACGACGGAGATGGTTACCCAGACCTGATGGTCACTAACTATGTCCAAGAGGGCAATGCCCTGTACCACAACAACCGGGACGGCACCTTCACCGATGAGTCCGGGCCAACCGGCATCGAGGAACCCAGCCGCCCCTTTGTGGGCTTTGGCACGTTTTTCTTTGACTGCGACAACGATGCGGACTTGGACCTCTTTGTGACCAACGGCCACATCCTGACCAATGTGGAAAAATGGGACGAAGCCGCCACCTTCACTCAGCCCAACCAGCTCTTCCTCAACCAGGAAGGCCACTTCACCGACGCCTCCTCGACTTCGGGGGTCTGCCTGAATAGGAAAATAGTCGGACGCGGTGCGGCGGCCTGCGATTGGGATGAAGATGGCGACCTGGATCTGGCCCTGACCACCAACAAGGGGCCGGCGAGACTGCTGCGCAACGACGGAGGAAACAACAACCACTGGCTGCAGGTCCGGCTGTTGGGCCGGCGCGCGCCGCGCCAGGGCCAGGTGTACGGCGCCAGGCTCGAAGTGGAAACCGCCGGCCATACCCAGGTGCGCGAGTACGGCGCTAGCGCCAGCTACCGTTCCTCAGGGGAGGAACAGGTACATTTTGGCTTGGGTGCAGCGGCCTCCGCCACTCTCAGGGTGCACTGGCCGGACGGCCTGGAACAGCATTTTCCCGGGGTGAAGGCCAACCAGCGACTAACTATATTTGAGGGCGACAACATCCAGGTGACCCTGAGCCCCTAACCCCGAGCCCGCAGTTGGCTCGAACTGATGTCGACGCGGAACTCACTTTTGGGAACACCCTTGAAAAGCGGGCGCCAGCAGGCCGGCACCGCAACTTCTCCGAGGGTCTGATACCGTCCCTCGCACAGCCGGCCAGCCACCAGGAAACGGCAGCCCAGCGCCAGCATCTGGGCCAGCCCCTGTTCCATCTCGGACACCCCACCCTGGTAGTAATTGGGATCTATGAGCCTGAAGGCGGTGTCCACCCCTACGGCAAACCAGCATCCCGGAAAGAGGCGCGCCTTCTGCGCGAAGATGGGGGCCCGGGTCACCACCACCGGATACCGCCCCCGCAACGTCTCCAACCGGCGCAGCACCTCCTCATAGGGCAGGGGTGCCTTGTCCACGTTTTCGACCGACAGCTCCAGCGTCACCGCCCGCCCGCTGCGCCCTGCCGCCGCCAGGGCCAGGCCCTCGTGCCCCTGGTGCAGGGGGTTGAAGGAACCGGGGAAAAGCAGCCGGTCCCGCCGGACCGGGTTGAGGGAAAAACTGCCCCTCAGTTCCAACTCGATCACCTCGGCCTCCCCTGCCAGCAGCTGTTCCAGCTCCGGGCAGACTGCGCAACTGCGCATCGCCACCGACGCCCAGGCCGGCAACGGGACCGCCGGCGCCGGGGAAAGCCCGCAGCCGGCGGCGATAGCCTGGAGGATCACCTGGCTGAGCACCTCTTCCTGGACCTGGCGCTCGGCCGCATCTTTCTCGAGTTCCACCTGAAAAAAAAGATATTCCCTTTCCGTGCGCAGGGCGATGTAGGCCCGATCCTCGCCCCGGCGCGCCCGGGTAGTGGCCAGCGCGGCGGTGCAGCCCACACCTAGCACGGGCTGGCCTTGAGGGGCAAAAACACGCGCCCGGGCAAAAGCTCTGGCGGCCATGGCCCTGGCGGTCTCAGCTTCGGCCCCATGCGGACCGGGCCGGCCCAAGTAGGCGCTCAGGGCGCTTGCTCCATAGGGCACCTGGAACTCCAGCACCGCCCGCGAGGCGCCGGGGTGGTTCAGGAGCCAGCTGCCCGCCAGACTGCCCCCCCCGGTCGCGGCCAGGGAAAATTGAACCCCGCTGCCGAGGATACCTTCGACTTGATCCCAGATGGGTTGATACACGCCGCTTCGCCTCGCCGAAAAAGTTTCATTATGATATCGTGCCTCCCGCCGCGGTGTCAAACCAGGTTGACCCTGCCCGGACCGGCGGCGATATTAGCCACCGTCTCCTACCTTCAGGAAATCCCAACCATGGAAATCACCAAAGCCATCATCCCGGTCGCCGGCCTGGGCACCCGCTTGCTGCCCACTACCAAGGCCATCCCCAAAGAGATGCTGCCGGTGGGGCGTTATCCCATTATCCACCACGTGGTGGAGGAGCTGATCGCCGCCGGCCTCAGCCGCCTGCTCTTTGTCACCAGCCGCGCCAAGCTGGCCATCGAGAACCACTTCGACGATTACTCCGAACTCATGCTGCATCTGGAGATGGATGGCAGTGAGATGAAGGAGGTCAGCCGCTTCGACTACCGCAAACGCGGGGTCGAATTCTTCTTCACCCGTCAGCAGGTGCCCTTGGGCCAGACCAAACCCCTGGGCACCGGTGACGCCGTGGCGGCCGCCGAAAGTTTCACCGACGGGGCGCCCTTCGCGGTGGCCTTCGGCGACAGCATCATCCGTTCCGCCGAACCGATCCCGCTGCTGCGGCGCCTGGTCGAATCGCACCTGGCCCACGACGCGGCCTGCACCATCGCCGTGTACGAGGTCCCGCGCGAAATGACCCACCACTACGGCATCGTGGTTCCGGTGCCCGACCAGGCCGAAGTCACCGACTGCCAGCTGGCCGGCATCCTCGAAAAACCCGCCCCCGACCTGGCCCCTAGCCGGCTGGCCGTCAGCGCCCGCTACATCTTTGGCCCGCAGATCTTCGACGCCATCCGCGCCACCCCTCCGTCTCCCAGCGGCGAAATCTACCTGACCGACGCCATCCTGCACCTGATCCAACAGGGGCACATGGTGCGCGCGGTTCGCCTGGCCCCCGGAGAGCAGCGCTGCGACATCGGCAACCACCGGGCTTACTTTCAGACCTTCATCGATTACGCCCTCGCCGATCCGCAGCTGGGCCCAGAGCTGTTGGCCTAC
>SICG01000163.1 GCA_009691525.1 Candidatus Latescibacterota bacterium | reverse complement strand
TGGCCCGGGCCATCGCCCTGGACTCTTCGCTGCAGGCGGGCATCACCACCACCCTGAGCGCCGCCAAGGGGAAAAGGTAAGCCCGTGCGCCGGCCTCTTCCCTACCTCTGAGTGGCCGCCCTGTGCCTGCTCCTGGGCGCCGGCCTGCGCCTGACCGGGTTGATGCGGGACCTGAGCGATTTTGTCCTGGCAGAGCCGGCAGCTGCCGGGGTGGAGCGCGTGTTCTACGAGTTTCACCCCGACGAGGAAACCCTGGTCCGGGCGGGCCTGAAGCTAGCAGACCCCCTATCCCCGCCACTGACCGCGTACGGCACCGCGCCCATGTACCTGGTGCGGGGGGTGCTGGAGTTGGTCGCCATCGGCCGCGACCCGCTGGATCCAGGCTCCCCTCGGGATGCGCTACTGGGATCCTGCGGTGGCCTGCCTGGCTTTGTTCCTGGCAGCGGTGGCCCCCATCGCCGTACAGCAGGCCCACTTCTACACCATCGACGGGCTCTTCACTTGCCTGAGTCTGGCCGTCTTCTACCTGGCGCTGCGTATCTCCGAGCAGGAGGCTCGCTGGCGCTATCTGTTGGCCGGAGCGCTGATCGGTATCTGTGGAGCCGTGCGTTTCAACGGTCTGCTCCTGGGCGGGGTACTGCTGGCCGCCCATCTACAGACCCTTGCCCTCAAAACAGGTGAGACGCGGCGACAATGGCTGCAGCGCCGGCTATGGCACCGCGACCTCTGGCTGGCTGGCCTGGTCGCCGCCGGGGTGCTGCTGGCCCTGGAGCCCTACCTGATCTTCAGCTCCGAACTGCTCACCCAGGTAAGTAATACCGACGACTTCGCCTACTCCCTCCAGGTAGCCCGGGGCAAACTAATCAGCCCTTGGTCCCTGGCCGACATGCACACCCTGCCCTATCTGCATTACTGGACCCACCTGTGGCCGCTGGGAGTTGGCTGGCCCCTGACAGTGGTTTTCCTGCTCTCCGTCGCCCATACCCTGTGGCGGCGGCATCTGCCCGGCCTGTTGGCCCCGGGGGTGGGTGGTGGTAAGTTTTGCCCGGATCGGCGGCCTGCATACCAAACACCTGCGCTACCTGCTGCCCCTCTTCCCCTTCTTCTGCCTGCTGGGGGCCAACCTGCTGGCCTGGCTGTGGCGTGGAGCAGTCCGCTGGCAACGGGCCGGCTGGGCCCTCAGCATCCTGGTAGCTGGATACACGGCTTTTTACGGCCTGGCCTTTGTGCGGATCTATCTGGTGGAGGATAGCCGCATCCAAGCGGCCCGGTGGCTGTCCGAACACGCCCCAGATGGCAGCGCTATCGGGGTAGAGTCCGGTGGCTTTTCCATGCGCGGCCTTGTCGCCGCACCGCGCCACCGGCCGCAGTTTCTAAATGAGGGAACTATCTTTGGCACCCATGGATATCTCAGCTGCGCCAGCGCCAAGCGTTATCTGGCCGAGCGCCTGCGGTACGCCGACTATATAGCGATTACCGACGTCAACCGCTATCGCCAGTACCAGGGTGCGCCGGACCTCTACCCAACCAGGGCGGAATTCTACCGACGGCTGGTGGCCGGCGAGTTGGGCTTTGATCCAGTGCAGCGTTTCAGGGTCTACCCCTCGTTGCTAGGAGTAGAGTTCCGAGACGACGAGGCAGAACCTTCCTTCCTGGGTTACGACCACCCGACAGTATTTCTGCTCAAGCGCCGGCCGGATTTTGTCACCGCCCCGGAAAACTGGCAGCAAGAAAATGGCCCTCTCTGTCCTGACCAGCAGGTACGCGATGCGGCCGCCGCACTACTGGCCGGCGACCAGCAGGCAGCGCTGCAGACGCTGACTACCCTGTGCAAGTCCCACCCAGATATGCGCTACCCCGCCATAGTCGAAGCTTCCATCCACCACCAGCAGGGCCAACAAGACTCGGAGTACCAGGCACTCAGGCGCTATGCGTGGGGGTATGCGGATCTAGCTCACACGGCCCAGTTCCTGCCCTGGGCCACAGCGGTCAGCCTGCAGGACGCTGGCCTGGATGAACTATCCCTTCTGGCTTTGGCGGACGGGGTGAAAAGGCGTGGCTCTCTGAAGCCAGCCTTCTTGGCCACCATGGCTGATTCCTATATCGACATTGCCCAGGGTGCCTACCTCCAGAGCCACCCGGAGTACGCCCGCCAGGTGTACCACCTATCGACCCAGGTCCTGCCCCGACCCCTGGCCTGCAACGCCCTGGGAGTATTGGCCTTCAACAACGGCAACTACGCCAAAGCCCGTACCTGGTGGGAGCAGTCGCTGCAACTAGATTCCACCCAGGCAGAAGTACACAAGAACCTGTTCCGCGCTGCTTATCTGGCCCAGGACTACCCCCAGGCCCTGCAACACCTAGAAAGCGCCCTGCGCCTCGACCAGGCCCTCACGCCCAAGCAACGGGCCGAAGACCAGCACACCATCGCAGAGTTGCGGCGACAGTTGGGCCTTGGGGCTCCCTAGTTTCCTACTTGACAGCACCCGGGTGGAGCCGCAGTCTTTCTGCGGTCATTTTTGCGCGGACCAAAATCACGAAGTGCCGCTCAAAGAACGGCTTGCCCCCGTCCAACCACTGTTCACCAAGAAAGGACTGCCGATGGCCATTCCCAAACGCCTCCTGGGCAAAACCGGCGCCCAGGTCACCGCTCTGGGCCTGGGTGGGGTATGCTGGAATCTCCTAGAAGAGGACCGCGCTGCCGTGGAGGTGGTGCACCGCGCCATCGACCGGGGCATCACCTATCTGGATACCGCCAGCTCTTATAAAGAGAGCGAGCGACGCCTGGGCCTGGCCCTCAAGGAGCGCGACCGCAGCCAGCTCTTCATCGCCACCAAATGCCTCAAACGGGCCGGCGACGAGCTGAAACAGGAGATCGAGGACAGCTTCGCACGCCTGCAACTGGAGGTGATCGACCTGATCCAGGTACACGCCATCGATCAGGAGCGCACCCTCAACCAGGTGCTGGCACCGGACGGGGCCTTGCGGGTGATCGAGGAGTACCGCCAGGCCGGCAAGATCCGCTTTGTGGGTCTGACTGGCCACACCCATCCCGAGATGTTCGCCAAGATGATCCAGGAATACGACTTCGATACCGTGCTCAACCCGCTGGGGCCGGTGAACCGGGTGTGGAACGACTTCGCCGCCGCCACGGTACCACCCGCCCGCGCCAGGAACATGGGCATCATCGCCATGAAGGTGATGGCCGCTGGCAAGGTGCCTGCCGAGGACCGCAGCCTGTACCTGCGTTATGCCCTCAGTCCGCCGGCCGACGTGGCCATCGTCGGCATGGACAGCGTCGAGCAGGTGGAGGAAAACGTGCGGGTGGCCGAAAACTTTGTCCCCCTTTCGCAACTGGAGGAAAAGCAGGTGCTGGAACGCGCCCTGGAGCTGGTCCCCAGAGCCAAGAAAGAGCTGTGGTGGCTGCCCGAACAGCGCCTGGCTTCGTGAAGCAGAAACCCTCATCCTCAAGGAGCGCAGCCCCGCCGTGAGCGAAGAATCCTATCCCGACCTCAACACCTACCGCCACGACCTTTTTGTCCAGGAAGATCAGATCCTCAAGAGCGTGATGCCCGAGGCCGTGGCCCTGGGCCTGCCGCCCATCTCAGTGAGTCCGGATGCCGGCCAGACCCTTTACCTGTTGGCCCGGATGATCGGCGCCCGCAAGATCCTCGAGTTCGGGGCTCTGGCCGGGTACTCGGCCATCTGGCTGGCCCGCGCCCTGCCGCGCGATGGCAGGCTGATCTCCCTGGAACTCGATCCCAAACACGCCCGCGTCGCCCGCTCCAACATCGCCCGCGCCCGGCTGGCCGACCGCGCCGAGGTGCGCGCCGGCTCGGCCCTGGAGCTGATGGGCGAGGTCTCCAAGGAAGCGCCCTTCGATCTGATCTTCATCGACGCCGACAAGGAGAGTTATCCCCGCTATCTCGATTTTGCCATGGACCACCTGCGCCTGGGCGGGCTGATCGTGGCCGACAACGCCGACGGCCACGGCCATGTACACGAATCACTGGAGCCGGGAGATAGGCGGCGCGGCATCCAGACCTACAACCGCCGGGTGGCCAGCGACCGCCGGCTGGTCTCCCACGTGCTGCCCATCGGCGGCTGGCTGGCGGTCTCTGTCAAAGTAGAGGAGTAGAATCAGTGAATAGACCGCCAGAAGAATCCATCCGGGTGCCGCACCAGCAGCTGCACGATTTTGTCGCCACGGCAGCGCAACAGGTGGGCCTGCCCCCAGCCAGGGCCCAACTGCTGGCCCAGTTGCTGGTAGCCAACGACCTGCGCGGCGTCTTTAGCCACGGCACCCAGCAGATCGCCACCTACGCCCGACTGATGCGCGACGGCGTGCTCAATCCAGACCCCCAGTTGCAGGTAATCAAGGAAACCCCCTGCAGCGTGTTGGTGGACGGGGACGGCGGCCTGGGTTATTTCCCGGCCCACGAAGGCACCCTGCGGGCCATCGACAAGGCCAAAGCCAATGGCATGGCCGCGATGATGAGCCGCAATCACGGCCACTTTGGCGCCGCCGGCATCTACAGCCGGCTGGCCATCGGCCACGACCTGATCGCCTATGTGACCTCGGGGCACCAGCTCCACCTGCAGCCGGGCCGGCCCCTCTACGACGCCGGCGGCGGCTCGCCCATGTCCTTCCTAGCCCCCACCGACAAAGAGGACCCGCTGGTGCTCGACTTCGGGGCCATGCACGACCTCTACTCCCACGAGAAGCGCCAACAGATCGCCCCCATCGCCCCTGGCCTGGTGCTGCGCTGCATCGGCATGGGCGAGATCTGCCAGGCCTGGGGCGGCCTGCTCTCGGGCCTGACCCTGGACGCCGGCAACCCCCGCTGGACCTGGCCGGGCGCCAACCAGGGGGCCCTGGTCGTCTTGCTGCGCCTCGACCTCTTCACCGATCCGGCCGAATTCAAACGCCAGATGGATCTCTACGTGCAGCAGGTGCGCCAGCTCCAACCCCTGCCCGGCTTCGACCAGTCCCTCGTGCCCGGCGGCATCGAGGCAGCCGGCGACCGGCAGTACCGCCAGGAGGGCGTGCCGGTGGGCAAGTGGCATCAGGAGGAGTTGGAAAAACTCGCCGGAGAGTTGGGTATGCCCGCACCCTGGTGATGAAGCTCTCCGTCTTCACCGACGAAGTCTGCCGCGACGACCCGGACCGCGCCCTGGCCCTCATCGCCGGCTGGGGTCTGAAGCACGCCGAGTTGCGCACTCTCAGGAGCGGGCGCTTCCCCCTGGTCCCAGATGCCGAGTTGGAGGAGTTCCAGCGCCGGCTCCAGGGCGAGGGGCTGGCCCTCTCGGCGGTTTCGCCTGGTTTCTTCAAGTGCCCGGTGCACGACCCCGAGGTGCGGCCCACCTTGGAGCGGGATTTGCCCCGCGCCTGCGAATGGGCCAGGCGCCTGGGCACCGATCTGGTCTCCTCCTTCGCCTTTGCCCGCCAGGGCCAGGGCCAGCCCCCGGCGCAGGTGATCGACTACCTGGGGGAGATGGCCCGCATCGCCGACAGCCATGGCTGCCGCCTGGCCCTCGAAAACGAAGCGGTCTGTTGGGGCGGCACTGGCCTAGAGGCCGCCCAACTCATCCGCCAGAGCGGGGCGGCCAATCTCTGGCTGTGCTGGGACCCGGGCAATGCGGCCCGCGCCGGTGCCTCCTGTCCTTTTCCCGACGAGTACCAGCAGCTCAAAGACCTGGTCACTCACGTACACCTGAAAAACTTCGACCCCGGGACCAAGCGCTGGTCGCTGATGGAACAGGGCGTGGTGGACTGGCCCGGGCAGTTGCGCGCCCTGGAGGCCGACGGGTACCCGGATTTTCTGGTCATCGAGACCCACCTCAACATCAGCCCCGATGAGTTCGCTCTGGCCGACCCCGACCTGAGCGCCCTGGAAAGCAACACCTGGCGCAACCTAGCATTCACCCGCGCCTGCCTGGCCCATGCCCGCTGAAAAGGCGCTGGCTACCCAGGCCATCCACGGGGTGTTCTGGACCACCGGCGCCACCCTGATCCAACTCCTCACCCCGCTGATCCTCTTCAAGTTCCTCCCCGTGGAGGAAATGGGGCTTTTCGACACCGCCCTCACCACCGTCATGCTCCTGGCCCTGATCGCCGACCTGGGCCTCAGCTCGGCCTTGGTCCAGTCCCGCCAGGTGGAAGAGGTCCACTTCGACACCGCCTTCTGGACCAATCTCGCCTTTGGCAGCGCCCTGACCGGGTTGATTTTTCTGACCGCCCCTCTGGTCTCCGCCCTGCAGGCACCCGAAAGCCCCGAAGCCTTCTGGCGCATCTATGTCCCCCTCTCCCTGCTCATCCCCTTTGCTTCGGTTTCGGGCATCTTCCGTTCCCGGCTGCAGCGCGAGCTGGACTTCCGCCACCAGGCTCTGGCAGAAGTATTCTCCATCCTGCTCTTCCTGTTCACCATCGTCCTGCTGTTGTGGGCCTCGGGCGGGATCTGGAGCGTGGTGATCGGCTCGGTAGTGCGCGAGGTCGCTCTGCTGGCCAGCCTGGCTTGGTCAGCGGCCTGGCTGCCCCGTTTTTCCTTCAGCCAGGCGGCCCTGCGCGAGATGCTGCCCTACAGTCTGCACCTGACCGGCTCGCGGGCCCTCAACTACCTGAGCAGCAACCTGCCCAGGTTCCTGATCACCCCGCTTTTGGGGGCCACAGCCATGGGGTACTACAGCTTTGCCAGCCGCCTGACCCTGTTGCCCCTGACCCGCCTGTCCACCATCATCACCCGGGTCTCCTTCCCCACCTTTGCCCTCATCCAGGACAACGACGACCTGCTGCGGCGCAGTTATCTCAAGGCCGTGCAGAGCATCGCCCTCTTTGCCTGGCCGGCCCTGTTGGGGCTCTTTGTTTTTGTCCCCGAACTGCTCGCCCAGTTCGAGATGGCACCAGCACTTCTGGTGCTGCGCCTGCTGATCCTCGCCACTCTGCTCAAGGCTGTGGGCGTGGTGGTGGGTTCCATCTTCATGGCCAAGGGCAAGGCCAACTGGTCCCTGTACTGGTCCCTCTTCAGCGTGGTCATCCTGGTCCCGGCCATGTACTGGGCGGTGCCCTACGGCATCGAAGGGGTCAGCGCCGCCATCGCCCTCACCTCGCTGCTCTTCCTAGTGTTGTCGCAGCACTACGCCAATCGGCTCATTCAGCTCGATGCCGCCGCCTTCCTGGGGGTGCTGGTCCGGCCCACCCTGGTCTGCGGCCTGGTGGTGACGGTGCTCGCCGGCGCCAGATTGGTCCTGCCGGCCCCTCCGCTCCTTTCGCTGTCTCTGGGCGGCCTGCTCGGCGCCGGGGCCTACCTGCTGGGACTGCGGCTCTTCGCCTGGGAACTGTGCCGCCAGTACTGGCGCGGCTTCCGGGGCCGCTCCATGACCGGTTCCGCCTCCACCTGACCCCCTTGGCTCCTTTGCGCAGAAGAGCCCTGTGGAGTATGTTTTAAGGGTTAAAATCGACTTTATTTTACGAGAAAAAGGAGCAGACCATGGGCAGCAAGAGCGGCAATCAGGGGCGCAAGACCGGGCGCAGTGCCCGCAAAGCCACCCCGGACAAAACCAACGGCCAGCACCAGACCGGCACCCTGCGGCTCAAGATCGGGCTGGCGGAGATGCTCAAGGGCGGAGTGATCATGGACGTGGTCACCGCCGACCAGGCCAAAATCGCTGAAAACGCCGGCGCCGTGGCCGTGATGGCCCTCGAGCGGGTGCCCGCCGATATCCGCAAAGATGGCGGGGTGGCGCGTATGGCCTCTATTGAGAAGATCCGCGAGATCATGAAAGTGGTGAGCATCCCGGTGATGGCCAAGGTGCGCATCGGCCACTTCGTGGAAGCGCAGATGCTCCAGGCCCTGGGTGTGGATTACGTCGACGAGAGCGAGGTGCTCACCCCGGCCGACGAAACCTTCCACGTCGACAAATTCGCCTTCACCGTGCCCTTTGTCTGCGGCTGCCGCAACCTGGGCGAGGCCCTGCGCCGCATCGGCGAAGGGGCGGCGATGATCCGCACCAAGGGTGAGGCTGGCTCGGGCAACATCGTCGAGGCCGTGCGCCACATGCGCTGTGTCAACGACGAGATGCGCCGGCTCACCACCCTCAGCCCAGAACAGCTGATGAGCGCCGCCAAGGACCTGGGCGCACCCTATGAACTGGTCCGCCTGGTGGCTCAGACCGGCAAGCTGCCAGTGCCCAACTTCGCCGCCGGCGGGATCGCCACCCCGGCCGACGCCGCCCTGATGATGCAGCTGGGTGCCGAGGCGGTCTTCGTCGGCTCGGGCATCTTCAAATCCGGCGATCCGGAGCAGCGGGCCAAGGCCATTGTCCAGGCCACCACCCACTACGAGGACCCCAAGGTGCTCATCCGCGTCTCCGAGAACCTGGGCGAGGCGATGGTGGGCATCGACATCCACACCATCCCCGAGGATCAGCTGCTGCAGACCCGTGGCTGGTAAAGCGCTGATCGGCGTCCTGGGGCTGCAGGGGGATTACCACGCCCACGGCCGCATGCTCGAAGCGGCCGGCGCCCGGGTGCAGGTGGTCAAGAAGACCGACCAGTTGCGCCGGGTGCAGGGTTTGGTCATCCCGGGCGGCGAGAGCACCGCGCTGATCAAGCTGATGGACGCCGAGGACTGGTGGGTGCCCCTGCGCAAGTTTGCCGGGACCGGCAAACCTATGCTCGGCACCTGCGCCGGCATGATCCTCCTGGCCCGCGAAGTGCTCAATCCCCCGCAAAAAACCCTGGGCCTGATCGACGCCACCGTCGAGCGCAACAGCTACGGCCGCCAGCGGGAGAGTTTCGAGGGCGTGGGCACCTTTGGCAGTGGCCGGCGGGAACGGCCCCTGGCGATGGTTTTTATCCGCGCCCCCCGCATCCGCCGCCTCGGCCCCCGGGTCAAGGCCCTGGCTTTCTGCCAGGGTGACTGCGTGCTGGCTCGCCAGGGTCCCATCCTAGTGGCCTCCTTCCACCCCGAGTTGACCGCCGACCTGACCGTACACCAGTATTTTTTGGCTATGGTCGGCTGAGCCCATCTCCCCGCACCAAGGGGTCCCCTCCTTTTCTCTCGCTTTGATCGCGCCACCCGCCGAGCTTTACTTACAGATATCTTTGTTTAGCTTCTTCCATTCTCGAGGAGCCCGTCCATGAAGGGTCTGCTCTGGGGGATGTTCTGGTCCAGCCTGGTAGGGTTGCAGGCAGCCGTCAGTCAGCCGTGACCGGTGCGGCAGTTCAGTGGTCTCACCACCCTCAATCTCAACATGGCTGACCGGGAGGGCCTCGAACGCAACAAGCTGCGGCGGGGGGACAGCCCCTTCTCCAATCTGGCGTTGACCTTGTTCGGGGACGTGGTCTTTGCCCCGCGGCTGGCCCTCTTCAACCAACTGCTCATCGACCCTTCGAGCCGGGCCACCGCGAGCCTGTCCACCTATCTCAACTCCTACCTCCGCTACACCGTCTTCAGCCGGCCTCGGGCCGATCTGCACCTGCAGGCCGGCAAATTGCCCACCCCCTTTGGCGCCTTTGGCCCGCGCGCCTACCAGGACACGAATCCGCTGATCGGCCTGCCGCTGATGTATCACTACTTCACCTCGCTGCGGGCCAACCAACTGCCCGCCGACAGCGCCGACCTGCTGGCCCACCGCGGCCAGGGACAGTCCTCCAGTTTCACCGGTTT
>SICG01000011.1 GCA_009691525.1 Candidatus Latescibacterota bacterium | reverse complement strand
AACCCGAAAAGTCCAGCCGCCAAACCGGCGCTCTCCAGATCCAGAGCGAAGTAATCGTGATAGTAGAGCGCGGCGATGTTATGGATGGTCAACTCGACACCAAAGCAGCCGGCGTAGGCCACAAAGAGCACCCAGCCCCGGTAATCCCTGAGGGCCGGCCAGAAGGACCCCGCCGCCCCTGAGGGCGGCATGCGGTCCACCGTTGGCTTTGCCACTGCCTTGCCGCAAACTGCGCGGCGGGGGCTTCGCCAAACCATCGCTGGACGGCGGGTAGCTGCTGTTGCCGCTATTCTTGGACAGATTATCCAACAGCACTTGAAGCTTGCCTTCCAGCTCAGCCACCCGCGCCTGCCACGGTGCAATCAGCCCCTGCTAATACAGGACCAACTCGATCAACTCGTCGACCGACAAACCAGCCAGTTCTTCGCGGCTCATGTCTTCAGCTTATCACCACCGGCCTCGGCCGTCAATCCTCATATTTTACCATCGTCAGCCGCGTCAGGCTGAGTAGTTCCCCTCGGACAAACTAATCGTTCAGGGTCAGGTGGCCCAAAAGTACGAGCTGTACTGCAAGATCACCGGGGGGCAGCGCATCGACCTGCTGGGCGCCAGGGTGGATCAACTGCCGGAAATCTGGGAAGAATTGATCGCAGCTGGTTTTGAAAGTGGACATGCCTATGGCAAGGCCATGCGCACCGTGAAGAGTTGCGTGGGCGCCACCTGGTGCCGCTACGCAGTACAGGACTCCACGGCCTTTGCCATTCGCATCGAGCATCGCTATAAGGGCATGCGCGCGCCCCACAAGCCCAAGGCCGCCTGTTCCGGCTGCGTGCACGAATGCGCCGAAGCGCAGAGCAAGGATTTTGGCGTGGCGGCTACCGAAAAGGGCTGGAATCTCTATGTGGCCGGCAACGGGGGGGCCAGGCCCCAACACGGGGTGCTGCTGGCGGCGGACCTGGACGAGGAAACCTGTGTGAGGTACATCGACCGCTTCCTCGCCTACTATATAAACACGGCTGATAAACGGACCCGCACGGCCACCTGGCTCAACCAGCTCGAGGGAGGCATCGAGTACCTGCGCAAGGTAATCGTCGAGGATCACCTGGGGATCTGCGCGCAGCTGAAACAGGACATGCAAGCGCGGATGGCCAGTTATCGGTGCGAGTGGAAAGCCGTGGTCGAGGACCCTGAGAAGCGCAAACGGTTCCGCCACTTCGTCAACAGCGACGCGGCCGACGACAATCTGCAGTGGAGGATGGAGCGGGGCCAAAGGCGGCCGGCGCGCTGGGAGGAAGCGTTCCAGCAAACTGGAGTCGGGGAGGGGATGTTGGTATGAGTGCGGCCAACCAGTGGGTCCGAGTGGCGCGGACGGAGGACTTCCCCGCTGATACCGGGGCCTGCGTCAAGGTGGGTGAAATGCAGATTGCCGTTTTCAACTTCAGTTCCCGTGGGGAGTGGTACGCCTGTCAGAACAACTGCCCTCACAAGCATGACATGGTTCTTTCCCGGGGTCTCTTGGGCGACCTGAGCGGGGAGCCCCAAGTGGCCTGTCCCCAACACAAGAAAACCTTTTCGCTGCAAACAGGAAAAAACCTGGGGGGCGAAGAATACTGCATCCGCACCTTTCCAGTAAAGGTCGAGGGACACGAGATCTTGCTGGGGATTGAGGACCTCAACTCCTGAATAAAGGAGCACCGCCGGGCGGATACCAGCGCAGGGCTTTGAAAAAAGAGTTCGCCCACCCCGCCGGGGTTGATCCCGGCGAGCAGGCCGCACTCCTCAAACCCCTAGCAATATGGCCGTCCTGGCGCACGAAGTCCAGATCGGCGGAGGTAGCCAGGCGGACGCAGATCGCCGAAGCAGACAGGCCTCAGAGCAATTCCTCGTACACCAGATATCCCGTGGGCTTCATGCCCAGCTTGGCGTAGACCTGCTGAGCGGTCAGGTTGTCCTGCTCCACGTACAGCCGGCAGCCGCGGACTTCGGGTTGGGCTGCTGCGCGAGCCTTGACCGCCGAATATAGGGCCCGGTACACGCCCTGGCCCCGGTACGCGGGGCGCACGTACACGCTCTGCACCCACCAGTACACCCCGTCCCGCCAGTCGCTCCACTCAAAGGTGACCAGCAAAGCTCCGGCAAGTGCATCCCCACTCTGGGCCACCAGGTAGAACCCGTACTGGGGCCGGGCCAAGAGGCCCAGCACCCCGGAGTGCAAGGTCTCGGCAGGCAAGGCCCGGTTCTCGGTCTCGCGTGCGAGGGCCTGGTTGAATCCGACCAGGTCATCGAGGTCGCCCTGGTGGGCTGGGCGGATGGCCAGTGCCATCGCTCATCCTCCCCGGGCGCAGCGCCGGCAGACGAGGGCCGGGCGGGTATGGCCGTTGCTGAGGATAGGAGTTTCCAGATCGCGCTCCACCGCCACTCCGGACTCGCCGCAGAAATCACATTTGCCCTGTTGTTGATGGGCGGCTCTGGCCAGCAGTTCCTGGCGCCGGGTCTCCTGCTGCTGGCGGGCCTTCAGCTCCTTGCCGACGAGGCTCTCGGCGAACCTGCGCACCTTGGGGTCGGGTTCGCGCGCGAGGATCTGCCCCAGGAGGGTGAGGGTGGGCTCGTCTTTGGGCAGGCCACCCTCCTCGAGGGTATGCCAGGCTGCCTGGCGCACCTTGGCATGTTCGTCCTCCATCATGCGATACAAGGCATCCCAGACCTCGGGCAGCCGGCCGCGACATGGCAGGGGCAGAGCAGGCTGGCAGCGGTGAGGCGATCCTCCGCGTTATCGCTGGTCGACAACTCCAGCAAATCGGCCACTTCGGCCCGGCTGACTTTCTTCTCTCCGGGCCGATGCGCGGCTTTCTGGTGTTTGTTTAATCCCTTGCGTTGAGGCATGGGGGTTTCTCCGGTTAGCGGCTCTGTACACAAGTACCGCAGCGGTTTAACCTAGTCAAGGATAATCTGAGCCGGGAGAGAAAAGTCAGACCTGGCGGCGGTGAAAGGAAGCCCAGTCCCGCTGCGGCGCAAAACCGAGCAGGCGCCGGGCTTTGTCGAGCAGGAATTTCCCGTGCCCCAGATAGCTGTGCAGGTTGAATTCCTGGAAATAGCCAGGCACGGATTCAATGTCGAGGGCCAGCCGGCAGGCGTGGGCCAGGTCTTCCCAGGTGACGGTGAAGGCAGGGAAGTCGCCGGCCACGGCCTGAGTGGGGTTGGGGCCCAGGCCGTTGAAGACAAAGGAAATGGTCTGGATCTGGTAGGTGCGGGCGTAGACCTGGCAGATCTCGCGGCCTATCAACTTGGTGATGCCGTAATAGCCGGAGCCCACGATTGGCGGTGGGTCGTCGATGTCGAAGTCTGCATCGTAGCCGGCGCGCACCGACTGGGGGCCAGAGTGCAGAACTTTTTTGATACCGTGGGCAGCGGCGGCTTTCATCACGTGCCAGGCACCCAGGGAGTTCACCTTGAAACTGAGCACTGGGTCGGGCCGGTTGACGGTGTAGTTCATGATCGCGTCCATGCCGCGCATTGCCTCGAACACCTGCCCGTAGGAAGTGACGTCCACGTGGCCGATGGGCCGGCCGTGCGGATGGGGTTTGATATCGACCAGGGTCAGGTCGTAGTGGGGGTCTAGGTAGGCGGTGATATTGGGGGCGATCAGCCCGGACGCGCCCAGGACGAGAACTTTCTTTTTCATGCCTTGCCTCCTCCCCAGTGGGCGGCAAAGGTGTGCTCGGGTTGGTAACCCAGCTGAGTGGCCTGGGCATAGAGGAACTTGGCGTTGGGCATGGGGGCGCCGACATGGAAGAGGCCCCAGCGTTGGGTCCACCAGACCCGCTGGCTGGTGTCGCGCTGCAGGGCGCACTCGAAAGCCTGGGCCGCGTCGCGCAGGTCCAGCCACAGCAGATTTGCGGGCTGGTCGGCCACCTCTTCCTCGAGGACCAGCCGGCCCAGGCGCAGGGCGGTGATGCCTACCAGGTAGTCGCGGGCGAATTCCCGGCAGGTCAGTTCGCCCAGATAGCGGCTGAGGACCGGCATCTCTGGCGGGGGCAGCGGTTTCCACAGCTCGCTGATGTAGACCTCGTCGGGATAGGCGGAGAAGATTTCCAGCGTGCTGCCGCAGACCAGGCGCTTGATCCCGGCTTCCACGGCGGCCAGGAAGAGCACATGGGTGCCACGGGTGGCCAGGTCCAACAGGAGCTGGTCCCGGGTCAGAGGATCGGCAGGCAGGTCTGCCGGGGGTTCTCCGGTGTGGATGACTGCGTCGATATGGCGCAGGGCCTGCCACATGGCCTGTGGGTCGAGCAGGCTGGCCTGAACTGCAGTCGCGTTGGCACCTGGTTCAAAGGGGGTGGTGTCCAGCAGGCGGAGTTGATGACGCCCGCGCAGCCGGTCGGCGACGGCCTGACCCAGGCGGCTGGCGGCACCGGTGATGAGTACGCGCATGCAAAGCTCCTTTGGCGGATGAACCCGGGGATATTCGCCCCCTGGGGAGATTTTGTCAAGTATCGTATTTTTTTCTTGACATTGTAGCGACGCACTGTTTAAGAATTAAAGATACCTATGTTTCACGCAGTTCCGCTTTTCACGCAGAGGACGGCCATGAAGTCTCAACTTTTGGCGTTTCATTGTTTCGGCGTGCTGATGTCAACTAATGGGGGCAAGGTAATGGTGAAAAACCATAGGGAAACCCGCAGCGGACCTGGAAGGTAGAGCTGGCGCGTCGGGGCAGTTTTAGCCTGCCCCGGCGGCGCTTTCCACAACACGGCCTCCGCTGAGAGGCCGGCACGGATCTGTTCCGGAAAACCGGGCACAGATCCGCGCGCCAGCCGACCGTATCCAGGGCGCTTTTTCCCGGAAAACGCAGGGACGTCTTGTGCCCTGGAGGTCGGCAATCACAGATATTTTGGTGGTTAGGACCACGGCACAAACACAGCCGTGGTCCTTTTTTATTTCCAGAATGGAGGCACAAATGAAGAAGATCGACAGGGTGCGCATCGAGCGGGTAGCCCGCCTGTATTCCAGCAACGAAGAGGCCAGCCAGGCCCTGGGCATCGCGCCGGGAAGTTTCAGCCGTTTGTGCCGGCTCTATGGCATCGAAACCCCCTATGCCCGCAAGCGCCGGCGTTGGCGCGAGGTGGGGCGGAGGCGGCGCTTGGGGGTGCAGGAAGAGGGTGGCGCGTCCTGGCCCAAGGGTCCATATTACTAAGGGAACCGCACTGCAAATCGTTGACCAGATTGGTACTATGTCGCTGATCGTCGGTGAGGGCGTCGGCAAGTACTACGGTGCCCTCGATGTCTTCAAGGATCTCAATTTTCGCCTCGAGCCAGGAGACCATATCGGCCTGGTGGGGGCCAACGGCGAAGGCAAGACCACCTTGTTGCGCCTGCTGGCCGGGCTGGAGGAGCCTACCGGCGGGTTGCTGCAGCACCGGCGCAGCCTGCGGGTGGGCTACCTGCCCCAGGACCCCCCCGATCTGGGGCAGACCACGCTGTGGCAGGCTATGGCCGAGGTCTTCGCCGGGCTGCGCAAGTTAGAAGAAGAGCTAGCGGGGCTGGCCCGCCAGCTCGAAGATCCCAGCCATGGGGAGGAGGTCCTGGTCCGGTACAGCGCCCTGCAGGAGGAGCTGGAGCGCCGGGGGGGCTACACTTACGAGGCCCGTATCCGCTCGGTGCTCACTGGCCTTGGATTTGCAGCGGCGCAGTTCGACCAGGAACTGGGCAAACTCAGCGGCGGGCAGCGCACCCGCGCCCTGCTGGCCCGGTTGCTCTTAGAAGAACCAGATCTGTTGCTGCTGGACGAACCCACCAACCACCTCGACCTGCAGGCAGTGGAATGGCTGGAGGGTTGGGTACAGGAATTCAGGGGCAGCCTGCTGGTGGTCTCGCACGACCGCTACTTTCTAGACAAGTGTTCGGCCAAGGTGTGGGAGATCGCCTTTGGCGGTCTGGAGACTTATCGGGGCAATTATACGGCGCATCTTCGCCAGCGCCAGGAACGCTACGAGCGCCGGCTAAAAGAGTGGGAGGCCCAACAGGCGTACGTCGAGAAAACCCAGGATTTTATCCGACGTTATCTGGCCGGTCAGCGTAGCAAGGAGGCCCAGGGACGGCGCACCCGGCTGGCCCGCTACCTGGCCACCGAAGGGGTGGATCGGCCGCGGGAGCAGCGGCGCATCCGGCTGCGGCTTGAGGGTGGCCAGCGCAGCGGCGATATCGTGCTACAACTGCGCGGCGGGGTGGCGGTGGGATATGCACCAGAAAAGGTGCTGGCGCGAATGCCCGAGGTAGAGGTGGTGCGCGGGCAGCGCATCGCCGTGGTGGGGCCCAATGGGGCGGGCAAGACCACCTTGGTGCGCAGCATTCTGGGGGAGCTGGAGCTGCTGGAGGGGGAGATCCGCTACGGCACCGGGGTTGAGCCGGGGTACCTGGCCCAGGCCCACGACCACCTCGACCCGGAGATGAACGTGTTGGATGCGGTGCGCCAGGCCAGGCCTCAGCTGCCCCCAGAGGAGATCCGCAATCTGCTGGGCAGCCTGCTTTTTAGTGGCGACGATGTCTTCAGGAAGGTGGGTGAGCTCAGCGGCGGGCAGCGCAGCCGGGTGGCTCTGGCCAAACTGGTCCTGCACAATGCAAATCTGTTAGTACTCGACGAACCCACCAACCATCTCGATATCGCCTCGCAGGAAATTCTGCAGGAGGTGTTGGGGGATTTCCCCGGCACCCTCATCCTGGTCAGCCACGACCGCTACCTGATCCAGGCCCTGGCCACTCAGGTGTGGCTGGTGGAAGGGGGGAAGGTTCAATGTTATGCGGGCAACTGGGAGGAGTTTCTGCGCTGGCGCCAGCAACAGACCCTGCCAGCCCAGGCCGACGGCAAAACACCCAAGCCGGAGGGTCCGGTGTTGCGCCAGAGCCAAAAGCAGGAGCGGCGCGGCCGCAAACAGCAGGAGAAAATGCAGCAGCGCCAGGGGGAGGTGGAAGAACAGATCCACCAGCAGGAACTGGCCCTAGAGGCCCTCAGCGAGCGGATCGGCCGGGCCGGAGAGTGCAAGGAAATGCAGCTGGTTTACGAGTTGGGCACCGAGTACCGGCAACTGGAAAAGCAACTGGAAACACTGATGGAGGAGTGGGAGGAGTTGGCTGGCGACCTGGAACCGCCCCAGGGCGACAAGTGCAGCGGACCGGTCTGAAAAGGAGGCTCTCGTGTCGGAAAGGTCGAAGCCCAAAACCAAGCGGAAATTCTCCGCCGTTGCCAACCTGCATCAGGGCATGGACGTCCCCGCATTGCAGGCTGCCTTTACCAACCATCTCGAATATTCGCTGGCCAAGGACGAATACACCGCCACCGACCGCGACCGTTTCATCAGCCTGGCCATGGCGGTGCGCGATTCGGTTGGTGGAGCGCTGGATCGAGACGCAGCAGGCCTATTACGATCGGGATGTCAAGCGAGTTTACTACGTGTCGCTGGAGTTTCTGCTGGGCCGGACCTTGAGCAACAGTCTGCTCAACCTAGAAATGGAGGAGCCGGCTCGCCAGGCCCTGGAGGAGTACGGGTTCAGCCTGGAGGAGTTGCAGGAAGTGGAATTCGACGCCGGGCTGGGCAACGGCGGATTGGGCCGGCTGGCGGCCTGTTTCCTCGATTCGATGGCCTCCCTCGAACTGCCGGCGTACGGCTACGACCTGCGTTATGAATACGGGATCTTCTTCCAGCGCATCGAGGACGGCTACCAGCACGAGACCCCCGATAACTGGCTGCGTTATGGCAATCCCTGGGAGATCAGCCGGCCGGAGCATCTCTATCCGGTCCGTTTTTACGGCGTAGTGAACCAGTACTGCGATACGCATGGGGTGTTGCGCAACGACTGGGTCGACACCCAGCAGGTGAAGGCCATGGCGTACGACACGCCAGTACCTGGCTATGCCAACAACACCGTCAACACCCTGAGGCTGTGGGCAGCCAAGGCCACCCGAGAGTTCGACCTGGAGCCCTTCAATTTTGGCGAGTACGAGCGGGCGGTAATAGACAAAGTGCGTTCCGAAACCATCACCCAGGTGCTCTACCCCAACGACAATGTTTTTGTCGGCCGCGAGCTGCGCCTCAAACAGCAATACTTCCTGGTCAGCGCCACCTTCCAGGACATCTTTCGCCGGTACCGCAAAACCCACACCACTTTTGCCGAGTTCGCTGACAAAAACGCCGTCCAGCTCAATGACACCCATCCATCCATCGCGGTCCCCGAGCTGATGCGCCTGCTGATGGACGAGCAGGGCCTGGGCTGGGACGAGGCCTGGAAAATCACCGTCGATACCTTTGGCTACACCAATCATACGGTGCTGGCCGAAGCCCTGGAGAAATGGCAGGTGAGTCTGATCGGCAAGGTGCTGCCCAGGCATTTGCAAATTATCTACGAGATCAACCGCCGCCTGCTGGGGGAGGTGGCCGCTCGTTACCCGGGCGACGGGGATCGGCTGCGCCGCATGTCGCTGATCGAGGAGGGGCCGGACCAGAGGGTGCGTATGGCCCATCTGGCCATCGTCGGCAGTCATTCGGTCAATGGTGTGGCGGCGTTACACACCAAGATCCTCACCGAGGAGGTGTTCAGGGATTTTTGCGAATTGTGGCCGGAGCGCTTCAACAACAAGACCAACGGCATCACCCCGCGCCGCTGGCTGCGGGCCTGTAATCCGGGACTGGCCCAGCTGATCTCCTCTCAGCTGGGAGAAGGCTGGGTAAAGGACCTGGCCCAATTGCAGGGCCTGGTACACCTGGCCGAGGATGCTGGCTTTCGCGAGCAATGGCGTCGGGTCAAGCGAGTAAATAAGGAGCGCCTGGCCCGCTACGTCGAGACCCAGAACCACCTGGGGCTCAATCTGGACTCGCTCTTCGATTGTCAGGTTAACCGTTTCCACGAATACAAGCGGCAGTTGCTCAATGCCCTGCACGTGGCCGCCCTCTACCACCGCCTCAAGACCGGATCACCGCGCACCTTTGTGCCGCGCACGGTCATCTTCGGCGGCAAGGCGGCCCCCGGGTACTTCGCCGCCAAGCTGATCATCAAGCTGATCAACGCCATTGCCGCCACTGTCACCCAGGACCCCGAGGTAGGGGACCGGCTGAAGGTGGTGTTTCTGGCCAACTACGGGGTCTCACTGGCCGAGAAGATCATGCCGGCTGCCGAGCTGTCGGAGCAGATCTCCACCGCTGGCCTGGAGGCCTCAGGCACGGGCAACATGAAGTTTGCCCTCAATGGGGCCCTTACTATTGGCACCCTCGACGGGGCCAATGTGGAGATGGCTGAGGAGATTGGCAGGGAGCACATCTTCATCTTCGGTTTGCATGCCGACGAGGTGAAGGCCCTCAAGCAGCAGGGGTACAATCCCTGGGATTACTACCACGCCGATCCCGAACTGAAGGTGGTGCTGGATCAGATCGCCGAGGGCGCATTTTCCCCAGGGCAGTCGGACCTGTTCAAGCCCCTGGTCCACGGGCTGCTCTACGAAGGCGATCCATATCTGTTATTAGCCGACTATGGGGCCTACTCCGCCAGCCAGGAGCAAGTCAGCGCCCTGTACCTGGATCCGGAGGCCTGGACGCGTACCTCCATCCTCAACTGCGCCCGCATGGGGAAGTTTTTCAGCGACCGGACCATCCAGGAATACGCGCAGCAGATCTGGGGGGTGGCGCCTTCGCCGGTGCGGATCGGAAAATAGAGCAAGTAACGATTGGAGGGCGTCAGGAAGAACCCCCTTCCGGCCTTTCCCAAGGCGCGGACTTCCCACCCTGCTCGCTCCTCCCCCAACCACCCTACCCGCGCAACGCCCCATACGTTGGGGCGTTGCGGGCTCCGCTCTCCCCTCAACCCCTCCCGCCTCCTTCCCTTCCCAACCATTCCCCGGGAAAGACCTCCAGGGGCCTCTCCCTGCCGCTTTAGCGCTCGCTGTAGCTGGACGCCTACGCCTCAAATCTCTATCTTGCTCCCTGACTATTCAGGAGGAAATCCCATGCCCGCAAGTGTTCCGCGTTCGGTGCGGCAGTTGTGCCGCCAGGTGTTGCCCCTGCTGATGGACCGCGCCGATGGCAAGCGACTCTTGGGGGATGTGGAGGCGGTGGTCGAGACCGACCGCTGGAACTCTTTCGATCGTTTTCACCAGACCAGCCAGACCCTGGCTCGCCGGTACGAGGAGGCCGGGGCCGAGGCCGAGGTCTATGCGCTGCAGACCGGGGGCCGGGTGGGAACGGGCCGCTGGGTGATCCAGGAGGCCGAGGATGTGCTGGGGGCCACTCTGGAGGTGATTGCCCCAGTGCACCAGCGCCTGCTGGACTTTCAGCACAGTCCCTGGCACGTGATCCAGTGGACCAGCGGTACCCCGGAGGGCGGGCTCGAATGTGAACTGGTCATCATCGACAGCCAGGAAGAATTGGCGGCCAAGGGCAAGGACGCACTGATGGGCAAGCTGGTGCTCAGCTGCCTGGAACCCAGGACGCTGATGAAGCCGCTGGCCGACAAGGGGGCAGTGGGGGTGATCACCGACCGGCCCATCGATCGGCTGCCCGATGCGCTGGCGTGGAGCAAGTTCGGCTGGGGGGCCGTGCCGATGGAGTGGGCCACAGCGCGGCTAGTGGGGCTGGTGCTCTCCCAGAACCAGGGCCGGGAGCTGCGCCGGTTGGTGCAGCAGCGGGGCCCGCTGCGCCTGCGGGTCGAGGTGGAGGTGCGCAAGTATGTGGGCAGCCACGACGTGGTCAGCGGCCTGGTGCGCGGAGCCGACGACCCGCAGGACGAGGTCTGGGTGCTGGCCCACAGCGCCGAGCCGGGGGCAGTGGACAATGCCTCAGGGGTGGCGGTATGCCTGGAGATGGCCCGCCTGCTCGAAGGGCTCATCGCCGAGGGCAAGTTGCGCCGGCCGCGGCGCACGATCCGCCTGATCAATGCCTATGAGTGTTACGGCTTCTTCGGGTATCTCGAAAAGGCGCGCCGACTCCAAGCCCCCCTGGCCGGGCTGTGTATCGACACCCTGGGCTGCAAGCCGGAGGTCTGCGACGGCCGGCTGGAGTGGCATGCCACCATCCCGATGTCGGCAGGTTTCGTGGACCGGGTGGGGGAGGCGGTGCTGCGGGCCGGGCTCAAGCTGCGCAACCCCGGTTATCGCCTGTACCCGACCCCCTTTGTCTCCACCTCTGATACCCTGATCGGCGATCCCCAGTACGGCTTCCCCTGTCCCTGGATCACCACCCATCACCGCAAGAGCGGGCGGGGTTTTGACGCATACCACTCCTCGGCCGACACCCGTGAATTGCTCAGTCTCAAGGGCCTGGAGTTGTGTGCGGCGAGTATGGCAGCCTATCTGTACTATCTGGCCGATGCCGGCAGCCCCGAGGTGGTGGAACTGGCCAGCGCCGAAACCGCCCGGACCCAGGCCCAGTTGCAGGCCAAACCCAGCGCGGAGCGGGCGTACTTCCTGCGCGAGACCCACGCCGAGAATCTCAAGCGGCTGCGGCGCTGGCTGTGGGGAGGGGACCGGGCTGGGCTGATGGCCCATCTGGACACCTGCGAGCAGGAGGTGAACCAGTTGGCTGCAAGGCGGATCAAGCCTTTTAAACACGCGGCCGGTACCCGGCGGGTGCCCAGGCGCACCGCGCTGCTCTCGCCCACCTCCGAAAACACCCCGACTCCCATCGCCCAGCGCATCCATGGCGCCGGGCTGCCGCCCTGGGCCCTGTTCTGGGCCGATGGTCGGCGCGACCTGGCCCAGATCGCCGTGCTCATCGGCTGCGAGCAGACTGCCTCAGTGGGCGGGGTCAACAAAAAGCTGGCTCCGGATTCAGAGCAGGTGGCCCGGTACTTCGAGGCCCACGCAGAACTCAGTTACGCCGAACTGGCCGGGCCGGGCCAACTGATCACCAAGGCGCGCCTGGTGGCGGATCTGAAGAAACTGGGCGTGCGCAAAGGCATGGACCTGATGGTGCACAGTTCTCTGGGGGCCATTGGTTTTGTGGCCGGGGGCGCCGCGACGGTGGGCGAGGCGCTGTTAGAAGCCATCGGTCCCAAGGGCACCCTGATGATGCCATCCTTCAACCACCGGGGCGCACAGGTCTACAACCCGCTCACCACGCCCACCACCAATGGATCCATCCCAGACGCCTTCTGGCGGCGGCCCGATGCGGTGCGCAGTCTGCACCCCACCCACGCCCTGGCAGCCTGTGGCCCCCGCGCCGAGGAATTCTGCGCCGATCACCTGGAAACAGGCATCTGGGCCCAGGACAGCCCCATCGGCAGACTGGTCCACAGCGGGGGGTATCTCCTGGCCCTGGGCACCACGCACTACACCAGCACTGCGTACCACGTGGCAGAAAACGCCATGCCCTGCGGCTGCATCGATGCCTTTGGCAACCGCGATTACGTGGTGCGGCCAGACGGTCGGGTGGAAGAGGTAAAGGGACTGGCCTGGCGCAGCGGCGAATGCCCGGTGTCGCCGCACAAACTGAGCGAGACCCTGGACCGGCGCCAGCTGCAGCGCCGCGGCAAAGTGGGAGGGGCCGAGGCCGAATTGGTGCTGGCCCTCGATCTGTGGAAGGTGCGCCGCGAGCACCTGAAAAATGCCTGTCCCACCTGCACCATCAAACCGGGTTACCGGAGATAGGAAAGTCCCATGGCCACCCGTTACCCGCAGGCCATCCTGGTCAGCTGTGAAATCCCCTGGGACGAGCAGGGGGTGCTCCTGGAGGAGTGTTTTCGCCGCGAAGTCCGCGCCCTGCTGGGCCATGGGTTCAACCACCTGTACATCTTTGGCACGGCCGGCGAAGGGTACGCGGTCACCGGCGACCAGTATCGGCAGATCGTCCAGGTCTTCTGGGAGGAGACCCACAAGGACGGGGTCTCCCCGATGGTAGGGGTGATCGCCATGTCCACCCCCCAGGTGCTGGAGCGGGTGAGATTTGCCTTTGACCTGGGGGTGCGGGCCTTCCAGATCAGCCTGCCTCCCTGGGGCGCGCTGGACGATTCCGAGTGCCTGGTCTTCTTCAGCCAGGTGTGCGGTGCCTTTCCCGAGGCGCGTTTTATCCATTACAACTTGCCGCGGGCCCAGCGGGTGCTGCTGGGGCCCGAATACCGCCGGCTGGTGGCGGAGGTGCCCAACCTGGCCGGCACCAAGAACTGCCGCACGGACCTGACCCACATTTTCAGCATTGCCACCGGCGCCCCGGAACTGCAGCACTTCTACGGCGAACATGGCTTTCCGCACGGCTGTCTCTTTGGCGAGTGCTCGCTGCTCAGTTCCTTCGGGGCGCTTTTCCCGGCCAAAACTAGGGAATTTTACCAGTACGGGGTGAACAAGCAGTGGGACCAGCTCTTTCCCCTACAGGCCGAGTATCTGCGGGTGATGGACGATTTCCTCGCCCCCACCCAGGGGCGCGAGGCCATCGACGGGGCGTACGACAAGATGATCGTGCGCGCCTCCGGACTAGACATGCCCCTGCGCCTGCTGCCGCCCTACCAGGGTTTCGACGAACAGGTCTTCACCAAATGCATGCGGCAACTCCGCCGGCGGCATCCCAAGTGGTTGGAGTGAACCGGTGAAGATCCTCCACCTCAACCCCGAGCACCCGGAGGAAAATCAAATCCTGGTCGAGGGGTTGGAGCGGGAGGTGCGGCTCTTCCACTTGAGTGACACCCACCTGCCCGAGGCCGACGCCCGCGATCCGAACCCGGCGCGGCTGGCTGCCGCGCACTTTCAACCCTACTTCCAGCAGCGCACCCCAGGGGGCATACCGACCAGGGAGGTGTCTTTAGGCCTGATGGAACGCTGCCGCGTCCTGAGTCCCGATGCGCTGGCGCTGACCGGGGATATCCTCCATTTCCCCTCGGTGGCCGGCCTGGAACTTTTGGCCCGCAACCTGGGAGGGCAGGAATACCTCTATACGCTGGGCAACCACGACTGGCATTTCCCCTATCACCCCTGGAGCGCGGCCACCCGCCAGGCGCATTATCCCCGATTTTTTGCCTTCTCCGGGGGAAATCCGGCCTGCCAGGTGAAGCAGGTCGGGGGCCTGCGCCTGATCGCCCTGGACAACAGCATCTACCAGGTGAGCGCTGCCCAGGTCGAGTTCCTGCGCCGCCAATTGCAGAATGGGAAGCCGTGCCTCTTGTTAGTACACATCCCCCTGGTCGTCCCTTCGCTGATGCCCTCGGTGATGGCGCGCTGGGATGCGCCCATCGTCATGGGCGGGGAAGATGGGTGGACCGCCGAGGCGCGGGCTAAGTGGATGGTAGGGGAGGTGGCACCAAGCACCCGCGCCTGCCTGGAGTTGGTACAACAGGCCGAGAATCTGGTGGGTATTCTCTGCGGGCATGTGCATTTTCCCCGCGCCGACCAAATGCGGCCCGGCTGTTTTCAGTACGTGGCCAGGCCCGGCTTCGAGGGGGGATGTCGGATGCTGAATTTCAAACCCTACAGGTGAGCGATGTACATCGCGCTGGGCAAGGTGAAACTCAAGAGCGGCGAAGCGGTGGAAGTGGGAGTGGTCAGCGGTCCCGATCAAGATTGGGCCGAGCGGGTGGAGCGCCTGCTGGGCCACAAGGGACCGATCTGGCAGTGGCAGAATGCGGCCACCGTGCGCCGGGACCTGGGCATCGAACCCCGCTTCTACCTGCTCCACCGGGATGGAGACCCCCTGGCCAATATCGCCACTTTCACCCATCGGGGCACCGGGCACTTTGGCCATGTGTGGACCCGGCCGGCTGACCGGCGTCAGGGGGCGGCTTCGCAGTTGATGGGGATGCAGATGGAGCACTTCAGGCAGCAAGGGGGCCAGGCCCTCTTTCTGGGTACGGGGTACGACAGCGCTCCGTACCACATCTATGCTTCACATGGATTCGTGGGCTTGGAGCCGAAGAGCGGGCAGATGGAGTATTACGCGCAGTCCAAGGCACAGTTCGAGGCCGAGTACTTTGCCAAAGATGCAGTGCAGGTCGAGGAGGTGCAGTGGTGTCACTGGCCGGCTTCGGCGGCACTTTTTTTGGGGAATTTCCCCGGAGCGGTGCGCTGTGCGCCCCTCGGACTGCTGGGGCGCTCCTCTACCGAGGGGCCTTTCCTGGACCTGATCCAGCAAGAGGAGCGGCGGCGGGAAAAGGGCGAGTCGGCCCGGGCCCGGGTGTTATGCCAGACGACCACCCAGGCGGTGGTGGGGCTGGCGATCTGGGATTGGGACCCGCTCTGGCCCTCCACCTGCGCGGTGGAGGTGTACTGCCATCCCGATTTCTGGGCGGAAGGCGGGGAACTGCTGGGGGCGTTGCCCTTGCCCGAGGCGGAGCGGTACGTGGCGTACAGCGATACGGATTGTCTGGAGAAGGGGGAGGTGTTGCGAGATGCGGGGTTCAGGCAGACGGCGCAGCACGCTCGGAGGGTGGCCATAGATCGGGCGTGCACGAGGCTGGTGGATGTGAGGGTGTGGGAAAGAACGTGAGGGCGTTAACCTGCCGCTTCAAACTCCACTCTCGCCCGGTATCCCAGGGTTTCCAACATCTCCCTGATTTCCTCCCAGGTAAGCCCAAAAGCAGCGACATCGCTCACCCCTAGTCGCGCTACCGTGTCGCGCACCAGCGCAAAATCCCGCTCGGCGATTTCCCCCTCTGCCATGACCTCTTCTGCCCAGGAGACAACCTGGTCAAGGGTGCAGGCACCCCGCAAGTACTCTTTCAGTTGATCCGCTACCATCTCGCGCGTCACGTTCATGACTCTTGCTCCGTCCGCTGATGCCCGGTGTCCACGGGGAATTTCCGGTGCACTTCGACCAACTTTCCCTGAGTGTTGTAGATCTCCTGGTAGAAGCTGACAGTTTCTTCCTGGGCGTTCACTTCCTTGATGTATAGTGCCTTCCACCCTCTGCGTCCGGAAACTTCATAGAGATAGCGCCTGCCCCCTCGGGGAGGGGCTGCCATTGGCCGAATTTCTTTTCGTTCTGGCGGCGTTTGTCGCCGTCCATAATATACTATACCACTGGCACCCCGTAGAATCCCAACATCGGTATAAACCTCTCCATATCAGCCGGCACGGTCGTGGGGCTGTAGCCCCAGCCGCCGTGGACCTGGGCTTTGCCGGACAGCGGGCGGCTCAGTTTGAGCTGGATGCGCGCGTCCTGGGAGAAGACCACCTGGGCCACCGGCACCTCGCCTTCGGCGTCCTCCACCCTGAAGCTGTGACTGGTCAGGTCGAGGCTGTCCATGCGGCTGGTCACCGGGGCGAAATGCAGTTCGATGGTCTGGGCATCGACGCGGCTGGCGGCTTGCAGGTCCGGGGCGCGGTACTCGATGGTTTTGCTGTGGACCAGGCCCAGGGCGGCGCGTGCCAGGCGTTCGCCCAAGAGCAGATTTCCCGCAGGGCTGATGTGGATCAGGTCGGAGAGGGGCAGGTCGAGGGCTGGGACCACGGCTATGCGCTTATCGGTGCGGGCCACCTGGCGCTGGGCTTCGCGCACCTGGGTCCAGCGGCGGTGTGAGCCTTCGTCGGCCACCTGGAACACCCGATTGAGTTGCACAGTGAGCACTGGCAACTGAGAATCGCCCAAGGCCTGGCGCCAGGCCGCCACGGTTTGGGCGAAGCGCTGGGCATAACTGGTGGCATCCGCTTCGGTGCCGGCGTCGCTCTCGCCCTGGTACCACAACACCCCCCGCACCCGGCCGCCCACCTTTTTGGCGCATTGGACCATGTTCTCGTAGAGCACCGCCTGGCCTTGGGCGGGGTTCCATGCCGAAAGGGGTGACCCGCCCAAAGCGGTCTGCACCAGACCGACGGGGTGGCCCAACTCTTGTAACAGAATTCGGCCGAAGTGCAGGTACGGGGAGTGACCGGGATTGCCGCCTTCGCGGTTGACCGGGTGTCTAGTGTCGGTGGCGTCGTTCATCGGGTGGGTGGCCAAGGCCCACTGCTCGCTATTGCGGAAGAGGTGTACGCCCAGTTCGGGCGGGTCGTGGTACGGGCCGCGGCCGTACCCGGCCGAGTTGCTCTGGCCAGCGATGATCCACAGATCGCCCACCCCCAGGAAATGGCGGGTGTCGCCGCGGATGGACCATTCCCCGGCGAGGTTGCCCTGGTGGTTGAGGCGGGTCTCCAGGCGGTACAGACCGCCGGCGGGGATCTGCGTTATTTCGGCGGACCAGGTGTGGTCGGCCTGGGTGGTGGCCGGCTGCCAGTCGCAGACGGCGATGCCGGTGTCCTCCCGCACCAGGCGCACTTCGACCCGGCCCGGTTCGGGGTGGATCCAGCGGCCCTTGAGGGAGAGGGCCCCGAAACCCGAGGCGTCCTGCTGGATGATCTGCCAGTCGCTGGGGCCCTGGTCGATGATGGCGCCGGTGTTCTCGGTCATGCGATCCTCCTCTTCAGCGTTGGTTCTGGTTCCTCGACAGAGCGATCAATATAAGCACCTCTCGGTAGTACGCCTATCTCAAGGCGAGGTGTAAGGATCTTTGCATCCTGTAACGAACCTTACACCTCTGTCAAAATCGTGACAGCAGACCCCTTTCCGCTGTAGCCTTCCGCTGCTTTCTCAACTCCTGCCCATACAGTTCCTTAGGTAGATCCGTGTCCACGCGGCATAGGCTTTGCGTAAGAGTGAGGGTGAAGTTCAGTTCCACTTCATCCACCCACTCACAGAAAGGAATGAGCCATGCGAGGGACAAGAACAAAGGCCATGCTGATCGGCTTCGCCATCCTGTTGTCAGGCCGCAGCTACGCCAATGAAGTGATCACCGTAGACCTGCCCGGCGGGGCGACTATGGAAATGGTAGCGATCGAACCAGGGACCAGCTGTTGCGGTTGATCAACGATGTGCTGGACATCTCCAAGGCAGTCAAGTTCACCCTACAAGGCGAGGTCGCGTTGAGGATCGTCCCCCAGGCTGAAGACCGCTACTGCTTCGAAGTGATGGACACGGGCATGGGGATCGCCCCGGCGGAGATCCAGACCTTGTTCCAGCCCTTTCAGCAGGGGCAGGCCGGCGTGCAGCGCGGGGGGCACCGGCCTGGGTCTGGCCATTGCCCGGAGGCAGGTGGAGTTGCTGGGTGGGCAGTTGAGGGTGGAGTCGAAGTTGGGCGAGGGCTCGCGCTTCTTCTTCACCGTATCTTTGCCCTCGGCCCAGGGCATGGTGCGCGACGAGGCCACCGAAGTCTTTGGCCGGGTCCAACGCCTAGCCGCTGGTGTTCAGGTGCGGGCCTTGGTGGCTGACGACGTGGCCGAGAACCGGGATATCCTGCGCTCTATGCTGGAGGATATCGGGGTCAAGGTGGAACTCGCCGAGGACGGGCAGCAGGCGCTGGATTTTATGGAGGCAGCGTTACCCCGACATCGTCTTCCTGGACATCCGCATGCCAGTGTTGGACGGGTTGGGCACTTTGCGGAAAATAGGGGAAAGATCCGAATGGGACTCAGTGAAGGTGGTGGCCATCTCGGCCTCGGTGCTGGAGCAGGAGCACCAGGAGTTTCTGGCCGCTGGATTCGGGGCCTTCATCCCCAAGCCCTTCCGCTCCGCAGAGATCTGCGCCTGTCTGGCCAGGTTGTTGGGGGTGGAATACGAGTACGCCCAACCTGCCCAAGGGAGGGCCGTGCCGCTGGAGTTGGAGGGTATCTCGCTATCGCCAGAGTTGCTCCAACATCTGAAGAACGCGGCGGAGTTGTCCAGCGTGACTGAGTTGGAGAAGTATCTGGACGAGATGGAGGGATTGGGCGGGAGTGCCAGCTGGCTGGCCGCACACTTGTGCGCCTTGAGCCAGGATTTCAGGATGGACGAGGTATTGGCGATCCTAGATAGGATCGAAGAGCAGGGGTGAGCAGCAGCGCGATGGACGAGGGAATTCAGAGTTTGATCACAGCCACGATGATGCCGGCCAGGGCGATCATGGTCGTCATCAGCCAGGTGAACTGAGAGCGGATAGCTTTGTAGAGGAGTTCGTACTTCTCGTCGATGCCTGGTTGGTGCCATCGATGCGGGTGTGGGTGAGACGGATCTCCTGGCGGAGTTCCTAGACACTCTCGCGCAACTCCTGGCGGACGCCCTGGATCGCCTGGTGCATGTCCTGGCGCAGGGTCTGGATATCCTCGCGCAGGTAGGCGATACCCCAGTGGAGTTCCTGTGGGGGCTAGGCCTGAATAGTCGAGGGGTTGGATGCTTCGGACATGGCTCGCTCCTTGTCAAAAATATAAGCTGAGGCGGTCTCTGGGCCAAATTCAGCAAGCAGTGTACCATGGGTAAGTCCTCTGAGCGGGAGGAAATATGGAGATCACGACGACTCAGAAAACTTACAATCCCGTGTCAGTACCCACCCACAGGTCTGCGGACCAGTTGATTGGGGGATAGTGCGCATGAGCACACCGAGTCTGGCAGGGGCGAAGATCCTGCTGGTGGATGACACACCTGCAAATCTCAAAGTGCTGCGCCAGACCCTGGAGGCCGACGGCTACAACATCTCGGTGGCCACCAGTGGTGAGGGGGCGCTCAAGCTGGTAGTGCGGGCGGTGCCCGATCTGGTGCTGCTCGACGTGATGATGCCCGGCATGGACGGGTATGACACCTGCCGCCGACTGCAGCAGGTGGCTGGTGCGCGAGAGATCCCGGTGATCTTCATCACCGCCAGGGGTGAAACAGAGGGGATTGTGGAAGGCTTCCGGGCCGGCGGGATGGACTATATCGCCAAGCCCTTTCAGGTCGAGGAGGTGCTGGTCCGTATCAAAACCCATCTGGAGCGAGCATTCCTGGCTCGCACCTTGGCCGAGAAGAACACTGCCCTGCAGG
Source organism: Candidatus Latescibacterota bacterium (assembly GCA_009691525.1). GTDB lineage: Bacteria > Latescibacterota > UBA2968 > UBA8231 > UBA8231 > SICG01. The sequence continues at coordinate 25,253 of SICG01000011.1, read as the reverse complement.
AGGAGATCAACCGGCGCAAGACTCTGAGCGAACAACTCTCCCTGATCTCCAGTTTGGCCATGTGCGCGGTGCCTTCACCGGCGCCGATGCCGACCGCAAGGGGTGTTTTGAGTTGGCGCATCAGGGCACCTTGTTCCTGGACGAGATCGGGGATATGCCGCTGGAGCTGCAAGCCAAGCTGCTGCGGGTGCTGGAGGACGGGGTGGTCACGCCGGTGGGCGGGTCTGAAAGCCGGCGAGCGGAGGTGCGGGTACTGGCCGCCACCAACGCCGACTTGCAGGCGCGGATCGCCGACCACACGTTTCGCCAGGATCTCTACTTTCGCCTGGCGCGTTATGTGGTCGCTGTGCCACCCCTGCGCCAGCGCCGGGAGGATATCCCCTTGCTGGCCGGCCATTTTATCGGCATGTTTGCCAGGGAGATGGGCATGGGGGTGCCCCGCTTGAGCGCCGAGGCCCTGTCCCTGCTGGGAGAATACGACTTTCCAGGCAATGTGCGCGAGCTGAAAAACATCATCGAGCGGGCATTGATCGAAAGCGGGGGAGAGGAGATCCGGCTTGAGCATATCCACTTTTTTCAGGGTTTGCCCTCACCTCTTTCTGCGGGTGTTTTGCCGGTGGCGCAGGCTACCGAACTGCCCCTGAACCTGGCCCAGACCGAAAGGATTTTGGTCAAACGCGCCTTGGAAGAGACCAGGGCGCAATATCGCCGCCGCTGCCCGTCTGCTGGGCACCAACCGCCCGCATATCTACCGGGTGCTGGAACAAGAAAGAGAGAAGAGTTGATGGAGTACCAGATTCTCAGAGGAACCGGGATAAAGGTGTCGCGGGTGTGCCTGGGCACCATGACTTTTGGCGAGCAGGCCAGCGAGGCGGTGGCGCAGCGGATGGTCGACCGTTCGCTGGAAGCCGGGGTCAACTTCATCGACGTGGCCGATGCGTACGTGGGCGGTAAGTCTGAGGAGATTTTGGGCCGGGCGCTCAAGGGCCGGCGGCACCGGGTGGTGCTGGCCAGCAAGGTGCGCTGGATGTCTGGGGACGACCCGCACAAGGATCAGGGGTTGCACCGCTGGCACGTGATCCGCGGGTTGGAGGCCAGCCTGAAGCGCCTGCAGACCGACTGCCTGGATATCTGTTACCTGCACGCCCCGGATTACCAGACCCCCATCGAGGAAACCCTCGCCGCCTTCGATTTGCTGGTGCAACAGGGCAAGGTGGTCTATGTAGGCATGTCGAACTACGCGGCCTGGCAGATGTGCGAGGCGCTGTGGAAGTGCGACAGGCGCAACTGGGCCCCTCCGGTGGTGATGCAGGTGGTCTACAACTTAGTAGCCCGCAGCTTGGAGGCCGAGTGCCTGGCCTTCGCCAAAAAGATGAACCTGGGCATGGTGGTGTACAACCCGCTGGCCGGCGGGTTGCTGACCGGCAAACACCGGCAGGCACAGGGACCGGAAGCAGGGACCCGTTTCGCAATGAAAAAAAACTACTACGACCGCTATTGGAGTCCGGGGCATTTTGCTGCGGTGGAGGAATTGGCGAAGGTGGCCGCCCAGGCCGGCAAATCCCTGACCCAACTGTCCCTGCAATGGCTGCTGTCACAGAGCCACGTGGATTCGGTGATCATCGGGGTGAGCAAAGAGCTGCAGTTGGAGGAGAATCTGCGTTTTGCCGAGGGGAGGCTGGACGAGGAAACGCTGAAGGCCTGCGATGCGGTGTGGCAGCGGCTCAGTGGAGAGCACTTCGCCTACAATCGGTGAGACTAGGCGGGGAGTATGCGACTCCCCGCCCCGAGCAGTTAGAACTGCAAACTATCGACCCCTGCCACCACCGCCACCGCCCTGCCCCCCGCGACCGCCGCCGCGCCGTTCCTCCACCAGGGACTGCAGCCGCGCCACTTGCTCCTTGGAGAGGATGGCGCTGTACTTCTCGATCAGCTCGTCCTGGAGTTTCTGCAGCTTGGGGGCCATCTCCTCCCAGTCGCCGCCGCCTGCCGAGCGCATCTGGTCCATCAACGCCTTGCGCTGGCCCCAGGCTGCCTGATACACGGCCCGGAGCTTGGTGAACTGGTCGCCATCGATCTTCAGCTCAAAACAGATCAGCGCCCATTCGGTTTCCAGCCCCATGTTTGCCCCGCCTCTGCGGCCTGCCCCGCGCCCACCATTAACGCCACCATCAGGTTGGGCATCGACAAGAGCGGCGGTCCCTAACATCAGTGCGGCACACAGATAGACAACGGATTTCATCGCTGACCTCCAGCGTTTAGGGTTTGGGGCAAGGTACTCACTCGCCGGTGAGCCGCTGCCATTCGATGATGGCCTTATTGTAATCGACCAGGGCCTGTACTCGGCTGAGGCGGGCCTGGGCCAGATCGTCCTGCACGTCGAGGACCTGCCGCACGGTGGCCAGTCCTAGGTTGAGGCGCTCCTCCTGTTCCTTGAGGTTCTGCTCGGAAAGGCGCTCGGTCCAACTGGCAGCCTGCTCGCGCCGCCGGCTGGTCTCCACCTGACGATGCTGATTGCGCACCTGCTGCGCCAGCTGCAAGCGCAGGCGTTCCAGTTCCACCTGGCGCTGTTCCTTTTGGATCAGCTGTTGCTGGAGACGGATATCGGCGCCGTTCTCGCCAAAGGGGAAGTCGAGGCTGAGGCCTCCTTGCCAGGAGCGGCCGTCCCAGGCCTTGAGTCCCTTGAGGTCGTCGCTGTAGGAACCACCGATCCCGCTCAGGCCGATCTGGGTGCTGAGGGCGACGGAGGGCCGGGTCTGGTCGCGGGCCAGAGCGAGCTGCAGTTCGGTGTTTTTGAGGTCGATTTCGGCCCGGCGATAGGAGGGGTTGAATGCCAGGGTCCTGGCCAGTCCGAGGTCGGGATTGCCGTCGAAAGCCGCTACTTCAGGGGTGTCGGTGATCTTCAGGGGCAGCTGCCAGCGCTGCGGGTCCTGATCCAGGCCTAGCAGGGTCTTGAGCTGGTCTTCGGCCTGGCGCAGGGTTGACTGAGCGCTGACGAGGTCCTGCTGGCGCTGGGCCACCCCCACCTCGGCCTGGAGGATGTTGCTGGCCGGATCAGATCCTACCTCGGCCCTCACCTTGGCCGTCTCCAGCACCCGTCTGGCCCCGGCCAGGAACTGCTCGCGCAGTTGCAGGCTCTGGTTGGCCAGGAACAAATCCCAGTAGGCCCGGCTCACCTCGGCGCGCAAGTCCTGGACCTGTCCTTGGACGGCCAGCTCGGAAGCGGTCAGGCTGTTGCGGGCTACCCGCAGCCCGATGCGGTTGACCCACCCCCGTCCCTGCAGCAGGGGCTGGCTGAAGTTGAGGTTCAGGCCGGAGCGGTACACCGGGTCGATGGTGTTGAAGGCGGCATTACTCGACGAGCGGTTGTTGCTCAAGTTCAGGCTGAAGCGCCCGCCGGTGGCCAGGTCCTGGGACAGACCGAGTCCCAGGGCGACGGAGGTGCTGGTGGAGGTCTGGACATTTTCGAGCCGGGAGATCGAGGGCGAGCGATTGCTCTGGTCGGTGAGGCTGGCGGTCAGGGCGTGGCCAAAGCGGGCCTGCTCCTGGGCCACCGAACCTTCCTGGAGTTTTTGGCTCAAGCGGGCGCTGCGCAGGCCCAGATGGTGATCGAAGGCCAGGGCGACCGCCTGGTCCAGTGAAAGTTTGAGGGTGTCCTGCTGGGCCTGGGTCGGAACCCCGGCCAGCAGTGCGGAGAGCATGCAGAGGCAGACATAGGATCTAAGACTCATAAGTCCTCACTCGTAGCGCAAGGCGTCGATGGGATTGAGGGAGGCCGCCTTTCGGGCGGGATAGAAACCAAAGAAGACGCCAACCGCTCCCGAAAAGCAGAAGGCCACGATCACCGTGGGGATGGAGATCAGCGGCGTCATCCCGCTCAGGGCGCTCACCAGGTAGCGGGCGATGAAGCTGATGGCGATGCCGATCAGGCCCCCGGACAGGCTCAGGGTCACGGCCTCGACCAGGAACTGGGTGAGGATGTCGCCGCTGCGGGCGCCGATGGCCATCCGGATGCCGATCTCGCGGGTGCGTTCGGTGACGGAAACCAGCATGATATTCATGATACCGATGCCGCCCACTACCAGCGAGACGCTGGCAATGGCGGCCAGCAGCATGGTCATGGTGCGGGTGGCTTCCTGGGCGGTGCTGGCCAGGTCGGTCTGGTTGCGGATGGTGAAGTTGTCGTCCTCGCCTTCCTGCAGTTTGTGGCTCTCGCGCAGCAGGGTGCGGATCTGCTCCTGTGCGGGGACGAGTTGGTCGGCGGAAACAGCACTGCAGAGGATCTGCTGGATGTTGCGCCAGCCACTGAGGCGGTACATGGCAGTGGTGTAGGGGGTCAGGATGGCGTCGTCCTGGTCCACACCGCCGGCGCTCTGGCCTTTGCCAGTGAGCACCCCGATGATCTTGAAGGGCACGTTGCGCAGACGCAGTTGCTGGCCCACCGGGTCCTGGTCGGGGAAGAGGTTGGTGACCACGGTCTGGCCGATCACGCAGACCTTGGCCTGACCGCGCACCTCGCTCGTGGTGAACATCTCGCCCGAGGCCAGGGGCCACTGGCGGATTTCGAGGTAATCCACCGACACCCCCTGGACGGCGGTGTTCCAGTTGCCGATGCCGCCCACTGCTTGCACTCCAGCCCGCACCATAGGTGATACCCCGGAGAGCAACTCGGCCTCCCGGTCTAGTTTCTCCACGTCCTCCAAGCTCAGCCGCGTGTTGCTGCCACCGCCCATGCTCACCCCTCCCTGGCTGCTGGCCCCGGGAAAGACGACCAGGAGGTTGGTGCCCAGGCTGTTGATCTGGCGCTCGATCTGGGCCTGGGCACCTTCGCCGATGGCCACCATGGTGATCACCGAGCCCACGCCGATGATGATGCCCAGCATGGTCAGCAGGCTGCGCATCTTGTTCCTGGCGATGGCCTTGAAGGCCACGCGCAGCAAGTTTTGCCACTTCATCGGGGATGCTCCTCGGCGGTATTGCTCTTGGAGGGGTGGTCAGTGACAATCTCGCCGTCCCGCATCTCGATGATGCGACTGGCGCTTTCGGCGATGTCGCGCTCGTGGGTGATCAGCACGATGGTCATGCCCTGTTGGTTCAACTCCGCGAAGAGATTCATGATCTCCAGGCTGGTGCGGGTGTCGAGGTTCCCGGTGGGTTCGTCGGCTAACAGCAGGGCTGGCTGGTTGACCAGGGCGCGGGCGATGGCTACCCGCTGCTGCTGGCCGCCGGACAACTGATTGGGATGGTGGTGCAGGCGGTCGCCCAACCCCACCCGCTCCAGCGCCGTCCTGGCCAGATCCCGTGGCGACTCCTCCCGATGTTCCCGGCTGTAGAGCATGGGCAATTCGACGTTTTCCAGAGCCGAGGTGCGGGTGAGCAGGTTAAAACCTTGAAAAACAAAACCGATCTTCTGGTTGCGGATGGCAGCTAGCTGGTTGCGGTCAAGGCTATTGACCTGCACCCCGTCGAGAAGGTACTCGCCGCTGGTGGGGTAGTCCAGGCAGCCGATGATATTCATCAAGGTAGACTTACCCGAACCAGAGGCCCCCATGATGGCGGCGAAGTCCCCGCGCCCCACCTTCAGGTCCACCCCTTTGAGGGCCTGTACCTCCACCTCGCCGGTGATGTAGACCTTGGTCAGGCCGGCGGTGCTGATAACCGAGTCCATCAGAAGGGACTCCCCCCCCCTCGCCGGCCTCCACCGCCGCCGCCGGGAGGAGCTGCCGGGGCAGTTCCGGGGAAGAGCCCAGTGGCGGCCTTGGGGGCATCGGTGGTCAGCAGGCCGCTGATAACCTCCTGGCCGGCGGTCAATTCTTTGGTCTTGATCTCTGTCATCTGCCCGTCTGTGAGGCCGGTCCTGACCCGGATTACCTTCAATTTGCCGTTTTCATCTAGGCACCAGAGCCGGCTGCTGTCGCGGGAGCGGTTGCCGCCCTCGCCGCCGCGAAAGCCACCACCCCCTCCACCCCCGCCCCGGTTGTTTCCTCCTTGTTCACCTCCACCTCCTTCGCCCCGGTTGCCTTCTCTTTGTTCACCCCCGCCCTCTGCGCGGTTAGCGCTCCGAGTGCTGTCACCCGGTGCCCCTTCGCGGCCCTGACCCCAGGCCAGGCCGCCCTCGCTACCCTGCCGTTCCATCTGCTTGCGGAACTCGGCCATCATCTCGGGGGTGGGCCGGAAACGCAGCGCCGCGTTGGGCACCTTGAGCACGTCCTGGGCCCGCTCGATGAGGAAGTCGACGGTGGTGGTCATGCCCGGCAAGAGCAGGCCGTCCTCATTGGTGACGGAGACGACCACGGTGTAGTTGACCACGTTCTGGATGGTGCTAGGCTGGAGACGCACCTGGCTGACCTGTCCCTGGAAGGTCCTGCCCGGATGGGTCTGCACCGTGAAGCGCACCTTCAGGTCCTCCTTGATCTGCCCGATGTCGCCTTCGTCCACATTGGCCAGGATCTGCATTTGCCGCAGGTCGTTGGCGATCAGGAAGAGGGTGGGGGCAGAGAAACTGGCAGCCACAGTCTGGCCGGCGTCGACAGGCCGGGAGATCACCGTGCCGTCGATAGGGGCGTAGATGGAGGCATAGCGCAGGTTGATGCGGGCCCGGTCCAGGGCAGCCTGGGCCGACTTGAGCCCGGTCTTGCTCTGGTCCAGCGTGTACTGGGCTTGTTCGTAGTCACTGGCCGAGGCCATTTTCTTGTCGAAGAGGATTTTGATGCGGCACTGCTCGCGGGCGGCGTGGTCGAGTTGGGATCTGGCCCGTTCATAGTTGCTGTCGGAGTCGCGCACCGAGGCGGCCAGGAAGGTGGTGTCGATCAGGGCGATGAGGTCGCCCTCGTGGACCTTTTGGTTGAAGTCGACAAAGATCTTCGAGATCGTTCCGGAAACCTGGGTTCCCACCTGCACCATGCTCACCGCGTTGAGGGTGCCGGTGCTGGAGACAATGGATTCCAGGTCACCGGTCTCCACCTTCACAAAGCGGTACTGAGCGGTGGGTGTTTTTGCGTCCGAATAGGCGTACCAACCCCCGGCGCCGGCCAGCGCGAGGATCAAAACGATGAGGGCGATCTTCTTCATGAGTATCACCAGGAGATTAAGAGGTACGATGGCTCCATACCTAAGACCCTGGGCAAGGGTGGAAAGTTTTACCCCTCGACAAATACGCCCGAAAAGCAACAGAACCCGTCCGGGTCGCTCTGCCGGCCACAACCCAAAGGGCCTTTAGAGCGGGAAAGCGATGCGGCGGCCTTCGGTGGCAGAGCGGTACGCGCCGAGCACCATCTCCACCGAGACCCTGCCTTCCTCGGCGCTGATGGTCTGGTCGCTCAGGCCGCGCAGGTAATCGATGAAGGGCCGGGGCACGGCACCAATGCGTTCGCTCTGGGAGGCGGGGATGGGCAGGCGGAACTCGGTCCAGGCCTTATCGTCTCGGCGGATCAGGCGCAGGGGCACCGCGTCAGCCCGGCGCGGGGCCGCGGTGGAAGGGGCGTCGCCGTAGTCCTGGACGATGGTGCCCTGGTCGCCGTAAATCTCGGTGGTGTTGACTCCCGAAACGGTAGTGGAGGAGTTGAGCAACACCCCGATCTCACCCTGGGCGAAACGGTAGAGGGCCACCCCATTGTCATCTGGCGCGTTGCTGCCTAGAATATTGTCGATTTCCGCCGTTGTGCTGCGCGGGGCGCCCAGCATCCAGTAGAACCAGTCCGCCGCATGAGTGGCGTCGTCGAAGAACATGCCCACATTGGCTACCGGGTCTACGTGCCAGCGGGTGCTACCGGTGCCGAAGTTGGGGTTGAGCAGCACGTTGATGGTGTGGCGCCGGCGCACCAGGAAGACCCGGCCGACAGCGCCTTCATCCAGGAGCTGCTTCATCTTGCGGTTGACCGGATCCTGGCGCATCTGGAAGGCCATGCTAAACTTCACTCCGGCGCGGCGGACGGCCGCGATGATCCGGTCGCAGTCCTCCAGCGTGGTGGCCATGGGTTTCTGGCAGAGGATATGTTTGCCGGCTGCCGCGACCCTTTCGATGAGGTCGGCGTGGCGGTTGGTTTCGCAAGTCACGATCAGGGCATCGATATGCGGGTCCTTGATCACGGCGTCGGCGTCGGGGCGGAACTCCAGGCCGTAGGCGTGGGCGGCCTGCCGGCCGCGGGTTTGGTCGTCGTCCCACGAGGCCACTAACTTGACGTCGGGGAAATCGCGCATCGCCTGGCAGTAGGTGCTGGCGTGTCCGTGGGCATGGCTGAGTACGCCGATCCTGACGCGGTCCATTTGACCCTCCTTGGGCGCCCCCCCCGGGTGCCCGCTAATAACGACCAATAATAATATAAACCCGAACGCGGAGAGAAAGAGATGGCTGAAACTATCTATGGACAACGCACCGACGGGGTGGAGGAAAAGCTGAAGCTGCTGCGGGGTGTCTACGCAGCGGGAAGGCTGGATCTGTCCCTGTCCTTGGCCGCCTCCATCGCCGACACCCTACGCTGCGAAAGGCAGTGGCAGGCAGGTCCAGTGGTGGCCGGTCCAGAGCCCGGCGGCAGGGTTGCCGAATTGCCTGCCCCTTGGGCGGCCTGGGCCCAGGGCTGGTCCTTTTACCAGGTGCTGGAGGTGGCCGAGGAAGCCGGTATGGATCGCCCCGAGGAGCCGGTGGCGGTGCGGCTGGCCTTTGCCGAGGACCAGGTGCAGGATCTGCGGCGCGAAGTGCGGGTGGCGCGGGTGGAACAGGGGGCGTTGCGCGAGGTGAAGAGCCAGGTGGATGGGGAGACCTGCAAGGGCGGGGTGCGGCAGTGCCGGCTGGTGTTCATGGCCCAGGTGCCGGCCGGCGGGCGGGTGCAGTATCTGGTCTTCTACGGCAATGCCTGGGCCGAGTTGCCCGCGTATCCCACGGATCTGCAAGTGAGGGGCGAGGGATACGCGCTGCAGATCGAGAACAGCCATTTCCGCGCCCAGCTCTCGGCGCAGACCGGCCAGTTGGAACGCCTGATCTACCGGCGGGCTCAGGGCCTGGAGCTCTTCGCCGGGGGTGAGGGGCACGGCGAGCCGCCCCATATCGACTGGGCCCACGATTATCTGGCCGACCAGAAGTTCCAGAAGTTCCGGGTCACCAACTGGGGGGCCTGTCCCAACTGGGAGGTGAGCCGGGGTCCCTTGTGTACGAAGGTGCGGCGCTGGGGTTTCCCCCACAGTCCGGTGCACCCGCTTTTCACCCCCAGCCGGATGCACATCGATGTGGAGTACACCTTCTACGCCGGCCAGCCTTTTTTCTTTAAGGAGGGCAGCATGGAGATAGTGAAGGACTTTGCCATCGATTATTTGCGCGACGACGAGTGGGTGTTCTCCGGGTATTCCTTCACCGATACGGTGTGGATGGACCGGGAGGGCCGGTTACACGAGGGGGAGGTGCCGGCAGGGCACACTGACGACCTGTGGGGAGTGGGGTTTTTCAACAGGCACAGCAAGGACGCCTTCATCGCCCTGTGGCTGGAGCACCGTGCCACCGGTTTCGAGGGTCTGCACCACACCGGGGTGCCCCAGCTCAATTATCAGGGGCACGGGCAGTTGTGGAGCCGGTGGGCGGCCCACAGCGGGCCAGAGTTCAAGGCCGGGACCGTGCTCAAGCAGCACAACGCCTATCTGGTGTCCCCGTACGAGGGGCCGGGGCCGGTGGAAGAGGCCCGGCAGCGCTTCCTCAGTCCCCTGGTCGTCAGGGCCGGGCAGTTGCCCGAAGGCAGTGCCGCTCAGGGGAGTCTGGCGCGGCCCGGAGAGGCGGAGTCGGGGTTGAAACCGGCCCTTTGGGCAGCCCTGCGCCTGGTGCCAGACGACATGTTCTACACGGTGGATGCGAACCTGGTGGACATGGGCTATATTTACGACCTCCGGGTGCGCGGCGGGGTGGTCGAGGTATTGATGACCATGCCCCACCGGGGGCGTCCCTGCTATCGCTACCTGGGAGAGCCGCTGCGCCGGAAACTGTTATCAGTGCCTGGGGTGCGCGAGGTGCTGGTGGACTTTACCTGGGAGCCGGCCTGGTCTCTGGCGCGCATGAGCGCGGCGGGGCGGGCGGCGATGGGCGTCGAAACCTAAAGAGGAAAAGACATGAGTGAAGTCCTACTGCCCACCACCAATGGGGACGACCTGCCGGTGGTGCCCATGAGTGCGGCCCAGAAGTATGTCTTCGACCTGAAAGGCTGGATCTGTCTGCCCGGCCTGCTCAGCGCGGAGCAGCTGGGGCCGATACGCGAACACCAGATGAAATTCCTCCACGAGCGCGACAGCCTGGCCCCCGAGGAGCGCGACAACCATGGCGGGCCTTCCCAAATTCTGCTCGACCATCCGGCAGTGGTGGGGGTGCTCAATGCGGTGCTTTCGCACCAGGCCCTGGCTGCCGAGGACTGCTACGGGTTCCGCTACGACCACACCTATACCAGCCACCGCAAGGCCGGCCACGACAACTTTGCCCCGCACGGAGGGGGAGGGTATTTCAATTTCTGCGGCAGCTCCCATCTCTATCAGATGCTGCCTGGGCGGGTACACTCGGGCCTGACCAGGGTAGTGTGGGAATTGAACGAAGTGGGACCCGGCGACGGGGTGACGATGTTCTTGTCGGGCAGTCACAAGGCCGCATTCCCGCGGCCCGAGGAGTTGAGCGGTCGGGATAGTTCCCTTTGGGAGAGTTATACCTGCCCGGCTGGCTCGGTGGTGATCTTCACCGAGGCCCTGTGTCACACTGGCACTAAGTGGAATAATACGGAGCGCGACCGACTCTGCCTCTTCACCTGCTACGACACAGTCAACTCCAAATGGGGCAAGGGCTGCCCGGCCCCCGAGGTGATCGGGGCCATGCCGCCCAAACGGCGCACCCTCTTCCGCGGGGTGTGGCACGGCATGACCGAGGTGCCCAAGATCAACAAATACTACGACGAGGCGAATAGCGCCGTATGAAGATCGTCAGGGTGAAGAGCACCCTGTATGTACATCGCCTCAGCCGGCGCATGGGCGACGCCAACTCGCCCGCGGGCCGGGTGAAGGGCACCAACTGCGTGGTCGAGTTGGAGACCGACGAGGGCCTGATTGGGATCGGCCTGGGTGGGGGCGGAGTGCGGCCCCAGATCCAGGCCCTGGCCGAAGGGCTGCTGGTGGGCCAGGACCCTCGGCGCGGGTACGGTCTGTGGCAGCGCCTGGTGGACAAACACTTCAAGGGCGGCCACGACGGGCTGATCAACGACGCCATTGCGGTGCTCGATATGGCCCTGTGGGACCTGAAGGCCAAGATCAACAACGAGCCGCTGTGGAAGACCCTGGGCGGCAGCCGCGACCGGTCCCTGGCATACGCCAGCGGCATTGAATCCCCGCTTTCCGACCAGCAAGTACACGACTGGTACGCTGAAATGGCCACCCAATACGGGTTCAAGGGCGGCAAGCTCAAGGTGGGCCTGGATCAGGATGCGGATCTGCGGCGCCTCGGGCTGATGGAACAGGCCCTGCGCCGGGTCACGGATCGCCCCATGCTGCTGGTGGACGCCAACGAGTACTGGTCCCCCAAACAGGCTATCCGGAAGGTGCGCGAGATGGAAGAGCGTTTCGACCTGGGCTGGGTGGAGGAGCCGGCCCGGCGCTGGGATTTTCTGGGCCTCAAGCGGGTCTCGGACAGTGTGCGCAGCCCGGTCTGCGCCGGCGAGAACCTTGACACTCTGGGCGACTTTCTGCCCTATTTCCACCACCGCTGCGCCGACGTGATCCAGGTCAGTTGCGGGATGAGCGGCATCACCTGTGCCCTGCAACTGGCCGACGCGGCGTACGGGTACGAGTTGCCCGTGACCCTGGGCGGCTCGCCGGGGAACATTCACGCTCACTTGGCCACGGTGATGCCCAATTTCATGTGCCTGGAGGTGGTGGACCCCGAGCCGGGGGACGGGGTGTTCAACAGCGATGTGAGGATCGTCGATGGCTGGGCTATTCCGGGGGAGCGTCCCGGTCTGGGCATCGAGATCGACCGCGAGACCCTGGCCCGGCAGGCGGTGGACCGGGTGCCGCCGGGGGCGGGGCCCAGTCCTTTTGGCCGGCGCAGGGGGGCGGGCTTGTACGAGGTGCCACCCACTGCCGCTGAGCTAGCCGAGGCAGCCAAGTGCGTGGAGGATTGAGATGAAGATCACCGGGTATCGTGTCGAATCCTATGTATTGCAGATGGACCGGCCCATCGCCGATGCCAACTACCCAGGCGGGGAAGACCTGATGCCGGCCAGCCTGCTGTGGATCGAGACCGACGAGGGGATCTCGGGCCTGGCGCCGGGAGGTGGGGACGTGGAGCGCTTCTTCCATCTGCTCGAAGGGCAGGACCCCCGCGAAGTGGTGGGGATCTGGCGGCGGCTGGTGGATTTTGTCCACAAGGGCGGGGTGGTGGCCGCAGGCGGGCCGATTCACGGCATCGACGTGGCGCTGTGGGACCTCAAGGCCAAGATCGCCGGCGAGCCGCTGTGGCAGACCTTCGGGGCGCTGGAGGGGCGGGTGAAAGCCTATGCCAGCGGCATCGACTACTGTCTGGGGGACGATGACATCTTCGCCTTTTACCGCCGCATGGCCGAGCGCGGGGTGGATGGAGGCAAGCTGAAGATCGGCCTCGATATACAAGCGGATCTGCGGCGGCTGGGCATCATGCGGGAGGCACTGAGTGTGGCCAGCCCCAGGCCCCGGTTGATGATCGATGTCAACGAGTATTGGTCTCCCAAGCAGGCGGTGCGCTATGTGCGCCAGATCGAGCAACACTTCGATATCAGTTGGGTAGAGGAGCCGGCCCGGCGCTGGGACTACCAGGGACTGCGCCAGGTCTCGCAGCAGGTGAAGGCGGCAGTGGCCACCTGCGAGAATCTGCGCCATATCAGCGAGCTGTACCCGCTGGTACACCACCAGGCGGTGGACATCCTCAATATCTCGGCTGGGCAGACCGGGTTCACGGGTTGCCGGCAGATCGCCCATCTGGCCCATGCGTATGAATTGCCAGTCTCGATGATGAACTGCCAGGCCCATTATATGGCGCACCTGGCTGCGGCCCTGCCCAATCACCTGTCCATGGAGGTGGTGGACCCTGGCCGCGAACAGTGTCTGCGTTTTGGCCACTATCTGGAGGACGGCTTTATTGTGCTGAGTGATTCACCGGGGTTGGGCATCGAGGTGGACGAGGAGAAGTTGAAGGCGTTGCAGGCCAATGCACCGGCGCGGCAGGGCAAGTTCCCCTTTGCCCGGCGCGAGGGAGCGGGGCTCTATGTCAAAGGACTGGAACCGGGAGAGGTGAAGTGGAAGTGATCCCCCCGACAGCAGGCGAATTCTACCGCCAGCACGGCTACTATCTGCACCGGCAGCCCCTGTTCAGCTCGGCGCAGTTCCAGAAGTTGTCGGCGATCTTTGAGGAGCACCTGGCCCAGAAAGGGGAGAAGCGGGCGGACCAGTTGGATGTGCCGCATTTCCGCGATCCGCGCCTTTTCGAGTTTCTGTTGGCCGACGAGGTGCTCGATGTGGTGGAGCCTTTCCTCGGTCCGGACCTCGCCCTGTGGAGCAGCCACTTCATCTGCAAAGAGCCAGAGATTGGCCGGGCCACGCCCTGGCACGAGGATTCGGCCTACTGGAAGGGGCGGCTGGACCGTATGGACCAGATCGTCACCGTGTGGCTGGCCCTGGACAAGGTGGATCGGGAAAACGGCTGCATGAAGGTGATCGCCGGCTCTCAAGTCAATGGTTTTTCCGACTATGAAGAAGTGGATGCCGCCACCAACCTCTTTGGCCGGCAGATCGTCGCCAGTCAGGTGGATGAATCCTGCACCGTGTATTTTGAGTTGGCGCCGAATCAGTGCTCCCTGCACGACGGGCGCCTCATCCACGGGGCAGATGCCAACACCAGCGCCCGGCGGCGCTGTGGCTATACCCTGCGTTACATGGCGCAGACTTCAAGGTTTATCCGCGAGAACAATGGTACTCACAAGATCTGGCACGCGCGCGGCGAGAATCCGCTCGGCAATCCCGTGCAGCCTGTGCCGGCGTTCTGAAGGAGAACAACCATGCCAGTGAAGAGCCACATCAAAGTAGCGCCCGGATTAAAAGTAGCGGCCCAGATGCACGCCGAACCCAGCGAGGCCGACTTCAGTTTCGCCAACCAGATGGGTGTCGACCAGGCCGTGAGCTGGGTCGATCCGGCCAAAGCCAGCGCCGAGTACTATCGGGGCCGCCGCGAGGATTTTGCGCGCCATGGCATCCAGCTCTACGGCCTGGGCAATGGCAGCGTACACAACGTGGACGCCATCACCCTCAACCTGCCCGAGCGCAACGCCAAGGTGGAGGAGTACAAGCAGCATATCCGCAACCTGGGCAAAGCCGACATCCCCTACACCACCTATGCCCACATGGCCAACAGCGTTTGGAGCACGCCAACCGAGACCACCCGTGGCGGGGCGCCAGCGCGCGCCTTTGACCTGGCCAGGGTGATCGAAGGCAGCGGGGAGGGCATTTTTCGGGAAGAGTTGACCCATGGTCGGCGCTATTCGGAAGAGGAGATCTGGGATAATTTCGCTTCCTTCGCCAAGGAAGTGGCACCGGTGGCCGAAGAGGCTGGGGTGCGCATCGGCATCCATCCCGACGATCCCCCTGGTCTCGAATTGGGCGGGGTGCCCCGCTGCATCTTCAGCAGTTTCGCCGGGTACAAACGGGCGGTGGAGATGGCCGACAGCCCCAATATGGGCCTGTGTCTGTGCATCGGCTGCTGGCTGGAGGGCGGGCCGGCCATGGGGGAGGGCGTGGTGGAGACCATTCGCCACTTTGGCGGGCAGGGCAAGATCTTCAAGGTGCATTACCGCACGGTGGACCAGCCACTGCCGCATTTTGTCGAGACCTTTGTGGACGACGGGTACTTCGACATGTACCTGGCGATGAAGGCGCTGCGCGAGGTGGAGTTCGACGGGGTGCTGATTCCCGACCATATTCCGCTGATGGCGGGAGACGGCAAGGTGGGTACGGCCTATACCCTCGCCTACATGAAGGCCCTGGTGAAGCGGGCCAATGAGGAGGTAGCTGGCAGATGAAGATCGGCAAATACGGTGGCGGCAACATGGACCAGGCTCAGGGGGACCATGTGCCTTTTCTATTCGATAAAAACCTGGGGACTGGATTGCGGCTGAGCGCCGCCGACCTGACCAGCACCAATGCCGAGGGCCTGCCCGCCCGCCAACTAACGGAGGAGGAGCGTTTCCTTTTCGATGCCCAGGGATACCTGCTGGTCCCCGGGGTCTTGAGTGCGGGCGAGGTGGAGGAGATGAGGGAATTCTGCTACCGCCTGCACCGCGACAAGGAGTCCATCCCCGAGCCGGAGCGCAGTGCCATCGGTGGGCCGCTGCAAAAGCTCATCGACCATCCTTTGGTGCTGGGTTTCATGAACGAGTTCGTGGCTTTTCCCCACCTGGCCAACGAGCATGGGTACGGTTTCCGTTTGGAGGGTAGCTTTGTCACCATCCGTTCAGAGGGGGTGGGGGGCTTTGCCCCGCACAACGGCAGCGGCATGTTTCGCCTGCCCGGCGATTCACATGAGTACCGCTGTTTTCCGGGCAAGGCGTACAGCGGCCTGACCCGGGTGGTCTGGGAACTGAACCCGATCGAAAAAGGGGATGGGGGCACGTTACTCTTGCCGGGCAGCCACAAGGCGGCGTATCCGGCGCCCAAGTCCCTCATGCAGCCGGATTCGCCCCTGTGGGTCGATTACGCCTGCCCGGCCGGTTCGGTGCTCTTTTTCACCGAAGCGCTGACCCATTCGGGCACCCCCTGGAAGCGCCAGGGCCGCGACCGGGTGGCAATCTTCAACTGCTACAACACCGTCAACGCCCGCTGGCACAACTGGGAGCCTCATCCCGAGCTGCTGGCCGCCATGCCGGCCAAGCGCCGTTCGCTTTTCCGGCCAGTGTGTTGCCAGGACAACCTAGTGGTGGAAGGTTGAGATGGGGGTGTTGGACCAGTTCCGACTCGACGGCAAGGTGGCCCTGGTCACCGGGTGTCGGCGGGGCATCGGCAAGGGTTTGGCCCTGGCTCTGGCCGAAGCCGGGGCCGACATCGTCGGGGTGAGCGCCTCGCTGGTGCCGGGCAGTGAAGTGGAGCGGGAAGTAAAGGCCAGCGGCCGGCGCTTCTGGCCCTTTGCCTGCGACCTGGGGGATCGCCAGGCACTCTACACCTTTGTGGAAATGGTGAAGGCAGAGGTGGGGGTGGTGGACATGCTCATCAACAACGCCGGCATCATCCGCCGGGCGCCGGCGGTGGAGCACTCGGACGCGTACTGGGACGAGGTGGTGGGCATCAACCTGGACGCCCAGTACATCTTGGCCCGCGAGTTTGGCAAAGAGATGGTGGCCAGGGGGCGGGGCAAGATCGTCTTCACCGCCTCGGTGCTCACCTTTCAGGGAGGCATCACGGTGCCTGGGTACGCGGCGGCCAAGGGCGCCATCGGCACGCTGACCATGGCCCTGGCCAACGAATGGGCCGGCAAAGGGGTCAACGTCAACGCCATCGCTCCGGGGTACATCGCCACCGACAACAACCAGGCCCTCCGCGATGATCCGGTGCGCTCCGGGCAACTGATGACGCGTATCCCGGCCGGTCGTTGGGGCCAGCCGGACGACCTGAAAGGCGCGGTGGTTTTTCTTTGTTCGGAAGCCGCTTCCTATGTACACGGGTCCATTCTGGTGGTGGACGGCGGCTGGTTAGGCAGATGAGAAACGCGTTGCGGAGTCGCCCCGCTGCCATATCCGACAGGAGATATTGAAATGCCCGTTCTCACTGTGTCGCAGTTGTCTCACTTTGAGCAAGAGGGTTACCTGGTGGTGCGCGGACTGCTGGATCCGGCGCTGGATCTGGACCCGGTGATCCGCGAATACGAAGAGGTGCTGGACAAACTGGCGGAGGAATTGTACGCCCAGGGGCGCATCTCCTCCACCTATGAGGAGTTGCCCTTCGGCCGGCGGCTGATCCAGATTTGCGCCGAGAGCGGCAGTACGCACGCCCAGTATTTTGATTTTTCGCTGCCGCAGAAAGGCATCAAAGCGGATACCCCCTTCTGGGCCGGGCCGGCGGTGTTCCAGACCTTGCGCAACGGGAAACTGCTGGACGTAGTGGAAGCGCTGATCGGGCCGGAGATCTTCTCCAACCCCATCCAGCACGTGCGGCTCAAACCCCCAGAACACCTGGTCCCCAAGGATCCCAAGACGGGTCAGGTACAACTGGGATCTACGCCATGGCACCAGGACACCGGGGTGTTGCTGCCCTCCGCAGATCAGAGCCAGATCCTCACCGTGTGGTTCCCGCTCTGGGACGCCACTATAGAGAATGGCTGTCTGAAGGTGATGCCCCACAGCCACGAGCAGGGATTACTCCAGCACTGCCGGCGCTGGAACGGCCTGGGTATTCCCGACCAGTTGCTCAATTTGGCGGACGGCTTGCCCCTGCCCATGCAGCGGGGGGACGTGCTCTTCATGACCCAGATGACCTGCCACGGCTCCCTGCCCAATCACAGCCAAGAGGTGCGTTGGAGTTTCGACCTGCGCTACAATCCCATTGGCCAGCCCACCGGCCGCGAGATGTTCCCCGGATTTGTCGCCCGCAGCCGCAAGCATCCAGAAAGCGAACTGCGCGACCCGGCGGCTTGGCACCAGTTGTGGGCGGAAACCCGCAACCGGATGGCAAGAGAGGAAGACCCGGCGTACAACCGCTGGGGGGTGGAGGACAAGGTTTGCGCGTGAGGGAGGGAGGAATTTGACGGGTTTCGACGGAACACTGCAAGAGCTGCACTGCGAAGTTGCCAACGCGGCCAGCCAACTCAAAATCAGCAGCGACTTCCCATCCGTGGTCACGCCAGTGGTCGAGCACCTGCGCCAGGCGGGAATACGGTTTTCGGCCCTGTGGGTGCACCTGATCGAGCGCGATCTCCGGCACGGCCGGAGCTACGCGCTGCTCCCAGAGCCGGCCAGTTGGTCGACCAGAGCTTCACCATGGATATGGCCCCGCTGGCGGCCCATATCGACCAGGGGCTGCGCCTGTGGCAGGGCCCCCAGGCCTTGTGGTTCCTCACGGTGCCCACCGCGCGCGGAGCGGTGGAGATCGCCGGGGAAGGAATGGCGGGATTCAGTCTCGAGGAACAGCAACTCCTGGTCAGCGTGGCTCCCTCGCTTCAGGTATTATCCCTGCGCCACCGCGACCTGGAACTGGTGGAGGCGGCGGTCTCTGCAGGGGTATTTCCGGAGGCTGGGCGCGAGGTGTTCTCTCCCAACCTCGCCGAGGCCGGCGGCAGGGGCCAGGATACGGCGCCTCTGGTCCTTGAAAACAGCCGACTGCGCCAGGAACTGAAAGCCGCGGCCGAGGAATTGCGCAAATCCCGGCAGGCGGCGCCCCGGCAGGTCCTGTTTGCGGCTGACCAAGCTCCAGTCAACCTGTTCGACGACATCGTCGCCGAAAGCCCGGCCATGCGCAAGGTAGTTGAGTTGGCGCGCCTGACCACCACCACCGACAACACGGTGCTGATCCTGGGGGAGAGCGGCACGGGCCAGGATCTGCTGGCCCACGCCATCCACACCCACAGTCGGCGGAGCACCGGCCCCTTGGTGGTGGTGAACAGCGCGCGGCTGTCCAACGGCCTCGAGGACAGCGAACTCTTCGGCCATCTCAAGGGCGCCTTTACCAGTGCCCACCGTGAGAACCTCGGCATGGTGGCCGCGGCGCACGGGCAACGGCACGGGCCGGATCTACAAGATCACTGTGACGGCCACCGACGACGCGGGGAACGTTACTGCCGCCAAGACCGGTACCGTTACCGTGGCGGTGAGCCAGGGCAAGAAGAAGTAACAACGCAAACCGGGATACTCGGGAAGTACCCGGATATTCGGGAAGTAACAGAAAAAGGGGTAGCCGGCCTAAGGGTCGGCTGCCCCTTTTCTTTTTGCCCGGCCTCTGCGGAGGAGCGGCTAGGCAGATCCCGCGCTCCAGTATCGCGGGCAACCTGCGCCCTTGGCGGGGTTTGACAGAGGGCATCGCCCTGAGCATCTTGGGGGCGTCCCTTCCGACATCCTTTGCCAGGAGCAGGTCATGAAAATCACCCGCATCGAGAAGTGGAAGGTCGTGGTGCCCATGCGGCCGGACAGTGTGAACTCGCCCGAATACGATGCCAAGGACGAGGGATTGCGGACCTTCTGCGAGGTACCCAAACACATCATTCGCATTCATACCAGCGACTCGGGGATCGTCGGCATCGGCGAGACCGGCCGCGGTTGTCCTGCCAGCGAAGTGGATCAGGGTATCGCCGCCCTGACCGGCATGGAGCTGGGGCGCATCGATCTGGCCCGCATCCCGGTGCCGGGCTGGTCGGCGTACGGCGCCTTTGAGATGGCCCTCTTCGACGTGGTGGGCAAACAGCTGGGGGTGACCGCCGCCCGCCTGCTGGGCGCCCAGGTGCGCGACAAAGTGCTGGTGGATTACTGGAGCGGCCGGCGCACCCCGGAGGACCTGGCCCGCAAGGCCAAAGAGGGCAAGGACAAGGGGTTCCACGGCATCAAGATCAAATGCGCTCTGGGGGACCCCAATGTGGAGCGCCTGCAGGCCGTGGCCGATGCAGTGGGATACGATTTCAAGGTGACGGTGGATCCCAATTGCCGTTTCCATCTGCCCGCCCACGCCATTGCCTTTGCCGATGCTCTGGGGCCGCTGCGCCAGCTGGTGGCGGTCTTCGAGGATCCGGTGCCCAAGGACAACCTGGACTGGTACGTACATCTGCGCGAAAAGCTACCGGTGCCGGTGGCCCTGCACCTGGGCAGCGGCCGGTCGGTGTACGACGCTTGCCGCAAGGGGGCGGTGGACATGCTCAATATCAGCCCCGGCTCGATGGTGGCCTTCGTAAAACAGTGCTATATCGCCGAGCAGGCCGGGGTGCCGGTCTGGCACGGCAGTGGGGTGGACCTGGGCATCACCGACATGAGCTATGTGCAGGCCTGTGCTGCTGCACCCGCCGCGACCCTGCCCTCGGACATCATCGGCAACTTCTTCCGCGAGGACGACCTGCTGGCCGAGCCGATCCGTATCGAAGGCGGCTACGCCCTGGTGCCGGACAAACCGGGGTTGGGCATCGAGCTGGACGAGAAGGCGGTCGTCAAGTACTCGGTGGCCTGATGAGCAGGTTACCTCACCTGCTGCTGACCCTGGGGTTGAGCAGCGCAGTCCTGGCAGAGGATGGGCATATGGAAGGCGCAAGTATCGCGGAGTTTTTCGGCTATGCCGATTGCATCAAAATAGAAAACCCCACCACCCGCGTGGTGTTGGGCACCAGCGGGGGACGGGTCCTGGAGTACGCCTACCGCGGCGAGAACGCCCTGATGCTCGACCCGGCCCAGGCTGGTTGGCGCTACGCGCCAGGCCAGCCGGTGGTGGAGCCCAGTGCCGGCCGCTGCGACGTGGGGCCCGAGCAGGTGATTCCCCGCCATCCCGATCTGTGGTTTGGCGACTGGAAAGGGGAGATCACCGGGCCGCGCCAGGCGCGGCTGACCAGTGTGGCCGACAGTGCCTCGGGGGTGCAACTGATTCGGGAGTTCACCCTCGACGCCGAGGGCTCCCACCTGC
Organism: Candidatus Latescibacterota bacterium; assembly: GCA_009691525.1. Classification (GTDB taxonomy): domain Bacteria; phylum Latescibacterota; class UBA2968; order UBA8231; family UBA8231; genus SICG01. The sequence goes on along the minus strand of SICG01000011.1, from coordinate 4,634 downwards.
GCACGGTGCAGACCATCAAAAACATCTCCGGCGAGGTGGTCGAGCGCTGCCACTGGAGCCGGACCTTTGCCCTGGGTCACGGCATTGTGGTTATGCCGCTGAGCGAACCGAGCCGCTTTCCCAGCCACTATGTCATGTACGGCCCAGGGGGCATCGACTGCTGGCCCAAGGACCCGAATATCCGGGTGCAGGACGGTTTCCTGGAGGTGTTGGGTCCACCGCAAAACGCCAAGTTGGGCATGGACACCTACGCTGGGTGGTTCGGCTACTTGATGCGCAACGACCTGATGTTCGTCAAGCGTTTCCCCACCTTTCCGGATCGGGTGTACAACGAGGTAGCGGGGTTGACCATCTCGATCTGGTACAACGGCACCGGAGTATGTGAACTCGAACCCATCGGTCCTCGAGAGCGCCTGGCGCCAGGGCAATCGGCCTCTTTCAGCGAGGACTGGTGGCTGCTACCGTACAAGTTTCCTGGAGAGCAGGTGGACGCCAAAGCCGTTGCCCTGCTGGTTGAACAACAGGCTCGATAGGAGGAATGAATGGCAAAGATACGTATGGCCCAGTACGGCACCGGACACGGCCATGCCAGCGGCAAATGGCTGGCGATGAAAAAGAACGACCAGGTGGAGTTGGCCGGGATCTTTGAGCCCGATCCGGAAAAACGGCAGGTGGTGGAGGGCAAGGCGCCCTATGACGGGGCCCACTGGTTCGAATCGGTTGGGCAGATCCTCGAAGATACCAGCATTGTCGCTGTGGCTTCCGAGGGCCGCAACGAGGAGGGCCTGAACCAGACCGAGGCTCTGGTGGTGGCCGGTAAACACGTGTGGTACGACAAGCCCGCTGGCGACAACTGGGCCCAGTGGCGGAGAGTGGTGCGCAAGGCCGAGGAGCAGCATTTGCTGGTGCAGTTGGGTTATATGTTCCGCTACCACCAGGGCTTCAGCCAGATCACCGAGTGGGCCCGCTCCGGTTTTCTGGGGGAGATCTTCTCGGTGCGCGCCCACATGTCCACTTCGCTCTCCGAAGCGGCCCGCAAGATCATCAGTGTGCACCAGGGGGGCATCCTCTACGACCTTGGTGGCCATATGCTCGACCAGGTGGTGTGGATGCTGGGCCGGCCCCGCAAGGTGAGCGCCTTCATGCGCAACGACAGCGGTGTGATCCCCGAGTTCAAGGATAATACCCTCGGTGTCTTCGAGTTCGACCGGGCCATTGCCTTCATCGATATCGCCGCCATGGAGACCCCGCCGATGGCGCGGCGTTTCGAGGTGTACGGCAGCCAGGGCAGCGCCATCCTAATGGAGCCCTTTGAACCGGGTCGCAGCCTGCGGGTCTGCCTGGACGCGGCCCGGGGTGGGTTCCAGAAAGGGGAGCAGACCGTACACATCCCGCCGCAGGACCGCCAGGTGCTGTACGAGCGGGAGCTGGGGTCTTTTTTAGCCGCCATCGCCAGCGTGCAGGCCCCTAACCGTCCCTATGCCCACGAGCTGCTGGTGCAGGAAACCCTGCTGCGAGCCACCGGTGGGATAGCGGTTTAGCCCTCTGAGCCTTATCTTATAAGGCTAGATACGCTGCAGCAGTCAGGGGCGCTTCGGCCCACCAATCCAGGGAATTACATGACACAGGCAGTTGCCCTTACCAACGATAAGACAGGAACCAGGGTGCAGCCCGATATCCGCAATGTCGGTATCATCGCCCACGTCGACCACGGCAAGACCACCCTGGTGGACGGGATGTTGCGGCAGACCCATGTCTTTCGCAGCAACCAGACGCTGGTGGAGCGGGTTTTTGATTCCAACGATCTTGAGCGGGAGCGCGGCATCACCATCCTGGCTAAAAATACCGGCATCGTCTACGGCGATACCATCATCAACATCGTCGACACCCCGGGCCACGCAGATTTCGGCGGCGAAGTCGAACGCATCATGAACATGGTCGACGGGGTGGTGCTACTGGTGGACGCGGTCGAAGGTCCCATGCCGCAGACCCGCTTTGTGCTGCGCCAGGCCCTGGAGCGCGGCCACCTGGTGGTGGTGGTGGTCAACAAGATCGACCGCCCGGCCGCTCGGCCAGACGCCGTGGTCAACGCCACCTTCGATCTGTTCATCGACCTGGGCGCCAGCGAGGCGCAGGCCGATTTCCCGGTCATCTACACGCGCGCCCTGGAAGGCCGGGCCGGGACCAGCCCGGAGACCATGGCCGACGATTTGGGACCACTTTTCGACGCGATCGTGCGGCATCTGCCGGCGCCCATCATCGAGGAGGGGCCCACGCAGATGCTGGTCACCACGCTGGAATACAGTAAGTATGTGGGCAAGATCGCCGTAGGTCGCCTCCACCGCGGTACCCTGCGTGCGGGGCAGCAGATCACCCATATTGCGGCCAATGGCGAGATGAGCCCTGCCACGGTGAGTCAGGTCTTTGTCTTTCGCAACCTCAAACGGGAAGCAGTTGACGAGATTTATGCCGGCAATATCGTCGCCGTCGCCGGCATCGACGCCGTGGGTATCGGCGATACCCTAGCCTGTGCCGTGGAGCCGCGGGCTCTGCCGCCCATCAAGATCGAGGAGCCGACGGTCCGGATGACCTTCAGCGTCAACGACAGCCCCTTTGCCGGCCGCGAAGGGCGTTTTGTCACCAGCCGCCATTTGCGCGAGCGTTTCGCCCGCGAACTGGAGAGCAACGTGGCCCTGCGGGTGAAGGACACCGACCTGGCCAGTCAATTCATCGTCTCGGGCCGGGGGGAATTGCACCTGGCCATCCTCATCGAGACCATGCGGCGGGAGGGATACGAGTTTGCCGTCAGCAAACCAGAGGTGATCTACCGCGAGAGCGAACGCGGGCTGCTGGAGCCGGTTGAGCGGGTCTTTATCGAGGTGCTGGCCGAGTACTTGGGGGCGGTGAGCGAGATGCTCGGCAAGCGCCGGGGCAAACTGCAGACGCTGCGCTACGGCGAGGACGGCACGGCCTATGCTGAGTTCCTGGTGCCCACCCGAGGCACCCTGGGCTTCAGGCAGCCTTTCCTGACCTTCACCCGCGGCACGGGCATCTACAACAACCTCTTCCACGGCTACGAGCCAGTGGCCGGCGGCATCGATACCCAGGACCATGGCTCGCTGATCTCGCTCGAGACCGGCCCAGTGGTGGCCTATGCCCTGGAGCACCTGCAGCAGCGGGGGAGCTTCTTTGTCAAACCCGGCGACGAGGTGTACGGCGGCCAGGTGGTGGGGCAGACCAACCGCAACGAAGACTTGGTGATCAATGTCTGCAAGACCAAGAATCTCACCGGACACCGCGCCGCGCCCAAGGCCATCTCTGAGGGGCTGCCGGACCCGGTGATCATGTCCCTGGACTCCTCCATCGAGTACCTGGATGTGGACGAACTGCTCGAAGTCACCCCTGCGGCGTTTCGCCTGCGGAAGAAGGAGTTGCGCCACAACTTGCGCAAGCGAGACATCAGGGACGCAAAGAAGGAGTAGGCCTAAGCCTGCCGGGGTAGCCAGTCGGGTTTCAGCGGTCACTAGGCACCGCGACGCGTTGATCGCGGAGTGCGATCGCCTGGGTGATCAGATCTTTGAGTGTATGCAGACCGCGCAGCGGTTTGGTGAGCACAAAGTCGAAGGCCTGTCGGCGCGGATCCTCCGCATCTAGCTCCCACCCCGTAAACAAGATCCTCCCCACCGCAGGGTCCATCTCCAGAATCCGCTGGGCCACCTGATCGCCCGATATTCCGGCATACCCAGGTCCAGGATCGCCACATCGTATTTTCCCGCACGGAAAGGGGGCCAGAAACTCCGCCAACGCTGGCAACGGCTCCGTCGAGGCTTTCAGCACCATGGTGGGTATCCTCCCGTTTTTCCTGAAGATACCACTTCCCAACCTCAGTCAACAGAGCAGTACTAGCATTGCGGGGCGTCCCTGCACTTAAAAATATCGCATATTTTTGCATTCAGTGAAGATTTTTGGAAAGTTCTATGCGGTTATGGTATGCGGGAAGTGTGGACGAAGGCAGGAAAAGGGCAAAGGCAGTTCAGGGCCCGGGCCTCACCCGGCCGAGGTGTCCAACTCGGTGAAGGCCCAGCCTTTGGGCGGATCGCCGAAATCAGGGATCGGCAGCATCTGGCCCTCGCGCAGGGAGGAGTCGTGGGCCACCAGGCCGGGGGCGCAGTAGCGGGCCGCGTTCCAGACGTGGTTGGGGGGCAGCCGGTGGGTGGCCACGGATTTGACAAAGTCGTCGACCAGGAACTGGTGCGAGCCGAAGTGGCCATTGGGCAGGCCGGCAAAGCTGCGCGGCAAACGGCCTGCAGGATGTACCGCTGAGATGCCGGTGTAAAAATCGCGCTTGAGCACCTCGTTCATGCCCGCTTCTGGCCCTTCGACCGGCAGTTGCTTGCAGTCCAGCAACTCGGTCAGGTCCTGGGTGTCCTCTGGCTTCAGCCCCACCCAGACCTGGGCATTGGCCTGCTCCTCGTAGGAGCCCTGGGTGCCGAAGATGCTCAGGTGTACGCCGTTCCCGGTCCCGCCCCAACCCACCCGCCTGAACTCGTTGATCCGGCACATGCCCCCGTCCGAAGTGCGCATCAGCCCGGTCTGGTTGCTGAACTCATTGTCCCACAGATTGGCCCCCTTGC